>JBAYFS010000029.1:0-17524 GCA_041667045.1 Elusimicrobiaceae bacterium | reverse complement strand
TTCTTTTTCCTTAAAATATTAGTGGACACAATGAACGGCTCCTGCTGACGGGAAAATGCGCTATAACCGTATTGAAGGGACCGGCCTTTCCTTATCCGCCGTGGCGCTGGGCACGTGGGTGTTCGGCTCCGACCATTGGAACGGCTCCGACGAAAAACTTTGCCATGACGCGGTGCTGGCGGCTTTGTCTGCCGGCGTGAATGTGATTGACACGGCCCCGGCCTACGGCTGGGGGAGGGCGGAAGAAATAGTCGGCAGGGCGGTCAAAGGACGCCGGCAGTCGGTCATAATTGCGGACAAATGCGGGCTGGTAAACAAGCCTGACGGGCGGGTGGACCGCAATCTTAAACCGGAGTCCGTGCGTGCCGAGGCGGAGCGGTCTCTTAAAAGGCTTGGCACTGGTTATATAGACATCTATCAGCTGCATTGGCCCGATCCCGACACTCCGCTTGAAGACACTTTTTCCGAACTGCTCCGGCTTAAAGAGGAAGGGAAAATCCGCCATATCGGGGTCTGCAATTTCGGTTCCGAACTTTTAAAAAAAGCTTTTGATTGCGGTCCGGTCTTTTCCGCGCAGAACCAGTTTTCGCTTTTGAAGCGGGAAGAAGGGCTGGATGTGCTGCCCATCTGCCGCGAGCCGAAAACGGCTTTTTTCGCCTACGGTCCTTTATCCGGCGGTATCCTGTCGGCGAAATACAAAAGCGCGCCCGCGCTCGGCAAAAGCGACGCTCGGCGGTTTTTCTACAAGCATTACAGCACGGGCAACGGCGCTTTTTCTGCCGCCTCAAAAACCGCGTCCGCCCTGGCGGCGCTGGGTAAAGGTTACGGCGCGACGGCGGCGCAGTGCGCTATCGCCTGGGCTTTGGCGCATGACGGCGTTTCCTCGGTTTTATGCGGTGCACGCTCTCCCGAGCAGGCTCTGGAAAACGCCGGAGCCGCGGATTTTAATATCCCTCTGTCCGCGTATGAAAACATTTGATATGGACGCATTTTCCTGCGTGGTTCAGCTGTTTCCCGGCTTAAAAGAAAACAAAAAGAGGGAAATTGTCCGGCTTGTCTATGAAATAGCCAAGCGGGACAACTGTTCCCCGCATGCCGTGCTGGGTGGGCTTGAGAGCGCGAAATTTCCCCAGCTTAAAGCGGCGCTTTTGAAAAAGCGTTATCCGCAGTCATACGGGAGCGTAAGTCCGGATTCGTTCTATCTGCCCAGGCTTGAAAGCGGACAAGCCGCGGTTTATAATCCGCCCTCCGGGGGAGATTTTTTCAGGCCGGAGGATTTTTATCCCGAACGAGTTTATATCGAAAACGGGGCGGAAAATTCCGCGCTCGCCAAACGCGCGGCCGCGCTTTTTCCGGAGTCGGAAGTTTTGCGCATCGAAAAAACCAAAGATTTTTTGAAACATACCGGCTTTACGCAGAACGGCTATCACAACCGGCATAAACACCTTTTTCTTTTTAATGAAAAATACGATTACATAAAATCCTGCCCCTGCACTAAAGACGCGGTGTGCTGCGGCTATAATGTGCTGAATCTGGGGTTCGGCTGTCCTTTCGACTGCGAGTACTGTTTCCTGCAGGAATACCAGAATTTTCCGGCTTTCGCCCTGCCCTGCAACGCGGACGATTTTTTAGACCGTATCGAACCGGAGAAAATGCGCGGGGGGCTGTTTGATGAAATCCGTATCGGCAGCGGAGAGTTCACCGATTCGCTGGTGTTTGACCATATTACGGGATGGTCGGAACTGATTACCGAACGTTTCCGCAAGAAAAAAGGCGTGACGTTCGAGTTTAAAACCAAAAGCGTGAACATCGGTTCGTTTCTTAAAATGGAACCGTCCGAAAATATCGTCATAGCTTGGTCCGTCAATCCGCAGCCCGCCTGCGAGCATTTTGCGGCTTCACTGCCCGAACGTCTGGCGGCGGCGGGTGAACTCGCGGGGAAAGGATGGCGTGTGGCGTTTCATTTTGACCCGATTATACTTTATGACGGCTGGGAAAACGGTTACCGCGCCGTAACGGACGAAATTTTCGCGCGCGTGCCCGCCGAGCGGATAGCCTGGCTAAGCCTGGGCACTTTGCGTTTCCGTCCGCCGCTTAAAAAAGTAATCGAACAGCGTTTTCCGGGCAACACGATTCTGGACGCCGAAATGGTGCTGGGTTTTGACGGGAAACTGCGTTATCCGGAACCTGCGCGGGTTCGCGCTTACAGGGCTTTGCGCGGGTTTATAGCGGACGCGCAAAAACGGCAAAACGCCCTGCGCGGCCCGAGGGTATACCTCTGCATGGAAAGCGCCGAGGTTTGGAAGTTAGTTGGTTTTTGAAGCCGGAGCTTTTTCCGGTTTGGCTTCTGCCGCTTCTGCGCTTTTGGGTTCGGTTTTTGGCGCCAGGACGGTGTCAATCGCGCCCGCGATGGACGAGTCGTAAGCCTGATTATAGCCCATCCACATGCCGGCGGTTTCGTGGCTGCGGTCCAGCAGATACAGTTGCGGCACTCCGCGGATGCGGAATTGGGCGGAGGTTTCATCGTCTCCCAGCGCCACCGGGAACGGCAGTTCGTAGGTTTTTACGAAATTTGCGACTCTTTGCGCGTCCTGCTCAAACGCCACGGTCAGTACCTGCAAATCTTTTTTGTTGTAGGTTTTATAAAAAGACTTCATCGCCGACATCGCCAGCTTGCAGTAGGGGCAGGTGGTTGTGATAAAAGCAATCAGTACGGGTTTGCCCTGCATGTCCGCCAGGTCCACAAACTCGCCGCTTTTATATGACGGCAGGCGAAAATAGCTGTCTTTCTTTATATATTCCGGTTTTTTCACCGTTTTAGCTGAAGTTTTTTCAGGGGCGGGGGCGGTTTTCTTGTCCTGTGTTCCGGCAACGGCTGCCGGCAGCAGCGCGGAAAGGGCGATAAGAACTGCGAAAGTATTTTTTCTCATAAGGAAATTATCCAAATTTACCGCGCATAAGTCTAGTTCTAATTATATATAATAATAGGAGCCGAACAGGCAGGGAGCCATGCTTTATGGTCACGGGAAGAAAGATATTCATCGCGCTTTCGGGAATATCGCCATCCGCGGCGGTCGAGACATTCGAGTCTCTGGGCGCTATCGTCGTTTGCGCCCAGTCGGATCCGCTAAATGAAGCCAAGAACTTTGCCCCAGAACTGATTTTAATTGAGCGGAGCGCTCCGTGCTTCAGCGAACTGGCTGATTTCGCCGTGCACGCCGGCGCGCGGCTTATCATTGTTTCCGAAGCCTGGGAACCTGAAAGCGAAGGGTCCTTTTTCGTGCTCGTGCCGCCCTCTTTTTCCCAGGAGCAGCTTCTGTCCGCCACGGAACGGGCCTGCGCTTCCATTTTATCGGATGAAGGGAATGTCTGGAATTCCGCTATTCTGCAGAGCATAAGCGACGCCGTTGTGGTGGTTGACGCCGTGGGCGAAGTACGGCTTCTTAATTCGGCGGCCTGCGCTCTTTTCGCTGTGTCGCCCGAGATGTGCCGGCGGAAAAATATTGACGAGGTGTGCGTGCTTTACGACGAAACGACCGGCGCGCGCATCAACAATCCCGTGTTTGCGGCGATCGGCTCAAATAACGCGGTTAAGGCGCCGTTTGATATCGTTTTAGCCAAGCTCAACGGCAGCGGAGTTATTTCGGTGGGGGCGCGCGCCACGCCTATAACGTTCGGCAGCAAAGTGACCGGCGCGGTGCTTGTCATGTGGGATGTCACTGAGACCAAAAAGGCTCAGCGCGCTCTGGCGGAAAGCGAGGAAAAATATCGCATTCTGGTGGAGAACGCGAACAGCATAATCCTGCGCACCACCGCTGACGGCACAATCACTTTCTTTAATGAATTCGCCCAGAAGTTTTTCGGGTACAAGGAAGCCGACATTGTGGGCAAAAACATGTTCGGGCTGGTTACCCTGCCGGATTCACGGCTCATGGGTCTTTTCCCGAGCGTTATTTCGCGTCCCGATACCTATGTTTCGGCGGAAGACCGGCATTTTAAGCGCGGCAACCAGGAAGTGTGGATTTCCTGGACCCTGCGCGCCATCAAGCGCGGCAGGGGCAGCGACGAAATTCTTTGCGTCGGCAATGACATAACGCGCCTTAAAAAGGCGGAAAGCGAACTGCTTACCGCAAAGGACCGCCTGGAACTGAAGGTTGTGGACCAGACGGTGAATCTGGAGAAGACCAGCCGGTTCCTGCAAATAGAAATAGAGGAGCGCAGAAAAGCGCAGGCCGAACTCCGTAACGCCTATCATGAAATCAAGAACGCGCACGCGAAGCTGGTGCAGAGCGAAAAGCTGGCCGCCCTCGGGCGTTTTTCGTCCGGCATCGCCCACGAAATTAAAAACCCTTTAAGCATAATCATCGGCGGGGCGGAGTATCTGCTGATCCGCGACCTGGTTTCGCCGCTTTTCACCGCCGCGCAATTTGAGGGCTCCGACCCCGCGGACAAACTGTGCGACAAACTGGCGGAACAGGAGCTTATGACCGTTGCCGCCATGGAAAAAGCCGATCCTGTGGAACGGCTCAACGTTTTGCTGGCGGACATGAGATTTTACGACCGCTGGGTTGAGAAGAAAAACAATCCGAAGGTGTCCGGCGATCTTTCCGATATGGCCCGCCATACCCACGAGTTCCGGGCACAGCCGGAAGCGGAGCTTCTGCCCGCTGAAATTGATTCCGTTTTTATCCTGAACCGGCTTTTGATTGAATATCTGTTCCCGAAATTGTGCCCTGTCTGCGAGTCCTGCGATATCATACTTACTCTGCATAAGGTGAAGGACGCCGCTCTCCGGGCCGACGGTATCGTGAAAAACCTGCTGAAATTCGCGCGTCCGACGGATTCGAACCGCACCGTGCTGTCGCCGGAGCAGATGGTAGAGGACGCATGGTTCAATATCCCGCCCGTCGAAAAGCAGCATGTGGACTATGTGACCGCGTTTCGGGAGAATCTGCTTGTCCGCGTTGATTCCAACCAGCTGATGCAGGTGCTTATCAATATTATCATCAACGCCTGCCACGCCATAGGCCGCGACCGCCATGACGGGCGGATTGTAGTGCGTTCCTACCCCGAGGAGAAGTGCATAGGGAAGATTTGCCATAAAATGTGCGTTATCGAGATTGAGGATAATGGCGTCGGGATAAAAAAGGAAAATTTGAACCGCGTTTTCGAGCCTTTTTTCACCACAAAGATCTATGACCGGGTTATTGGCGAGCAGGAGAAGGCGGCCAACCCTTCCCTTAAGAGCAATATCGGTGGGAGCGGACTCGGCCTATCGGTTTCCAAGTCAATTATTACGAATCATGGCGGGGATATAACCCTGACCAGTTCCGAAGGCCAGGGCACTACCGTGAAAATTTATCTGCCCTGCGCGGCGTGAGTTTGATATGGCAGACGAATCAAAACCTCTAATACTGGACCTCCTGATAGACAAAGCCGTCATTGACGAAAAGAATGTTCAACATATCGTTTCTGAGCAGGTGAAGAGCAATATTTCCATTGAGGAAGCGCTCATAGCCCAGCAGGCCGCGACGGAAGAGGAAATCGCCAAGACGTATTGCGAGTATTTCAAGCTCCCCTATATCACCGGCGAGGCCGTGATGAAATACGTGGAAAACGCTTACGAGCTCGCCCGTCTGCTGCCCGAACGTTTTGCCCGCGCGAACAAGGTGGTTCCTCTGGAAAGAGAGGACGATACTCTCAAGGTCGTGGTTTTAAACCCGTCCGAAATATTCATAGTCCAGGAAATTTATCTTTATACCGGCTTGCGGGTCAGCCTGGTGGTCAGCACAATTTCGGCCATACAGGAGGGCCTCAACGCCCTTTACGGCGCGCGCGACGAAGTTAAGGAACTTGCCACCGGCCTTATCGGCGGCAGCGTGCAGGAGGAGGAAGAGGACGACGTCCTGGATCTTAACAAGCCCATTCCCGCCACCAGGGAAACGCAGGTCGTGGTTTTCGTCAGCAAGATGTTGGAAACGTCCCTGCAGCAGCGCGCCAGCGATATTCACGTCGAACCTTACGCCGAGGAAATCCGCATTCGCTTCCGCGTGGACGGTATTTTAAACGAAGTTCCTCCTCCGCCCAAGAGCCTTTTCGTGCCGCTGATTTCCCGTATCAAGATTTTAAGCAAGCTTGATATCGCGGAAAAACGCATCCCGCTGGACGGTTCCTTCACCATGAAGTACAACGGGAACAAAATCGACGTGCGCGTATCCACCTGCCCCACGGTGTACGGCGAAAAGATGGTTATGCGTATTTTAAACAAAGCCAAAATCCCGCTGGATTTCGGCGCGCTGGGCTTTCAGAAAGAACAGATTGAAGCGTTTTTGCGCGGCATCAAAAGCCCGAACGGCCTTGTGTACGTTACGGGCCCCACGGGGTCGGGCAAGTCCACGACGCTTTATACGGCGCTGCAGATGTTGAACTCGCCGGAAAAGAACATCATGACCGTCGAAGATCCCGTCGAATACAAATTCCACGGCATTAACCAGGTGCAGGTAAAACCGCAGGTGGGACTGACGTTCTCCACGGCGCTGCGCAGCTTCCTTAGGCAAGACCCTGACATCATCATGTTAGGTGAAACCCGCGACGCCGAAACCGCGGAAATCTGCCTGCGCGCCGCGCTCACGGGCCACTTGGTGCTTTCCACTCTGCACACGAACGACGCTTTGTCCGCCATCAGCCGTTTGAAGGACATGGGCGTTGAGCCCTTCCTTCTTTCCGCGACCTTGCGCGTGGTGGAAGCCCAGCGTCTTATCAGAAAACTCTGCCCGAACTGCCGGCAGTCCTACTCGCCCACTCCGGATCTGATAAGAAAATACGGGTTTAGTGAATCGGACGTGCTTTACACGCATGTCGGCTGCGAACAGTGCAACGGCCTGGGCTATAGGGGCCGCGTTGGCATTTACGAGGTTGTTTTCATAACGCCGGAAATGGCGAACCTTATCCAGCAGTCCGCGCCTCTGCCGGACCTGCAGGCTATGGGCAAAAAACAGGGAGCCATGTTCCTGTTTGATTCCGGAATCGCGAAGGTGAAGGCGGGCATTACCAGTCTTGAGGAAGTGCTCACCGTGGCCGAATAGCGGCTGGCGGTTTTAAAGTTTGAGGGCATGCCTAAACAACGGCATGCCCTCTGTTTTTTTAGGTCCGGAAAGTTTTATGGATTGCCTTCGCAATAAACTTTGTGCAGGGTGCTGGCCACTTTTTCTGCCTGAAAAGGTTTAACTATAAAATCGCGCGCCCCTTCTTTCATCGCTTCCGTTACGAAAGTGTGCTGGCCTATGGCGGAAATCATGATGACTTTAGCCGCGGGATCGGCCTTGATAATTTCCTTTAGCGCGGCTATGCCGCCGTCTACGCCGCCGACGTCCGGCATGACAATATCCATCGTGACGATATCCGGCTTGAATTTACTGTACAGTTCAATCGCGTCTTTTCCGTTTTCTGCTTCCCCGACTATCTCATAGCCTTCGCCGGCGGCGATTTCTTTTAACATATTCCTGATGAACATAGCGTCGTCTACAATCAATATTTTGGGCATGCATGCTCCCTTAATCGCTTTTGTCTAATCGTGATGCCGTGGATTACGTTTAACTTTTTCTATGGCTTTCTCAAGTTCGGCAGCAATATCGGCGCGGATCTGCCCGTCCAGTCCCTGCAGTTTCAGGTAAACCGCGCCCGCTTCCGTCCGGGAGTATTTCGCGGGCAGATGGTTGAGCGCGATCGCCATGATATCTTCCCGGCAGTCGGGGCAGCCGCAAACATAGGGACTCCGCTTAAGGAGGTGTTCCAGTTCCTGCGCCGCCAGTTCTTCCATATAGTTCACCAGCTTGCGATTGCTTTTCCGCTTTTCCATAGCTGCCTATAATTATACAATTAATAACACCGCAAACCCATCCGAAAACAATTTCGGTTATTTTTTCTTCGGATAAAAGCGATTAATTTAATATAATCATTTAGACGGCACTTGGGGGACTTTATATGGATAGAGACGTTAAACTGAGAATTTTGAATGAATTGGGCGATCTGCCGGTATCCGTTTATGACGGCCTGGTGGAAAAATTTGTGCTTATTTCCGGTGAACAGCTGGTGGGGATAGTGCAGAATGTCGGCTGCGGTGATTATGACGGTGCCGCACAGAAAGCGCATTCCATGAAAGGCGCGGCGGCCAATCTGCGGCTGCACTGGATTTTTGAAAAAGTGCGCGAAATGGAAGACGATATAAAACGGCATCTGCCGCAGGCGGTTATTGCGGAGAAGGCGGACGCTTTGTCGCAGCTGCTTAAGAAGATATAGGGAAAATGAAACGGATACTCATTGTAGACGATAACTTCGTCAACCGTTCATATCTTGAGGAAATTTTTCACGATAAGGCGAAATGTCTTATTGCCGTGAACGGGGCTGAGGCGTTTATGGCGTTTTCCAACGCCTTTGAAGGAAAACGGCCCTTTGACCTTATTCTTATAGATATGGAAATGCCAGTCATGAACGGGTTGGACGCCGTTGCACATATAAGGGAATATGAACGGCTGGCGGGAATTGATGTTGCGCACAGGGTCCCTATTATTGCCATTACCGCGCATGAGGAGCAGTTTACCAAGTGCTTCGAAGCCGGCTGCGACCAGTATGTTCTCAAGCCTGTTAATCCGCCCGCGCTGGTGCGGATGTCAAATGAACTTATGAACAGGGATCTGGAAGAATAACCGATATTAACTGAAAAGCCCCCGTCATGACGACGGGGGCTTTTTTGTTGCAAGAATGCTGTTTAATTGGAGGACAGTTTTTTGATGGCTTTTTCCGCTTTTTTCACCAGCGAATTGCCGGGGTAGCGGTCAATTAGCTGCTGGTACTTAAGCGCCGCGCGGTCCGGGTCTTTAAGGTATTCCGCGCTGATGCTTGCGCTGTCAAAAAGAGCCTGGGGTGAAGGTTCCGCGTCGGGATATTCCGCCACCAGCCTGTCAAGCATTTTTATCTGCAGTTCATAATCCTTTTTATCTTTCGCGGCAATGGATGCGGCGAGCGTAAGCGCTTTCACGCTTTTGTCCGCGTTGCCTTTGAACATGTCCGCGGCCTGGGCCAAAACCGTTACCGCGCCGGTAGGATCTTCCATCTTCTGGCGGAGGAGTTCCGCTTCGTTAATGAAAGCCGTATAGGCGTCTTCAGTGTTGGGGTATTTCGTGATAAGCGTCCGGTATGCTTCCACGGCGAGAGTGTACTGGCTCTGTTTTTCCGCGAGCTGGGCGATCCGCACGTAGGAGGCGCGGGCCGCGTCGCTGTTCGGGAAATCGTTCACGATTGACTGGAAGAGCGCCATCGCTTTGTCATACTGGCGGAGATTGTTCTCGTAAACGCTTGCCGCCAGAACTTTTGCCTGCGCCTTGAGCGGGCTGTCCGGATAAACGGCGGCTATTTCGTTAAACTGGAACACCGCCGACTGATAAAAAGCGTGGGAAGCGTTGAATTTGCCCAGCGCCAGAACGACCTCGTCGGTGCGTCCGTACTCTGGATATTTCGAGAAGAACGCTTCGAATTCCTGAATCATGGGTTCATAAAAATAATCCAGCGCCCCATCCGACATCTGAATGAGGAAATCCGCCATTCTTTCCGCCTTGGTGGTTTTTTTCGAGCCCTGGCGTACTTTTTCTAGCGCGGGTTTGAGTTTACTGGAGATATTTTTATCTATCATCCGGCTGAGCTTGCTGATCAGAGTGAAGCTGAGGTCGGAGTTCGGATATTCATAAACATGGCGCATAAAGGTGACGATTGCGCCCTTCGTGTCGCCAAGCCGGGTCTGAAGGTCGGCTTTCAAAAGCAGGGCGTCGTCGCCGGTGTCTTCATCGGCGTAGGTTATCAGCCAGGCATCCAGCTCGTTGAGCAGGGTCGTCATCATTTCTTTGTCAGTCGTTTCGGCCTGGCCTTTAAAGTAATTCCACTCGCGCTGGCCCGTGGCTTTAACGTCGAGCGGTTTAACTTCGGTTGCTGGCGCGGCCGGTTCGGCCTGCGCAATGGCTTGTTCCGGCTGGTCTGCGGCGTAAGCCACGGACAGGGCCAGCAAAGCGGTAACGGCAAAAGCTGTCATCCTCTTCATCTTTTTAAATCCTCCAATATATTCTGTTGGGAATGCTTACTCTATTTAATATAATACTTTTTAGAAAACGTTTTAGCAAATCCTTCTATTATATTGATTCTCCCGCCGCCGGACTTTCCCGGCATGGGGTGGAAAGCCTGAGGAAGACAGCATGAAAACCAGCCAAGCGAAGGGACGGAAATTTGTGGTGATTCACGGTCATTTTTACCAGCCGCCGCGTGAAAATCCATGGCTTAATCACATCGAGGAACAGTCCACCGCCGCGCCCGCCCACGATTGGAACGAACGGATAGCTGAGGAGTGCTATAATCCCAACGGCACCGCGCGTATAAACGGGCCGGACGGTGCCATAGCGGATCTTACCAACAACTACGAATTCCTCAATTTTGACTTTGGGCCCACCCTGCTGACCTGGTATGAAAAAGCTTTTCCTGAGGATTACCAGAAAATACTGGACGGGCATAAAAAAAGCGCCAAAAGGCTTGGCGCTGGTAACGGCATCGCGCAGGCCTATAACCATATAATCCTTCCGCTCGCGCCGTTTCGAGACCGGCTTACCCAGGTTTTATGGGGTATCGAGGATTTCCGCCACCGGTTCGGGGAATATCCTAGTTCCCTCTGGTGCCCGGAGACGGCGTGCAACGATGATATTTTAAAACTGCTTATTGACGTGCGCATGAAGTATGTGATTTTAGACACTTCCCAGGTGCAGAAAGTCCGCAAATGCGGCACTCAGAAATGGCTTGACGTTTCAAACGGGTCCATTGATCCGCGCCGGCCTTATATCTGGCACGACCGCGGCGCGGACGGCGAGCCGATTCCGGGCCGTTCGATAGCGATATTTTTCTATGATGGGCCCGTTTCCAAAGCCGTCGCGTTTGAGGACGTGATGCGCGATTCCTATACCATGACCCAGCGCATAAACGCCTGTTTCGACGCGGAAGCGCAGGAAGACCAGGTGGTAAGCATTTCCACCGACGGTGAATCTTACGGGCATCACCGCAAATTTGCCGACCTGACGCTGGCCCACCTGTTTAAGGGTGAACTCGTGAGACATGGGTTCGAGATAACCAATTACGCCGCTTTCCTTGAGCAGCATCCGCCCCTGTGGGAGGCAGTCATAAAACCAGGCGAGGACGGCAAAGGCACATCCTGGAGCTGCGCGCACGGTGTGGCCCGTTGGCGGGAAGACTGCGGCTGCGGACGGGAGGGCCAGCAGCATCAGCGCTGGCGCGCGCCCATGCGCTCCGCGCTGGACTGGCTGAACGCAACCCTGGCGGGCATCTATGAAAAAGAGGGGTCCCGTTTCTTCCGCAATGCCTGGGATGCCCGCAATGATTACATCCGCGTTATGCTTGACGGGCACAATCTGCCCTGGTTTATAAACAAAAACTGCGTAAAGACTCCGGACCGGAACGAAACCTCCGCCATTTTGCGCCTTTTGGAAATGCAGAAGTATTCCATGTTTATGTATACGAGCTGCGGCTGGTTTTTTTCCGACATCTCGCGCATTGAGGCGGTTCAGAATCTGAAATACGCCGCGCGCGCCATTGAACTTGCCGGCCGGTTCGGTTATACCGGGCTTGAGGAACAGTTCAAGTCGCGGCTGGAAGCCGCGCCTTCCAATTTCGCGCAGTTCGGCAACGGCAGGGTGATTTATGAACGGCTGGTGCGTCCGTCCATGATGTCTGGTGAAAACGTGATAGCGGAGTTCGGGATGCGGACCCTGTTTCGCAATCCCGGCAGGAAGTCGGAACTGTATTCGCTCAGAATTGACCGAGTGAAATCCGTTTTCCGCCAGGTTGAAGGCTGTACTTTCAGTGCAGGGCTTATTGATACCGAAAACAAGGTGACCGGGCGGAAACTTATGTCGGTGTATTTCGCCGCGCTCACCAAATCGCTGCCGCCGCGCTGTTATGTCAGCTTGCTTAATCCGGAGGATAAATTTGAGGCTTTGCTTGCGTTTCTTTCCGGCATCAACGCCGAGAAGGTGTGGGGGGGCGTCGGTCCGGAAGTAGACAGAATTATGGGCAGAGAGTTTTTCGGGATGGGCAATATAATTCCCGAGGCGCGCCGCGCGATTCTGGAAGACATGTACCGCGATAAAATCCAGGATATCCAAGAGCGGCATTTCAGAACCTTTTCCGAGTATCTGCCGATTATCGAGCACTGGCATTCTCTGGAGCTCGGCCTGCCGGAGGAGATTCGGGCGGACGCCGTTGCCGGAGCCAGAAAATTTATCATGGCCAACCTTGAGGAGCACGAACTGTCCAACACGCTTGAGCCGATCGAGCTGATACGGGGTATGCTGCCGCGCATAAAAAATACCGGGCTGCAGTATATGGACAACAGCATCGAACGGCTTCTTAAGCGGCTTGTTATCCGCTCTATAACGAACCTGCGCAAATCACCAAACGCGTTAAACGCGGAAAAAGCCGTGGCTCTGGTGGAGTCCGGCCTTGAAATAGGCGCGCTTTCCTGCTGGCTCATCCCTGCCCAGAACGCCGTGATAAAGATGATGGAGGACTGGCACTTGAACGAATTCCATCCGCTTGTAAAAAATTACGACTCCGGCGAGCATATTATTCTGGTGATAAAATTGCTAAATACCCTGAAGATAAATGTGGCGGGTTTTCACGCCAGCCTAAACGCGCTGCGCAGCGACATGCGCAAAGTCTGCTGACGCGGACTTTTTGGGAAAGTTTTTAGAGTTGCGCTCCTCTGGTTTTTGTCAAAACCGGGGTGTGCGGGTTCTAGATGCCAACTGGGTCTAAAGTCCCTGGTGCCGGGTTTGGGGTTCATGTACAATAAGGTTATGGAAAAAAATATTACAGTTCTTGTATCGTTGTCTATCGGGTTGTTTATCGGAGGGGTCGGCGTCGCTGCCGAATCATCTGAACGGAGAGCAACAAAACAGGCTGGTGTTTCCACTTTGACCGCGGAGGATCTGCCGGGGAATTTTGGAACGGTTTCCGACGGTATTTACCGCGGCGCGGAACCGGTGGGAGATCGGCAGTTCGCCGGCCTTGTCAAACTTGGCGTGAAGACGATGGTTAGCCTCCGGTATTTCCACGGCATGGAAAAGGAAATGTGCGCAAAGTACGGCATTACTTGCTATGAACGGGGAATTTTCGTGGGAGTCATCGGCACGGACACCCTGTTTCCGTGGACAAAGATGGCGGAAGCTTATCAGCTTGTAATTAGTGAGCGCGCTGCAGGGAGGAAGGTGTTTTTCCACTGCATGAAGGGGCGCGACAGAACCGGCACCCTGGCCGCGCTCATAATGATGCGTGACCGCGCCTGTTCCGGTTCCTATGATAAGGAAAAATTATGGACTGAGGTGAATGCCTCAATGGAAAAATATGGTTTTAACGACAAACACTTTATCTTTCTTAAACGCGACATAAAGAACATCGCGTTTAATTTCGAAGCTAACCGCGACTGGATTTGCGACGGCAAACCATACCACAAGTAATTGCACGGCGTTAATTTGCAACAAAAAAGCCGAGTCATTATAATGACTCGGCTTTTTTATACAATACCAGTAATATGAAATTTCTCGGTCGTTTCCTCCTTCTCTGCGTAATAGCGCCGGCGGTATTCTTGAGCGCGTGCGCGCGCGACGCCGGCGGCAGGATAACCGTCGGTATTTCCATTCCCACCCAGCGCGAGGAGCGTTGGGTGCGCGATGTGGAGCAGTTCCGCAAAGACGCCGCGCGCGGGATTGATATAAAACTCCAGATATCAGATAACGACGCCGCGCGCCAGCTGGCCCAGTGCGAAAATCTTATCGCGCAGGGCATAGATGTCCTGATCCTGGCTCCGCACGACGCGCCAGCCGCCTCGGTTATAGTGGAAAAAGCGCATCGCGCCGGCATACCGGTAATTTCGTATGATCGGCTGATAACCAATGCCGCGGTTGATTTGTATATTTCTTTTGATAATGAAAAAGTGGGCGAGATCCAGGCGCGATATCTGACCAGGCTTGTGCCCAAGGGCAAATATATAGTGCTTGCGGGCGCGCCGACGGACAACAACGCGAAACTGTTTCACAAGGGCGCGATGAATATAATAGGCCCGCTTGCCGCCAAGGGGGACATTCAAATCGTGATGGACCAGCCTGTGCGGGACTGGCAGCCGTCTGAGGCCATGAAGCTGGTGGAGAACGCGCTTACGTCCGCCGCGAATAAAATTGACGGCATCCTCGCGCCGAACGACGGCACCGCCGGCGGCGCCATACAGGCGCTTGCCGCGCAGGGCCTGGCGGGGAAAGTACCGGTAACAGGGCAGGACGCCGAGCTTTCCGCCGCCATGCGCATTGTGGAGGGCACCCAGTTCATGACCGTTTTTAAAGACACCCGAAAGCTTGCCACCGCCGCCATGTCCGCGGCGGAAAAGCTGGCGCGCAAAAGTGCGCCAGCCACGAACGCCAAGGTGCCCAACGGGCTTATGGACGTGCCTGCCAATCTGCTGGAACCCATAGCCGTGGATAAAACCAATATAGACGATTTGCTTATAAACAGCGGTTATTTATCGCGCGCGCAGGTATACCGCAAGTACAGTTGAGAGAACGCATGAACCGATACATTCTGGAAATGCAGAATATTGTTAAGGAATTCCCCGGCGTCCGCGCGCTGGACGGGGTCACGTTCTCCGCCGCGGCGGGCGAAGTGCATGCGCTTGTGGGCGAGAACGGCGCCGGCAAGTCCACCCTGATGAAAGTGCTCAGCGGCGTGTATGCGCACGGTTCCTACAAGGGTGAAATCAAAATAAACGGAGAGGAACGACGCTTCTCCTCTGTGCGGGACAGCGAGCGTGCAGGTGTCGTCATAATTTATCAGGAACTTGCGCTGGTGCGCCAGCTGAGCGTGTGCGAAAATATAATGCTGGGTGACGAAATCCACAAAAACGGCGTGATTGATTGGCCTGCCGCCGCGGAAAAAGCGGCCGCCGCGCTGAAACTGGTGGGGCTGGACATTAATCCGGACACGAAGGTTTCCAGCCTGGGCGTGGGCCAGCAGCAGC
Organism: Elusimicrobiaceae bacterium; assembly: GCA_041667045.1. Taxonomy (GTDB): domain Bacteria; phylum Elusimicrobiota; class Elusimicrobia; order Elusimicrobiales; family Elusimicrobiaceae; genus JAQVSV01. The sequence continues at coordinate 2,409 of JBAYFS010000029.1, read as the reverse complement.
TGGTGGAAATTGCGAAGGCGCTGTCTAAAGACGCGAAAATCCTTGTTTTGGACGAGCCCACCGCCGCGCTGAGCGAAGGTGAGGCGGAAAAACTGCTTTCCCTGATAAAAGAACTGCGCGGCAGGGGAGTCACCTGCGTTTATATTTCGCACCGGCTTAAGGAGATATTCCGGATTGCGGATAGGATCACCGTCCTCCGGGACGGAAAAACTGCAGGCACTTTCGGCAAAGACGACTTGAACGAAGCCGGGCTTATCGCCAAGATGGTGGGCCGCGAAGTGAAAGACATTTTTCCTTCCCGCCGGCATGAGTTCGGCCCCGCCGTGCTGGACGTTAAAAACTGGTCCGCCTCGGACGCCGCTTACGGCATGAAGCTGAAAAATATAAATTTTTCTGTTAGGAAAGGGGAAATCGCGGGGCTGGCCGGTCTGGTCGGCGCGGGCCGCACGGAACTGGCCATGAGCCTGTTCGGCGTGTGGGGGCGCAAAGAATCCGGCGAGCTTGTTGTGGACGGGAAACAGGTGCCGCGGTTTACGCCCAAAGCGCTTATCAAGGCGGGCGTGGCGCTGGCGTCGGAAGACCGCAAGCGCTGGGGACTTGTGCTGATACACGATGTGAAATCAAATATAACGCTTTCTTCTCTGGACGCTTTGGCGTCCTTCGGCGTGGTGAATGAAAACGCGGAAGTGTCCGCGGCGGAAAAGTATGTCCGGGAAATGGCCATAAAAACCCCCGGACTCGAGCAGAAGGCCGGGAATCTGAGCGGCGGTAACCAGCAGAAAATAGTGCTTTCAAAATGCCTGATGATCCTGCCCAAAGTGCTTATTTTAGACGAACCCACCCGCGGCATAGACGTGGGCGCCAAGGTGGAAATTTACGGAATCATAAACCGGCTCGCCGAAAAAGGCGTGGCGGTGCTTCTCATTTCCTCGGAACTGCCGGAAGTGCTGGGCATGTGCGACCGCGTGTTTGTCATGCGCGCGGGCCGCATAAGCGGAGAGGTCTCCGGTGCGGCGGCCTCGCAGGAAAATATAATGCGCTACGCTACGGCGTAAAACTTAAAGCCGCCTGATTTTCAGGAGATAACGATGACGCTGTATGAACACATAAGAGAAGGTTTTCATAAAAACATACGCCAGTACACCATGGTTATGGCGCTGGTGCTTATCTGGGTGGCGCTGACCCTGTTCACCGACGGGGTGTTCCTCTCGCCCAGAAATATTTCCAACCTGTTTTTGCAGACGGTGACGGTGGGCATAGTGGCCTGCGGCATGACGCTGATAATCGTTACCGGCAATATTGATTTGTCTGTCGGCGCCGTGGCCGGATTCGCCGGCGCGGTGGCGGCTGTTTTGCAGGTGAATTACGGCTGGGGCACCGTTCCTTCCGTGCTGGCGGCGCTGGCCGCCGGCCTTTTGATAGGAGCCTGGCACGGCTTCTGGGTGGCGTACCGGAAAGTGCCGGCGTTTATCGTAACGCTGGCCAGCATGCTGGCCTTCCGCGGAGCGATTCTGGGCGTGACGGGCGGCGCAACAATAAGCCCTCTGCGCGACAGTTTCAAGGCGATAGGCACTAATTACGTTTCGCCGTTTTTCAGCGGGCTTATAGCGGCGCTGTGCGTGCTGGGTTTTGTCGCAGTCCAGCTGAGAATGCGCAAACGCCGCATGGCATACGGTTTCCCCGTGCTTCCGCTGTCGGCGGAAACGCTTAAACTTTCCGTGCAGGCGGTTGTTCTCGCGGCGGCTTTTTCAATTATGATTTTCAATCAGGGCATACCTTACGCCGTGCTTCTTCTGCTTGCGCTGGCTCTCGCGTTCGGTTTCATGGCGCAGCGCACGGTGTTCGGGCGCAGGCTCTACGCGATAGGCGGCAACGCCGAAGCGGCGAAGCTGTCCGGCATAAATATTGACCGCACACTGATGAAGATGTTTATGCTTTCCGGCGTAATCACCGCCGTGGCGGGCACGGTTATGACCGCGCGCCTTAACGCCGCCACCACTTCCGCTGGCGTGAATATGGAGCTGGACGCCATAGCGGCCTGCGTGATCGGCGGCACCAGCCTGATGGGAGGGGAAGGCACCATTGTGGGTGCGCTGATAGGCGCGCTCATCATGTCCAGCCTTGATAACGGCATGAGCCTTATGAATCTGGACATAACCTACCAGTACGTTGTTAAGGGCCTTATACTGCTTATCGCGGTGTGGGTGGATATTTCAACCCGCAGGAAATAGAAAACATAATTTGAACCGCTGTGTGCATATGCAAGCGGGGAGGGCGCGGTTTTACTGCCGTTTTTCTGCGCGGTCCCGGCGTTCCTTCCGGCGCATGAACAGCGCCCCGCCGATTATAAACGCCAGTGAAATGCCGGACAGCGCCAGGCCGCGTTTATAATAAGGATTGCGGTATTCC
>JBAYFS010000028.1:0-17679 GCA_041667045.1 Elusimicrobiaceae bacterium | reverse complement strand
TTTTAAGGTTTTTTTGCGGCAGGATCATTACCGCGGCATACAGCGCGCTGAACGCCGCCAGAATCATGACACCGGGCGCGAACTCGGCGACCCCCGATTTCATTATCGGGATAAGAAGTTTTTGCGCGGCGTAAAGGCTTGTGACCGCCGAGGAACCGGCTATCAGCGCGGACAGGTGGCCCGGCGTCTGCATGTAAAAATCCTTCATCCACAGATTGAACGGGAAAACGGGAATCCTGATGATTATGGACAGGACCATAAACCCCACGGCCCAGAGTTTGAAGCCGGAGGCCGTTTCGGCTATGACCAGACCTCCTTTTCCGGCCTGCAGCTGAACCGCCGTCACGGCGGCGAGCATAAGCACCGCCCCGGCGAACTGCGGCAGAAAATAGCGCAGCGCAGCGCGTTCGGCGCACAGCGAGGTGAGAAAGTAAACCGGCAGCACGGACAGGAACCAGAATCCGGAGAAAGACAGCAGGTCGCCGGACACGATTATCCCGGTGAACATAGCCTGCGAAAACAGCAGCCAGAAATAGTATTCCTTTCTCCGGTCTTCCGGGTCGAAAGGGAAAAGCGCCGAGAGGAACGCGATGGCGTTGACCAGCGCGAGCGCAAGCACGCCCAACCCGTCGGACGCGACAAGAAAAGAGGACTTCATTCCGATGAAGTGGAACTGCTCCGCGAATTGGAAGCCGCCGTCCTGCGCGGAAAACAGGAACAGCGCGGCCGCCGCCAGCGTGGCGGCCAGTCCGCTTGCCGCCAGGGCGGTTATGCGCGCCGCAAAAACCGACCGGCGCGGAAAGAAGAACAGCACCAGTGTTCCTGCCAGCGGGGTAAACGCGATCGCGGTCAGAATGTTCATGCTTCAGCCCAGCGCCACGAACAGCACGAAAAGGGAAATTATGAACGAGGCTGTCAGTATCGCCTTGGTCGCGGTGTTGGTGTCCGGGGTGCCGCCTTTCGGCAGTTTGGAGAGGATAAAGGAAAGCGAACCGTCTATGGCGCGTTCGGTGTGGTCAAAAGCGGTAACGGCCATGCCGCCCGCTTTTCCGGCCCGGCGGATAAGGAACTCGAAACCGAAATCGTTTTCCGCGGCTTTTGCGGGCCAGGAAAGTTTTTTAAGGTATTTCCAGAGCCCGGCCGGTTTCTCGAAGAAAACAAGAAGCGCAAGAGCAAAGCCCGCCGCGCCGCAGGAAAAGGCGATGGCTTTTCCCTCCACGGAGAACGAGCCGGTGTTGTCCGCCAGCGCGGTTATGGACGAAAAAATGCGGTTGTGCGTCAGCGTCCAGCCTATGACGGCGCAGGCGGCGGCGAGGAAAATCATTACGCCTTTTGTCGAGGATGAGCCTTCATCCACCGTCAGGTTCTGCGTATACTGTCCCCGTTCGCCGTGGAAAGCTTTCAGGAAAATCCTGCCGGTGTACAGGCCGCCCATTATGTAAGTCAATATGATAACCGGCAGCACGCCGGACGGGGACTGCCAGAACGCGGAAAGCATCAGCCCTTTCGAGTAAAAGCCCGTGAAAGGCGGTATGCCGGCAAGCGACGCGCCCGCCGCGATGAAAACCAGATAGGTCACCGGCATGGCGTAACGCAAGCCGCCCATCTCGTTGAGACTCCGGCGTTTTTTGCCGGATATTATCACTCCGCCCGCGAATATCAGAAGGCTTCCGTAAAAAGCCAGGCAGAAGGCGTGGAAGGCCGCCGGATACGCACCGTTCGTTCCGGCGCAGGACACGGCAAGCCCCAGTTCCGAAATCATGGCGTAGGCCAGCGCGCGCATGATGTCAGAGGAGCCCCACGCGCAGAAAGCCGCTGTCAGCGCGCTGAGCGCGCCTATCCAGACAATGGCGGCGGAAACCGCCGGCGCCGCCTCGAAAAACGGATAAAAACGGACCAGCAGGTAAACCGCCAGCGGAGCCGACACCGCCGTTATTACCGCCGCGGAGGGAGCTGTCGCCATTGCCGTCTGCGCCGTTTTGGACGTAAACGGCAGCTGCGAAGCTTTAATGAGCGCTGCCGCGCCTATCAGGGCCGAAACGGTGATTATAGTTTTACCGTCCAGGAAATTCATTTTAAGCAGATTCCTCAGCTGGTCAAGGCTCACCGTGCCGGTTTTGGCGAAAATATACACCAGCGCTGCAAGCAGGACCGCGCTCCCGATTTGCGAGAGCGTAAAAAAATAGCTGGCCGAGGAGGTGTTTTCCGTTCTCTGGAAACGGAAGGCGATCAGGCCGGTCGCCGCCAGCGCGGTTATCTCCCAAAACAGCAGCAGGATTAGCAGGTTGTCCGCCAGTATTACGCCGGTTATGCCGCCCATCAGGAAAGACAGGCGCACGAAGTAGCGCTGGATATTGCGGTCCTTGACTATATAGCCAGCCGAGAAAATGTGCGCGGCGAGGCCCGCCGCCGTGGCGGCGAACAGTGTGACCATGGACAGCCCGTCAATGCGCACCGAGAAAATAGAGCTGAAAAATGGGACCGAAAACCAGGCGAGGTTTTCCATGACGGGGATGGTTATGCTCCCCTGCGAGGTCATTTTGAAAAGTCCGGTGGAAAGGCCGAACGCGTATAGCGAGGCGAATATTCCTATCGGGATTCCGTACAGGGGCATTTTCCGTCCGGCCAGCAGCATCAGCAGTCCCGAGCCGATAAAAACGACAGGCAGCCAAAAAATAGGTTCAATCATGTGTTTTCCTTTTCGCGCGCGGCGCGGACGCGCCGGAATTTGCGAGCATAAGCGCGCCCAGCGCGCAGAACGCCGGTATGGACAGAAGAATAAGGCCCGAGGCGAATGTGCCGCCCAAAGCCGCCAGCGCAAGCCAGCAGCCGCACAGCATTACGCCCAGCGCAAGCAGGGTCCGGGGCGCGTCTGTGCGCGTTACCGCGCCGAACAAACCCGCGCAGAACAGAAAAACAGCCAGAGCCAGGCAATTAAACGGCGTCACGCTTTTCCCTCCGGTTTTTTTAAAAGGGCGATACAGCCCGCGGCTGCCGCGAAAAGAGTTAATCCCGAGGCCATCGCCGCCGCACGGTATTTCACAATAATATCCGCCGCGGCGTCTGCAAACGGCTGGTTCTGCGCGGCGTTTAGCGGACCTTCCGAAATTATGGAAATCAGCGCGTACAGCGTCACCGAGCATACGGCTAAAGCCGCTAGCCGGGTTTCGTTGCTGTTTCTGCCGGAGACCTTTGTTTCCAGTTTCCGCGACCAGAGAAGAACCGTTCCCGCTGTCACTCCCCCCAAAAACAGAACAAGACCGGCAACGGTGGAAAACCCACTCAGCTCAAGCAGCGCGGAAACGAAAAAGGCTGTAACGGCGAACGCCGCGGCGGCAACGGCCAGCCTGCGCGCGAATATCACGGCAAGGGCCGAAACGGCGCAGCCGAAGGCCAGAACGTAAAACATTACCTCAGGCATAGGAGCGCTCCTTCGGCGAGTAGGCTTAACGCGGCAAGCGGCAGAAGCGTTTTAACCGTGAAACTGAACACGCGGGTCCTTTCCATCGCGGAAAAATGATTATCGGCCCACACCAGCAGAGCCGCCGCGGCGAAAATTTTAACGCCCAGCCAGAACCACTGCGGGATAAAAGACAGTTTTTCCCACGGCGCGTTGCCCGCGCCGAGAAAGAACAGCGCGATGAGCGCGGAGAAAAGAACCAGCCTGATATAAAAAGACAGCGTAACAAGCGCTTTTTGCGCGCCTGAAAACTCCGCGTCCGGATTGCCTTTTGACTTGAAGGGGCCGAAATTTAAAAAAGCCAGCGTGCCCGCGCAGAACACCAGAAATGCCGCCTGGCCCGCCACCGGTTCGAAAATAAACCAGCCCGGCACGAAGCCGCCGAGCCGCGCGGTCTGCTGTGCGGCGATAAAGCTTTCGGCGGAAAGGGAATTGCCGAACATGGCGAAACTGAGCGCCGCCAGAAAAAGCGGAATGCCCAGCAGTATGCTCAGGTAAAGCCTGTTCATTCCGTCCTGCACCGAGTTTTTCGTCCCTCGCGCCAGTTCCGCCGCCGCGAACGCCGCGTTGGCCAAAACGGCGCAGCAGAGAAGGTATACAATGCCGCTTTCAGTTTTAAAAAGCGCGCCGTTCGCTTCAAAAGGCACGAAGCCGAAACCGCAAACCGCGGCGCAAAACACGGCGGCGGGCGCGGCGGAAAAAGTTCCGTCTGTGTTTCGCAGGTTTTGCCACAGCAGTTTGGGCAGGCCCATGAAACCGTCCGGCGCGGAGGCCCCGCCGAATTTTGAGTTAAGGTAGTTTTGCCACGGATACATTAAAACCGCCATGGCGCAAACCGTGGCCAGCAGGATAAACGATTTGCAAACCGCGCCGGCAATGTTTCCGTGCGGCAGGAAAAACGCGTATTTATCCAAGCCGCCTATAAACCAGGCAACGGCGATAATCGCCGCGGCGATCGCGCAGTTGATACCGTTTCTAACGTTTATGTAATTCACAGGCCCTTCTCCGTATGGCAGGGTCTTAAACAGCGCAGGGGTCAGCTCATGGTCGCGGTTACGCGCAATACTTCCCCGATAGTGGTGACTCCGCAGGAGGCTTTGTATATGCCGTCCATCAGAAGCGTTTTCATGCCGCTTTGCACCGCCACGCGTTTGAGGTCGTCGGTGGGCGAATGTTCGAGAACCTTTTTCCTTAGTTCCTCGTTCATTATCATGATTTCAAAAATTCCCGTTCTGCCCAGATAGCCGGTGTTGCGGCATTTGGGACAGCCTTTTTCCAGCTTGAACGTGGCGCCGGGGCGGAATATTATTTCCTTGATCAATTTAGCTTCCACCGGATCAATCCCCTCCACGAATTCGTTCACCGCCTGTTCCGAAGGCGGGGCCGCGTTTTGCGCGCAGTGCGGGCATATCCGGCGCACCAGCCTTTGCGACATGCCGCCCAGCATGGACGAGGCGATCAGATAGTGCGGCGTGCCCATTTCAAACAGCCGCTCCACAACGCCCGGCGCGCTTATCGTGTGCATGGTGGTGAAGATCAGGTGTCCGGTCAGGGCGGCACGCATGGTGATTTCGGCAGACGAATTGTCGCGTATCTCGCCGACCATCACGATGTCTGGGTCCTGGCGCAGGACGGTCATCAGCCCTTCTTTCCAGCCGAACCCGGTTTTTGAGCTTATCTGCGCCTGGTTTATCCCCTCAAGCCTGTATTCCACCGGGTCTTCCAGGGAGATGATGTTTACCATGGGCGTGTTTCTTAATTTCAAAAGCGCGTACAGCGTCGTTGTTTTTCCCGAGCCGGTCGCTCCGGTGACATAGAAAATTCCGTAAGGGTTGTTGGCCACGCGGTTGAGCGTGTCCATATCCTCTTTGGTCATGCCGAGCTGGTCAATATCAAGGCCCATCTGCGTGCGGTCAAGAATGCGCAGCACCAGCTTTTCGCCGTTCACCGTGGGGAAGGTGGATACGCGCAACTGGATGCGCCGCCCGGCGATGATTTTCTGGAAACGGCCTTCCTCCATCTGGAATTTAGCCGCGCTTTCCGGGTCGAATCCAGCCAGCACGCGAATGCGCTGGCTGATGGGCAACTTGTCGTTGCTGGTGATGTTGGCGACATCCTGCAAAGTGCCGTCAATACGGAAGCGGACGCGGAGCGCGGTTCCCTGGTATTCGAGATGCACGTCGCTTGCCCGTTCCTGCACGGCCTGTTCCATGATAAGGTCGCTTATCTGTATGGCCAGATCAATCGCCGGAGTGCGCGCGGCGTTTTTCATCAGCTGGTTAAAGCGTTCCTCAAAGGACGGTCCGGTGTTTTCTTCCGGCGAGGGTGCCATGGACGGCTGGGAAGCCGGTGCCGGCGGTGTGACGCTGGGGACTTGCTGCGAGGGTTGTTCTTCTTTCCAAAAAGCCATGTTACTCTCCTGTAAAATCCTGTTCCGAAGGCTTGGCAGCCTTCGGTACTGAAAAATTCTTTAGCGCCAGCCACGCCGCGAAGGAAAGAACGGCGGTGTATGCCAGCGAAAACCACAGCCCGGGTGCGCCCGCTATTCTGGCGGACAATGCCCACAACGCCAGCGGAACCAGCCCGGCTGTCAAAAGCATGAAGACTAGCGCCTGCGGAAAAATTTCCGGAGGGAGCGCTATTTTCGCGGCAGTTTTAGCGGAGGGTGCCGGGATTTTTTCTGTTTTTACCAAAAACAGTTGCGCGGCTATAAAAAGAGAAGCCGCCGCGGCAGCGCAGGCTATGAAAATTGCGAAAGTTATAATGAAAGGCATTTGGGTATCCGCGCAAATATTACTATTATAATTATAGTAATGTTTCCATTGCGTGAACAAGGCCCTTCGCGCAATGGCGCGAATAAATGAAAAGTATTGGCTTCATGGATTGCTTATAAATGCGGATTAGCAGAGCGGTGGTATGGCAAAGTTTTTCATCAGAAACAGTCTGGTTCATGCATCCTGTGCACTTCACACTCATTCATCGCATATGAAAAGCTATTATCCTTTGGATTCCAAACATAGATATGAGCGATATTGTTTGAATACCATTTGAAAGACAAATACTTCGGGTCCTCTTCATCCGATACTAATTGGCCTAGTTCTCTTACCTTAAATCCGTCAAATTGCAACGGTTCATCATCCTCATCGCCCATGTCGCTGAATGCAAATTTCATGCCTTTTGGCTTAAGGACTAGTAATTCTGTTGGTGTGTACGGTATTGCTTTGCCTTGCTTCTGTACCCATTCATAAATATGGTCGCGTTCTACTTTAACCGCATAGTATTCGCTATCAGAACGAGAGAATAATGCCACAATTGAATTACCGGCCATGTTATGTCCCGAAAGGGTGATATCCGTAATGCCGTCTCCGTTGAAATCGCCTTTCACGGCATAAGGCAGGGAATTTGCCGCATAGGGATAGTGCTCGATGCGCTCTTTTTGATAGTCTTCCAAGGTCCATAACACAAAGTCCGGGTCATATTTTCGCAAAGCGGTTTCCATCGGTTCGGACAATTTAATTGCCTGCGCGTATTCAGGTTTCATTGGCGAGTCCGGAGGCGGAACAGGTTCGTCAATTGTCAGGCCGGAAGAAGCCCTGCCCCCGCCGCTTTTTGCAGCGGGGATGTTGTCGTTGCCGGAATATCCGCAACCGGCAAGAAGACATAGCAGCAGATAACAAAGTTTTTTCATAAAGAATTATGGACAATCTGTCGGCTAATTCACGCAACAGCGGTTCACTGCCGGCGCGGGCTGATATAAAAAGCACGCCCCGCATGAGTGGTGAGCTTTTATGCTGGCGCAAAAAAATTACAGTCTGGATTCCCAGTCGGTTTTTTCATTTTCAATTGACACGAGAATGGCGGACAGGGAATTTATTTCCATAAGCAGCTTTTCCGCTTTAGCCGTATCCGTTTCCTTGGCATATTCTTTAGCTTTTTGCGTTATCAGCAGTTTGCCTGTTTTTATCCGCTCGTCGCACTGGTCAATTTTCTCGTGGAAAAGCGTAGCCTGCTCAAGCGACGGGATGGTGAATTTTTCTTCTTTGGCGTTGCGCTTGAAGGCGTTCTCTATCTGTTTGAGTTCGTCTTGCAATAATGCAACCGCGTCTTGAATGGCCGGCGCTATCGCTATATCTTTGTCAGACGGAATGGCCTGCAGTATGCTTATCTGGGCCTGCCGCGTTTCATGCATTTTCTTAAGGCTCGCGGAGTCATAAGTTTTCGGCTTGTTGCCATAGAGCGCTTTTGACCATGTCCCGGCTGAAACGGTTGCGGCGCACGCGCAGACCGTAAAAACAACCGCCAGCAGTTTTGCAATTTTCATTGTTAACCCCCCTTTAATCTGCCACTAACCATAGTATATGAAAAGATTTGCGTGAAAGCGCGGATTTTTGGGCAAAAAAATACCTGCCACCGGGAAGACTCGAACTTCCGACATGACGCTTATGAAACGTCCGCTCTACCTCTGAGCTACGGTGGCAGGTACAGATATATTAGCAAATATTTTCTTTTTTGAAAATATTTTACGTCGAGAAACCTAGGATTTCCTGTGCTTGTTGTATTCCTCGATCAGGGCCGGGATAACTTCGAACAGGTCGCCCGTGATGGCGTAATCGGCCTGCTTCATGATCGGAGCTTCGGGGTCTTTGTTTATCGCCACGATGATATCCGAGGAATTGATTCCGGCCATATGCTGGACCTGGCCTGAAATTCCGGCGGCGATATAAAGTTTCGGCTTGACAGTTTTGCCCGTCAAACCTATCTGGTGGCGGAAGGTTATCCAGCCGGCGTCAACAGCCGCGCGCGAGGCGCCCACCGCGCCGCCCATGGTTTGCGCCAGGTCTTTGAGCAGTTTAAAGCTTTCCCCGCCGCCCAGCCCGCGTCCGCCCGCCACGATAACTTCCGCGCTGCCGATATCAATATCGTCGGACAGCTCTTTAACAAATTCCCTGAAAACGGCTTTTGAAGTGTATTTCGCCGAATCGAAAGAGAAGCGTATTTTTTCGCCTTTGCGCCCTTCCGTTCGTTCCGCTTTGGGATAGGTCAGCGGGCGCAGGCTCACCATTTCGGGCCGGTGGTTCTTGCACACGATGGTGGCCATCAGATTGCCGCCGAAGGTGGGGCGCGTGGCGTGCATAAGGCCGGTTTCTTTATGGATTACAATATCCGTGGCGTCCGCCGTCAGGCCGGTTTCCACCTCGATGGCGACCTTCGCCGCGAGCGATCTGCCTATGGTGCTGGCGGGAATTATCATTTTATCCGGCTTGTGGGTTCTGATCAGGTCAGCCAGGGCTTTGGTGTAAATGTCGTCAACGAAATTTTCAAGCGCGGGGTCTTCTATGATGTAGACCTTGTCCGCGCCGCGGGCGATCAGCTCGTCGGCGTATTTCGCGACGTCCGACCCCATAAGCACGGCGGAAATTTCCGTCGGCAGGTCCTGGGCGAGTTTGCGGGCCCCGAAAAGCAGTTCATACGCGGTAGAGACAAGTTTTCCGTGCATCACTTCCGCGTAAATCCATATGCCCTTATAATCTTTTTTCGTTGTTTCGTCTGTTCTCATGGGACACCTTATATAAGCTGGCGCGTTTTAAGCTCGCCGATCATGTTTTTCGCCTGTTCCGCGGGCGTGGCGCCTTCTATTCTGACGCTGTTTGTTTTCAAATCGGGCGTGTAGGTGCGCACCACGGATGTGGGCGAGCCTTTCATGCCGGTTTTTTCCGGTATGCAGCCTATTTCACTCGCTGTCAGCGGCGTGATTTTGGCTTTCTTCGCCGCCAGGCGGCCTTTGAGCGAAGCGATGCGCGGATTGTTTATTTCCTTTATAACGCTTATGACGGCGGGCAGCGGTATTTCCACCACGTCGAACCCGTCTTCCATAAGCCGTTCCACGCGGATGGAATCTTCGGTCACCGCTTCAATCTTTCTCACGAACGCGGCGTTCGGCCAGCCCAGCCAGGAGGATATCTGGGGGCCGATGTGGCCCGTGTCGGAATCGTTGGTCTGTTTTCCGCAAAGCACGAGTTTTATTTCGCCCTGCGTTTTTGAAATGTATTTTATCGCCTGGGCAAGCGCGTAACTGGTGGCCCAGGTGTCGGAGCCGGCGAGCGCGCGGTCCGTCAGCTGGAAGCAGTTGTCGCTGCCCCGGGCCACGGCTTCGCGCAGCACCGCTTCCGCCTGGGGAGGCCCCATCGTCAGAGAACTTACCGTAGAGCCGGGCAGTTTTTCCTTGGTCCGCACCGCTTCTTCGAGCGCGAACTCGTCAAACGGGTTCATGGCGGATTCAACACCGCTTCTGACCAGACAGCCTGTTTCGGGATCCACTTTTATGGAATCCGAGGCCGGGGTCTGCTTCACGCAAGTCAGTATATGCATATTATTTTTCCTCTAAAACGCCTAAGCGGCGTATTCCTTAATAAGGGCGGACGCTATTTCGTTGCGCTGAATGTGGTTGGTGCCCTCGTAAATCTGCGTTATTTTCGCGTCCCGCATGAATTTTTCCACGGGGAAATCCGTCATGTAGCCTATGCCTCCGCAGAGATTGAGGCATTCGCTGGTGACTTCCATCGCCGTGTCTGAGCAGAACAGTTTCGCCATGGACGAATATTTCGTCCAGCGGCGGGTATTCAGTTTTTTGAGCTCGTCATGCACGGTAGTACCGTTGAGCACGGCGTTTTTGAAAGCCGGCACGAATTCCTTGTCCATGGCTTTCGACAGTTGGTAAACCAGCGCCCGCCCCGCGGCGATTTTTGCGGACAGGTCGGCCAGTTTGTGCTGTATCGCCTGAAATGAGGACACGGGGTGCCCGAACTGCGTTCTCGTCCGCAGATAGGGAATGGTTTCATCCATGGCGCCCTGCGCTATGCCCAGCGCCTGGGCCGCCACTCCCGGCCTTGAATAATCCAGCGTTTCCTGCACGATGAGCAGGCCGCGCCCTTCGGAGCCGATGAGATTTTCTTTCGGTACCCGGACGTTGTTAAAAATCAGGGAATAGGTGGGATTGGCGCGAATGCCCAGTTTGTCTTCCTTCTTGCCGAAGGTGAAGCCCGGCGTCCCTTTTTCAATTACCAGCAGGCTGATGCCGCGCGGGCCGCGCGCGGGATTGGTGGAAACGGCAACGGTGTAAATATCAGCCGCTTCTCCGCCTGAAATAAAGCATTTTGAACCGTTGACGATATAAAAATCGCCGTCTTTCACCGCTGTGGTTTTTAGCGAGGTGGCGTCCGAACCTGCTTCTGCTTCCGTCAGCGCGAAGGCGCAAAGTTTTTTGCCTGACACTATGTCGCCCAGCCAGCGCTGGCGTTGTTCGGGCGTGGCGCAGAGCACCATCGGCATCGAGCCCAGCGCGCTTGCGGCCAGAGCCAGAGCTATGCCCCCGCAGGCTTTTGAAAGTTCTTCCACGGCGAGCGCGAGTTCCGTAAGCCCGCCGCCCATGCCGCCGGCTTCCTCGGGGTAATACAGCCCGTATAAATCGGCTTTGCGCAGTTCATCCACGATTTCCCAGGGCATTTCCCCGCTCCGGTCGTATTTGGCGCGCACCGGTTTGATTTTCATTTCCGCTATTTCTTTCGCCAGAGCCACTACGGCCTGGCCTGTTTCTGTGATTTCAAAATATTCCATGAGCCCCCACGGCTAGCTATGAGTCCGAGCTGTCTGTGTTCCCCAATCTGTCAAGCGCGGCTTTAGCCGCGTCCTGTTCAGCCTGTTTTTTGTTCTTCCCTTTGCCGCGGCCCAGCACCTTGTTCTTCACCTTCACTTCCACGGTGAAGATTTTGCTGTGTTCCGGACCCACGGTTGAAACGATATCGTAGGAAGGCGGTATCTTATACTTCTTCTGGACGGATTCCTGGAGGTCGCTCTTGTAATCTTCCTCCAGCACGTCCAGCGTCTGCAGAGCCAGCCTTTCCTTAACCAGTTTTTCCGCCTGAGCGTAACCGCCGTCAAGAAAAACCGCGCCTACCACGGCTTCCATGGCGTTTGATAAAATGCTGTCCCGGTCCCTGCCGCCGGTGGCGAGTTCGCCCTGGCCCAGGTGCAGATGGTTGCCGAGTTTTATTTCCCGCGCCCAGATCGCAAAAAAACGACGGGAAACAAGCTTGCTTTTCAGCTTCGCCAGTTTCCCCTCGTTCCCGCTCTGGTCGGTGGAATAAAGGTAGTGCGCTGTAACAAGCCCTGCCACCGCATCGCCAAGAAATTCCAGCCTTTCATTGTAGGCCGACAGCTTATGTTCCGAGGCGTATGAACTGTGTGTCAGGGCTTCTTTCAGTATGTCGGGATTTTTAAAAGCGTACCCGATTATTTCTTCAAGTGCCGGCATTCCGCTAGCAAGCTTAGCCGACCGCCTGCTTGATATATTCGGTGGCTTCGCCGACGGTTTTTATTTTTTCGGCTTTATCGTCGGGGATTTCGATGTCAAATTCCTCTTCAAGAGCCATAATGAGCTCAACGGTGTCCAACGAGTCCGCGCCCAGATCGTTCACGAACTGCGCGCCTTCCGTCACTTCAGCCGCGTCCACGCCGAGCTGTTCAACGATGATGTTTTTTACTCTTTCTGCGATATTCTCTGCCATTATTATAGCCTCCTAAAAATATTTCCAACAGACTTCCGCTTCTTTTATTATTATTTATAATAATATATTTTAGCGCTTTCGCGCAACACTATATGTACATTCCGCCGTTAACGCCCAGCACCTGGCCCGTGATATACGAACTGCCTTCTCCGGACAAAAACAGCGCCGCCAGCGCGATGTCCTGCGCGGTGGCGAACCTTCTTAACGGAATGGATTCCAGGACCTTTTCGCGTGTTTCCGCGCTCAGCTGCGCGGTCATGTCGGTTTCTACGAAACCGGGCGCTATCGCGTTCACGCATATTCCGCGCGGCGCGAATTCCCGCGCGTGCGATTTCGTCAGCCCGATTATTCCGCTTTTTGCCGCGCAATAATTAGGCTGGCCCGCGTTGCCGGTCTGGCCCACTACCGACGCCATGTTGATTATCCGTCCGGCGCGCTTTTTGAGCATGGGCCGGACAAAAGCTTTTGTCATGAGGAAAGCGCCTTTGAGGTTGGCGTCTATCACGGCGTCCCAGTCCTCTTCCTTCATGCGCAGGGTGAGATTGTCTCGCGCGATTCCGGCGTTGTTCACCAGGATATCCGCCACGCCCAGGGTCGAAGAAACCGCCTGTTCGAAGTTCTCGCAGTCCGCGGAAAGAGACACGTCGGCTTTTACGCCCAGCGTCTGCACGCCGTACTGTGCGGCGATGCGGGCTGCGGTTTCCTTCGCTTTTTCTTCCGAGGTCGAGCAGAGGGCGACAGCCGCGCCTTCCCGCGCGAACAGTTCCGCCACCGCGAGTCCTATCCCGCGCGTGCCGCCTGTTATTGCCGCTATTTTGCCTTCAAGCTGTTTCATTTGGGTTCCGCCGCCGCCAGCTGTTCAATTTTTGCGAGAGCGGCGGTTATGCCTTCGCCGGCTTTGTTGTCCGCCAGCGCGACAGCCGTTTTGATGGCGTTATAGATGGCAAAATCGCTGGAACTGCCGTGCGCGATTATCACATTTCCGTTAACGCCCAGCAGAGGCGCGCCTCCGACATGGTCCGGATCCGTTTTTGCCTTAAGTTTTTTGAAAGCTGATTTTGCCATGGTCAGTCCGATGGCCGCGACGGGTTTTCCCGCCATTTGCTGTTTTAAAAGCGTGAATAAAGCCTTGCTCAGCCCCTCGCACACTTTCAGCACCACATTGCCGGTGAAGCCGTCGCACACCGCGACGTCCACCTTTCCATAAGGAATATCCCTGCCTTCAATGGGACCCACGTAATTCAGTCCGCTTTTCTTTAGCAGGGGAATAGTTTCTTTGACCAGCGTGTTGCCCTTTGTTTCTTCCTCGCCCATGGAAATGATTCCGATGGTCGGGTTTGTTTTGTTAAGCACCGCGCGGGCGTATTCCGCGCCCATAACCGCGAATTCCACCAACTGGTGCGGTTTGCATTCCGCGTTCGCGCCCGCGTCAAGCACGATGGTATACCCTTTAAGGGTGGGCAGCGCTGTAGCTATGGCGGGACGAGACACTCCTTTCAGCCGGCCCAGCTTCAGAAACGAGGCCACCATAACCGCGCCCGAATTGCCTGCCGAAAGAAAAGCGTCCGCCAAACCGGCTTTAACCAATTCCGCGCATTTGACTATGCCGGAGTCCGGTTTTTCCCGGCATGCGGAAACAGGCTCATCCTCCATTTCAATCACCTGTGAGGTGTGAACTGTTTCAAGCCTGTTTTCTATGCCGTCAAGATCGTACTGCGCAAGTTGCGAACGGATAATTTCTTGATCGCCTACCAGAAGCACCCTGATTTCAGGGTTCTCCCGCACAGCGCGCACGGCACCTTTAACATTAGGTTCCGCGCCGAAATCACCGCCCAAAACATCAACCGCTACAATTCTCATTTTGATGAGGCGGCCTGGCCGGATCAGGACTCGGCCTTACCGGCTTCGTCTTTTTTCGCCTTAATGGCAACGACCACTTTATCCTTATAGTAGCCGCATTTGGCGCAAACCTGGTGGGGCCTTCTCATCTCGCCGCAGTTCGGACACTTGGAAATAGAGGCGACTTCCAGTTTCCAGTTCTGGGCCCGGCGCGAATCTCTTCGTGCTCTGGTATGTCTACGTTTTGGATTAGGCATTAACGTGCTCCTTTACTTGCTGTCTGACTTCTTTTTATAGTTTTTAAGCGCGGCGAAAGGGCTGTGGTGTTCGATTGTGCAGCCGCAGGTCCTTTCATTTAAATCAGTTCCGCATACGGGGCATAGCCCCTTGCATTCTTCTTTACAGAGAACGCGCATCCCGCTGGCCAGCATTACCACCTGGCGCAGGATATTCATTATATCAATTATTTCATCATTACGCGAAAGGGTTTCCTCAAATTCTTCGGAATATTTCCCCGAGACTTCCTTGAGGCAGTTCGCGCATTCGCATTTTCTGGTCCATTTAAGGCGGCCCCAGACCAGGATGGAGTCCTTGCCGATCGCGAGGTCCGCTTTGAGTCGGAGATTCTGGAACTCGCCCAAACCGTCGCAGGCGTTGTCCAGCAGGGCCGGGTTGACCTGCGCGGTGAATTTCAGGCCGTTAAGCGCGAGGATGTCTTCCGTTCTGAAAACAAGATTTTCCGGCAGTTCGAAATTGGTCATGTCACGCATTGGCTTCTCCGGTTCTTTCCCTGATAAAATAGGGGTGTTTTTCGTTTATTTCGTAATACGTCCTGCTCAGCACTTCCGACAGCAGGCCCAGCAGCAGCATCTGCACGCCCACCAGCGCGAAGAAAATAGCCACGATGAAAAGCGGCTGGTCCTTCACGAAAATGCCGAGGCAGTATTTTTTGTAAAGCGTCACCGCGGCGAGGACTATGGAAATCCCCCCCAGCGCCAGTCCCGTTCCGCCAAAGAGGTAAATGGGGTTGTTGATGTATCTGCCCATGAATTTTACGGTGGCCAGATCCAGCAGGACTTTAAACGTTCTGCCTAGCCCGTATTTCGATTTGCCCTGCGTGCGCGCCCGGTGGTTGACCGGCATTTCCTTTATGCGCGCGCCGAGCGAACCCGCCAGCGCGGGCAGGAACCGGTGCATTTCCCCGTAAAGCCGCAGTTCTTTAAGATAGCGCGCGCGGTAAAGTTTAAGGGTGCAACCGTAATCGTGCAGGCGGACTCCGGTTATTTTTGAGATAAGCGCGTTAGCCAGCCTGCTGGGTATGGTGCGGGTGAGCACATTATCGTTGCGGGATTTGCGCCAGCCGCTGACGACGTCCGTTTCTTCGTCCAGAGCCGCAAGCATGGCGGCGATATCGGCGGGATCGTTCTGGCGGTCCGCATCCAGAAGGGCTATCACATCCCCGGAAGCTTCACTGATTCCGGCGCTTAAAGCCGCGGTCTGCCCGAAATTGCGGCCCAGCCGCAGGCCTTTCATAAAGCCGTATTTGGCGCAAATTCCCCGTATTTCCGAAAAGGAGGAATCGGACGAGCCGTCATCAACCCAGATAACTTCGGGCGGATTTTTCAGTTTTTCAGCCAGTAGCGCGATTTCCGCCGCCAGCGGAACAATGTTGCCATTTTCGTTATGGACCGGTATCACAATGCTCAGTTTTGGAGTCATTTCCCTTTCACCTTTATAATCCGTTCGTACAGTTCTTCCTGCCTGCGGACCATGGCGTCAATGTCGAAATCGGCGAGATCTGTTTTAGCCGCCGTTCCGGCGATTTTAGCCCGGAGCGAAGCGTTTTTGAGCAGGCTTATTACCGTTTCCGCCATTCTTTTGGTGTCGCGCGACGGGATCAGAAAGCCGTTGCGTCCGTTATCAATAATATCGGTCACTCCGTCCGTTATGTAAACCGAGCAGGGCAGTCCGCTTCTTATGGCCTGCACAAGGCTACGCGGCAAACCTTCCCACAGAGATGTTAGTATAAAAACCGAGGAAACCGCCATAATCTGCGGGACATCCCGCCGCCAGCCGGGGAAAAAACAGCGGTCCGCCACGCCGAGTTCGCGCGCCAGTTTTTCAGTTTCCGCGCGCAACGGCCCGTCGCCCAGATAGAGAAAAACAGCGTCGGGACACGCCTTTAAAACTTCCTGCGCGGTCCTGACGAAATCAAGCGGGTTCTTCTGCGGCTTCAGGTTGCCTACCGTTACTACAACGGGGCCCCGTTCCGGCAGGCCCAGCTCCGCGCGCAGGGCCGCCGCGTCCGCGTTTCGCGCGGGATATTCGGAAAGTTTAATGCCGCTTCTTATAAGTTCATACTGGTCCGGCGAGCCGATATGTAATTCCCGCGCCAGTTCCCGGTTGGTTTCGGAAACGAATACCAGCTTATCAGCGCAGGAAGCGAGCGCGCGCTCCAGCGCGTGGTAAAATTTTTCCACAAGTTTTGGCTGGGTGCCGTTGAAGCCGAAGCCGTGGAAAGTGTGCACTATCACCGGCACACCCGCCAGTCTGCCCGCCAGTCTGCCCAGAATGCCGGCTTTAGACGAGTGCGTGTGCAGGATATCTGGTTTTTCCCTGCGGAAAATGTGCCACAGTTCGATGAGCGCAAGGAAATCGGACAGCGGATTTACTTCGCGTTTTAAAAAGCGCAGAAACAGCGCGTTTCCGGCTTCTTTGTCTAAAATGCCGCCTTTTCCTGTTAACAGGACAGCGCCGTACCTTTCTTTATTCAGATTGCGCACGGTATGCAGGGTATTGCCCTGCGCTCCGCCCAGTTCGAGTTTGGTGATAAGGTGGAAAGTTTTTAATTTTTCAGCCATCGGCTAATTCGCCTTGTCCGTCAGTTTCGAGCCGGGGAAATAGTGTTTTAATATTTCCCGGTAGTTCTTGTCGTATTTGGCGGCTTTTTCGGCGCCTTTCACGCACATGCCCTTGCCGTGGCCCGTGCCCAGTCCCCGGACGATATACGTGTCAATCGCACTGCCGTTATAAATTGGTATCACATAGAAAAACATCGAGCGCAGCGTGCCGGCGGCTAAAAGCTCGTTGATTCCTTCTGGTGAATTGACCGGCAGGTCTTTGGAGCGGGTGTGGAAAATCGCCGTTTCTATCCGGCCGGATTGCGCCCGGGACACCGGCTCAAAGGCTTTGATCGTTCCTATTTTGTAATGGTGCTTGGCCCGGCGCGAAACGTCTTCGGAATCCAGCAGCTGCGTCCATTTGACCGAGGACCACTGCGTCAGGTCGCTGGGCGTGCATAAAAGGTCGCCGGGCGGCGCGTCCGTCAGTCGTTCGAAAATCTGGGCGGGGCTCAGCGGTTTGGTGGAAAATTTTTCGGAATCCGCCGCTCCGTAATCGGTTATGTTCGCCCAGGCCTGGAAAAATTCGGAGGACTGTCCGGGTTTTGCCGGTATAACCAGTTCCCCCCGTGTTTGGTCAACGGCGTCCAGGAAATCCGTAACTTCCGTGTTTATTCCGTTATATTCCAGGCAGGCGCGCGAATCGCAGAAATTGTAAAGCGGATTGGTGCTGACTTTAATGGCATTGGTTATTTTCGTGCGCAGCACTACCGCCAGAGCCTTGAGCGTTTCCGGTTCAGTGGTTCCGGCCCGCGCGGGTGAAAGCGCGCCCGGCAGGAAATCTTCCACGGTTGTGTTGTTTATGAGAATTATCCCGTTTGTGGAGGGAATTACGGTCAGTTCGCCGCGGAATTCCTTGTCGCCGTAATCGCGGTCAATGAGGCTGCCGCCCACCAGGTTTTTAAGCAGTACTCCC
>JBAYFS010000027.1:0-17680 GCA_041667045.1 Elusimicrobiaceae bacterium | reverse complement strand
GCGCTCGGACCCCTGCGAATAGTAAAAATCCACAGAGCGGCGCACTTCCACAATAAGGTCTTTGAGCACTTCATACAAAACGCCGGAAACAGCTTCGCCGGTGCTGACAGCGGGCAACGGCGCCGGTTCGGCGTTCAATTCGGCGGCAACCGGCGGTTTCGAGGAATGTCCGGAAGGGATAGTGATATCCTCTTCCCTGAAACTCTCCCGCGCGGACGCCGGCTCCAGCGCGGCGAACTTCAGGCCGTGCTCTTTTTTTAATTCGTCGGCTTTGTCTATTTCAACGGTCAGGCTTTTCGAAATAGCCTTGTTAAAGGACGCCCCCGCTATAAAAATATCCCGGGCCACGCGGGTAATGCCGTTTTCAATAATCACCAGATTGGTCACTTTGTGACCCATGTTGATCACAAGAGTGGCGCCGTGCTTTTCCGCGGAGTCATCGGCGCCGTCGTTTTTTCTGGCGCTTTTGTCCTTTTCAGGCTTTTCAGCTTTGACCGATTCCATGCGGGCGCACACGCCGTCAAGCGCGAAATTGTCCACATCAATAATGAGAGGATTCAAACCGGCCGCGTTGACTATTTCCATCTTCGTGTCCACTATCTCTTTTTTAGCGGCGACGAGGATGATCTCCATCTTTTTCAGGCCTTCTTCCTTCACGTCGCGTATTTTGTGGAAACCGAGATGGACTTCATGAATGTCGAAAGGAATAAACGGCTCGGCCTCGATGGCTAGACGGGCTTCCAAATCCATATGCGCCATGAACGGTACTTTCACATAGCGGACTATGACGGAATTGCCCGACACCGCCACGCAAACCGATTTTTGCGATATTCCGGCCGCGGAAAGCATCTTTCTGACAGCTTTCGCCATAAGAGCTTTTTTCTCGGCCGGATTGGTGTTGGGTTTAAAATTGTAAGGCTCATAGCCCCAGGCTTTCACCTGGCAGGCTTTTTCGCCGCCGGTTATGTAGACGGCCTTGACGGCATAACTGCCGATGTCAAGGCCGATAAGGTCTTCCTTACCGGACGCGAAAATTTTCAAAGCAGAGGTTAGTTCTGATATTTTCCCCATATTAAAGCCTGTCCCAAATCCCCCCGGCTGACACTTGTCCTGCGGCCGCGGGCTTAGCCTAGCTCCGCATGGCGGCGGAAACACCGTTTTTAATCCGAAAACGGAATCTCGCGCAGGCCAGTTCATACAATCTACCTAATTTCGTGATAATAATAAAGAGCAAATGGTAAAATTTAAACATGCCCAGCGATATTAGTAAATCTGTGCACTGGCACGGACATTCCACTTTCCGCATTGAAACGGCGGCAAAGACCGTAATTTATATAGATCCGTGGCACATAAGCCCCGATAATCCCAAAGCGGACATAGTGCTGGTCACGCACGAACACCACGACCACTGCTCGCCGGACGATATCGCCCGCATCGCCAAACCGGACACTGTAATAGCGGGGCCCGCCCAATTGAAAAAACACCTGACGCAAAAAATAACCGTCCTGCGGTTCGGCGTTACGGAAACCATTCGGGACATTACCGTTGAACCGGTGCCTTCTTATAACATCACGAAACCTTTCCATCCTAGAGCAAACGGCAATATGGGCTATATAATCACTTTTGACGGTGTCCGCCTCTACCACGCGGGCGACACTGATTTAATCCCGGAAATGGAAAATCTGCGCGCCGATATCGCGCTGCTGCCGGTCGGCGGAACCTACACGATGAACCCTGCCGAAGCGGCCCTCGCGGCCGGACTGATAAAACCGTCCGCCGCCGTACCCATGCACTGCGGCAAGCATGTAGGCAGCTACGAAATGGCGGCGGAATTCGCGAAACTCACGCCCCGGGCCGTAATTTTAAAGGAAGAAAAATGAAATCGCACACCAAATACCTTACCATCAACACGGACAGCCGCTACGAAATCGTGAATATCACCCCGCAGGTGACGGCGGCCTTGCGCGAAAGCGGCATCAAAGAAGGACTGTGCCTGGTGAACTCCATGCATATAACCTCCAGCGTTTTTATCAACGATAACGAACCGGGCCTTCATCAGGACTTCATAGATTGGGTGGAGAAACTGGCGCCCTACGGCCTGGACCGGTACCGCCACAACCAGACCGGCGAAGACAACGGCGACGCGCATCTCAAGCGCACCCTTATGGGCCGCGAAGCGGTTGTGGCCGTCACGGGCGGGAAACTTGATTTCGGGCCGTGGGAACAGATTTTTTACGGCGAATTCGACGGTCGGCGCGCCAAGCGCGTGCTTATTAAAATAATCGGAGAGTAATATGTTGAAACGGATTTATTACCATGATACCGACTGCGGCGGCGTGGTTTATTACGGCAATTACCTGAAATATCTGGAAGAGGCGCGCACCGAGCTTTTCGAGCGGTGCGGCTATTCGGTCAAGCGTATGATGGACGAGGGGTATATGTTCGTCGTCGCGCGCCAGGAAGTGGAATATAAGCATCCGGCTTTTTACGACGATGTTCTGGATATTGAAACGACCGTTTCCGCCGTTTCGGAAATCAGCGTGGAGTTCACCTACAAAATCACCAACCAGAACGGAAAACTGACAACTAAAGCGAAAACCGTGCTGGTCTGCGTCGGGCGGGACATAAAACCTCGCTCAATCCCCCCGCAGGTGCGGGAAAAACTGAAACCCGCCGCCATCGCATAGTGCCGCGGCAATTCCAGGCCAATTATTTTGGAGAACGGATCGGTTTTTCGGCTTTACAAAAAAGAAGGCAAAATGAAGATTTATCGCCAGGCTTCAATAAACAATTCGTCGAAACAATAGGTGATGGAACGATCTACATCACGGGTAAGATATAGTTTTCTCTCTTTTGTAACAGGCAGCCACACATACACATTATCAGGGCTGACCGCAGCCTGCGGAAAGGGATAAAAATACACGGGGAACAGGTATTTTTCCCCGTTTTCCTGGGTATATATCGTTATCGTGTTTCGCCCCGTGTTCGGGCTGTACTCATTCATTTGATACAAATGCACCAATATTTCCGACGCTGTTGATGGAATTGCGGCGGGCAAGGCATAAGAATAGGTGCCGCTGGCTTTGGGAACAACGTCCCGGCCATAGGCCAAAAGTCCGCCGAACGTAAAATGCACCGAATGAAATTTAGGATTGTAAGATTTGCTGGCCCAGCGGTTAGCGTCTTTAAGCCATACGTCGTTAGCGGCGGAATAACCGTTCACATCGGCAAGTGCGCTTTTGTTGTCATACACCGAGACGGTGGTGCTGGCCGCCGAACCTGGAGGATTTATTACCGTATTGCCAATAATGTTAAGCGGCGCGCCGTTTTCGCCGCCGGTAATGCTTTCCACGACCTTCATTCTCTTGTAACTGCCGTAGGGACTTGGATAATAGGTTCTCAGCGTATAGACTTCGGTTCCGGCGCCGGTCCACACAAATAGCGTTAAAAACACCGCAGTTGTCGGGATCAAGAAGCATTTATTTAATTCAAATTCTGTTGGTATTTGAAGTTTCACAATATTTTCACCTTGGAAATTTGCGTTCGGGACGGAATCGGGAATCATCGCTATTAATGTAACTCATCATGCACTCCCGCCACTGCGCGTAAGTTGGATTTCCCAAACATTTCAACATACAAGGAGTTAACCGATCTCATGCCTTAGTATATCAATACTTTCCATCTTTTATATGAGGCAAAGGACCTATGAGCTTCTTGCCAGAAGACCTAATCTCCAACATTTGGGAGTTAATTTACCTTTTGTGTTGGTTTTTTAAGCCTTTTATCGACAAACTATGCGCCACGATTAGACTTTTGTTAGTCTAATCAGATGAAAAAACACTGTCCAACACGCGGGAATGCCATACAACAGCGGGGACACACTACCACTGGTAAAATACGATGGTTTTGCAAAATTTGTTCTTCCAGTTTCTCAACATGTCGCTTGGATACAAGAAAACGCTGACATATTAAGTTGTTCAGAAAAGGGATCACAGGGTCAGAATCACTGATTGCGCTTTCTGTTAATGCTATTATTTCTTACTATATTATCTGTTAATGCTATTGTTTTTTACTATGTTATCGGTTAACATAATACATGCGGCGAAACATTCTCTTTACGGCGGCAATTGCGATTTTCCTTCTTCACTGTACAGTGGGGTCGGCTAAGGAAGTGCAGTACGCGCCGGTTAATCCCGCATACACACAGTATCTTGAAGATAAAGCCGCCGGCAAAATACAGACTGTTACCAAAGACGGGCACGGGCTGGGGTATATTCCCTCGCCCTATTCGCTGGAGCATCTCAAAGGCAAATCAATCATCCCGCTAGGCATACGCAAACAGGGCTATGCCCGCAAATATGACCTGCGCGACATCGGCAAGGTCACACCGGTAAAAGACCAAGGCAATTGCGGTTCCTGCTGGGCGTTCGCGTCCATGGCCGCGCTGGAATCCGTGCTACTGCTTTCGGAAAACCGCTCCTTTTCTGAAAACAATCTCAAAAACACTCTCGGCCCCGCTCACTGCGGCGGCGGTTTTTTCAGCACGTCGCAAAATTATTTTGCCTCATGGCAGGGGCCTGTAAACGCAACCGACGATCCGTATAGCACAAGTTCCTATATCTCGCCTCCGGGCTTAACGGTGCAAAAGCATGTGCTGGAAAGTTTTGATATTCCCAATCGCTCCGGGCCGCTTGATAACGATAACCTGAAATGGGCCATAGTTAATTTCGGAGGCATGAGCATCGGGTTTGCGTGGAGCGAAGAGGCTTATAATGACACATATCACTCCTTTTATTTTGCAAAGGGAATGTTTATAGATGGCGGGCACGCCGTCGAACTGGTTGGCTGGGACGATGATTTCGATAAAAGCAAATTCAATGTTCCGCCTCCCGGCAATGGCGCGTTCATCCTCAAAAACAGCTGGTCGGCCGATTGGGGCGAAAACGGTTATTTTTATGTTTCTTACTATGACAAGTACATGGGCTATGACTCCGCTATGGTGTTCGGAGTGGCGGAATCGTCCTGGACTAAAACCGGCATTTATCAGTACGATTCGGAACTTTCTTCCAGTATGGGTTATGACTCCACAACCGCATGGATGGCAAATATTTTCACTTCCACGCGGACAGAAGCGCTTTCGGCTGTCGGCTTTTACAATAATGATATAGACACCGCTTATGAAGCCTACGTTTACCTCAACGTTGGCACAAGTCCGGTTAGCGGCGTGCCGGCATCCGTTTCCAGCGGCACCCTGCATTTCACCGGCTATCATGTGGTTTCACTGCCGGAACCCGTGGCGATGGCCGCGGGAACAAAATTTTCAACCGTGATAAAACTGGTGAATCCCTCCTATACGGAACCCGTTTCTTTAAGCGCGGGCGCGAAAGTCTCGGGCAGAAGTTTTGTAAGCGAAGACGGCTTAGACTGGACCGACGCGGCCACCTTCGACAGTGATAATGCTGTGCCGATTAAAGCGCTCACCAGCGATTCGGATCTGCCCGCAATCTCCGCCATTTTGCCCGGTGTGTGCGCCGATTCCACAACCTTCACGGTGGAGATAACCGGAGCCAATTTCCAGCCCGGCGCAACCGCCAGGCTTACTCGCCAGACGCAGGCGGATATCATCGCGACCGAACTGGCCGTGCTTAACTCCGGCAAAATAACCTGCAAATTCAATCTGGTTGCGGCCGCCACGGGCACATGGACGGTTTCCGTAGTCAATCCAGACTCGAGTTCCGCGGCCCTGCCCGGCGGCTTTATAGTGATTGCCAGTCCGCCGGAAATCTCATATTTTTCGCCGACGCAGGGAGCCAATACCGGCGCAGTATCCGTTACCGTTACGGGCCATAATTTTGCCGGAACCGCAACGGCGCGCCTGACGCGGGAGGGCAAGTCGGATATAACGGCTTCGTCCGTAACCGTTATGTCATCAACCGAGTTAACCTGCGTTTTTCCGCTGTCCGGCGCGGACGGCGGTTATTGGACTATAATCATAACCAATGGCGACGGTCAGCTTTGCGCGTCCACCAATTCCTTCGCGGTTACAACCGGAAACCCGCCGCCAACTCTGGCGTCGGTTTCTCCCGTTTCCACTTATAACAACAATTATGTGGATATGACAATTTCGGGATCGAATTTTCTAGCGGGAGCGACGGTAATAGTATCCTCATCCGCCGGCAATTTGGAAGTGGGCACGGTTACTTTTGTTGATTCCGGGCATATTGAGGCCGTGGTATGGGCGGATTACCAGCTGGAATCTTCTTTCACGGTTACGGTTATAAATCCCGACGGTTGGGATGCTTCGCTTTCAAACGCGTTCGCGGTGCGAAAGTCCTGGACGGGAGCCGGGCCAAACATCAGCCGGCGCGTGTATACGGGCACGGCGCTTTTGCCTGACGGCAGGGTGTTGACGGCCGGCGGTTGGGACCCGAATACCGGGGTGTCTTTTACCAGTTCGGAAATATATGATCCGGGCACCGGCGTCTGGAGCGCGTCCGGCGACATGGCTTCCGCCCGCAACTCTTTCACATTAACGGTGCTGCCGGACGGAACGGTGTTCGCGCCCGAAACCGCCGCCGGTCCCGCCGAAATATACAACCCGGAAACCGGACTGTGGACCCCCGCGCTGGGGCGCATGAAATTTTTCTATTATCAACGGACCATAACTCCGCTTGCCGACGGCAGGATTCTGGCCTGCGGCGGCCAATACGCGCTCCCCGACGTTCGTGCTGAAATTTATGACCCCGCAAGCCGGCTCTGGGTTCCGGCGGCAGACATGAATGTGGCGCGTATTTCGCCTGCCGCGGTATTGTTGCGGGACGGACGCGTGCTTGTAGCCGGGGGAAGCGAGTTAGCCGCTAAAACGGCGGAAATTTTCAATCCGGCGGACAACAGCTGGACCGCCATAGCCGACATGGCTTCCGCCCACGCGCGGGCTGCGGCCGTGCTGTTGCGCAACAGCAAAGCCATGGTGATTGACAGTGACGGCGGCACGACCGCTCAAATCTTCAATCCCGCCACCGGCCTGTGGGAACCGGAGCTGACTTTAAAAGACATCAGCCATAGCGTCAGCGCCATAGTTTTGCCGGACGGCAGGGTTCTGAATTCTAACGACCGCAATTTTCAGATGTTTTACCCCGGCGATTCCTTGTGGCGTTACGCCGACAATACCTATGGAGATCATGGTTCGGACAGAATGGTATTGCTCAAAAGCGGGCGAATTTTGTTCCCGGGTGGCAATGCCACTGGTGATTATACTTCGGAACAGTTTATTGCGCGGTTTGATGAGGGCACTCCTTTGCCCATGGCGGTGTCGCCACGGGCGGGAATTAACAATGCCTCGGCGGGGGTAACTATTTCCGGCACGGGTTTTCTTGCGGGAACTCAGGTCAAACTTGCCCGCGCCGGCTATGCCGATATAAGCGCCTCAGGCATAACCGTGCTAAGTTCCTCAAGCATTACCTGCACCCTGCCGGTGACCGGCGCGAAGGCGGGGCAGTGGGATTTAGTGGTCACCAATTCCAACGGGAAAAGCGCCTTTATGCCGATAGCGTTCACCGTGTCTTACGCCACCCCGACGGTATCCGCCGTGTCGCTCGCCACCGCCAATAACGGTGGGAATGTTTATCTTTCAGACCTTGCGGGCACCGGTTTTGAAGCTAATGCCGCGATAAAGCTTGTGCGTTCCGGCTATACCACCATATCATGCACCGGCACGGTTGTAAGCACTGTCAGACTTGCCTGCACTTTGCCGACATGGAACGCCACGCCCGGCGTATGGGACGTGCAGGCGGTAAATATTGACGGCAAAACGGCAACGCTTCCCGCCGCGTTCACCGTCACTATATCCACGCCGGAGCTGACTTCCGTTTCGCCTTCGGTGGCCTACAGCAGCGGCGGCGTTGTAAGCATAACGCTTGGCGGCGATAAATTTCTTTACGGCTCCACCGTCACGCTTGTGCGGGCGGGCCAGGCCGCCATAACCGCCACGGGGTTCACCGCGCAAAGCCCCTCGGTTTCCACCTGCTCTTTTGACATAACCAACGCCGCCGCCGGAGTCTGGGACGTGGCGATAATTTCTCCTTACGGTTCCAGCGTTACGCTTTCGGGCGCGTTCACCGTCAACGCGGAAACGGGGACAATAATAACGCCGAATGCCGACACTGTTGTAACGTATAACGGCCCGTCCGGCCCGATTAAAGTGGAAGTGCCCGCCGGCGCGTTCGGCGAGAATGTGGCTATGGTCATTTCTTCGCCGTCCTACGTGCCGCCAGCAGGCGGCCTCCTGCGCGCGGCGCATGTGGCTATGGAGATTTCGCTTGATAAACCGCTTCAGCCGCAACGGCCTGTTGCGCTTACGCTAAGCTATCTGCCGGGCGATGTTTCGGGACTTGAGGAGGCGAACCTCATCATCGCGCGCTACGATTCACAGCGCACGGTATGGGTGCCGCTTACCGGCTGTAACGCCGATTCCGTTTTGCGCAAAGTAATGTGCCAGACCAGCCATTTTTCGCTTTTCCAGATAATGCAGGCCAGCCCGGCGGTGGATCTGGCGGATATGAAATATTATCCCAATCCGCTGCGCCCGTCGAAAGGGCCACTGTATGAGAAAATTAATTTTACCAATATGCCCGCCTACACCACGATAAAGATTTTCACTATTCTGGGCGAGCTGGTGCGCACTGTTTCCGCCGACGGCAACGGCCTGGCCGTATGGGACGGAAAAGACGGAGGCGGCAATAACGCCGCGAGCGGCACTTATATCGTCCGGCTGGAAGGCGGAGGCGCGTCTAAAATAATAAAGGTGGCGGTGCAAAGGTGACGGCGGCTATGCGGAAAATTTTATTGGTTCTTGTGCTGGCGGCTGTTCCGCCCGCGGCTAGCGGCGCGGACACCAGCGCTTTGCCGTTTTTGCGCCTGCCCGCCGGAGCGCGTTCCGTCGCCATGGGCGAAGCGTTCACCGCCGCGGCCGACGACGCCACCGCGCTTTACTGGAATCCCGCCCTGCTTTCCGCGGCACCGGGCAATTCCGCCGCGCTTATGCACGCGTCCTATCTTGAGGGAACAAGTTATGATTTCGCGGCCGCTTCCGTAAAGTCCGGCCCCAACGCTTTTGCTTTAGGCATACAGCGGTTTTCCAGCGGAGATATGACGGAGTTCGACGATACAGGCGCCGATATCGGCTCGTTTAGCCAGGTTGACACGGCTTTTGTCTTGGCCTACGGGCGCGCGCTCGGCGAAGGCTACAGCCTGGGCGGCGCGGCGAAATACATACATTCGCGTATCATGGCGTCGGCTGACGCGTACGCGTTTGATTTCGGGCTGGCTACGCCTTATTACCTTGATAAAGTCCGTTTCGCCGTGACAGCCGCGAATATCGGCGCGCGGATTCAATACGAACGAGACAATGAGGATTTGCCGTTCCTCGTGAGAGGGGGCGCGGCCGCGCGGCTAACGCCGGAATTTCTGCTCACCGCCGAAGCGGGCCTGCCGAAAGCCGGGAATAAATATCTGGCCGCCGGTGTGGAATACGCGGCGCGGATGGATTCGCTTTCCATAGCGGGCCGTTTGGGCTACAATTCCCGCACCGCTTCCGATGTCCCCGGTTTAAGCGGCCTGTCCGCCGGCTGCGGCTTCGGAATCGCCAGCCTGACTCTCGATTACGCGCTGACTTTTTTCGGCGATCTTGGCAAAGCCCATCGCTTCTCCCTTTTGTACAAGTTTTGATTTCCCGCCGCTCGCGCAAAGCATTCCACATTAACCCGTTTCTCATATCAACGGCTATTGTCTAAAGACAATATAATGCCATCCTCATCGCACGCACAGCGGGGCACGGCGGCACAAAAGCAATCACCCTGAAGTTTTTATAATCCCGCCCTACGGGCGCACTTTGGTATAATTATCCTATCGTCAAAATTTAATTCCAGAGGTTTGCAATGCCCATAGAAATTCTCAGACAGTACAGCGTTTTTCTCCCCAATAAACCGGGGATCTTGAGCAAATTTCTTAAAATATTCCATGACAACAACGTCAACATCGCCGGCATATCCTCGGAAATAAGCGACGATTCGGGCGTGGTCCGCATCGTCTTGGAAGGCGGCGACAAACTGAGCAGTCTCATCACCTCCGCCGGACACACCACGATAGAAACCGCCATACTCTCTGTCCAGTTGCCGGACAAACCGGGCCAGCTTCAGATAATAAGCGAAATACTGGGCCAGGCCGGAATAAACATGTCCACCATTTACGGAACCGCCATCCCGGGCGGGAAAACAAGACTTCTCTTAACCGTGAACAATATCGAAAAAGCAAAAGCCGTGCTAGACAGCAGCCCGCTGGCGAACGATTTGTAAAACCAAAAAAACCCTGAAACGGAAAACGCCCGCAAGCGATTGCGGGCGTTTTTTTTGAGGGAAAAGAATCAATCTTGGTTTTTTACCATTTCATTTTTTCGCCAAGCAGTTCCGCCACGCGGTCGCTGACTATGGTCTTTTTGTTCTCCTTGCGAACTTTAGCCTTGTCCTTGAGTTCGGCAAGCTGTTTTTCCACTTCCTTAATCCGCTTTTCGTCCAATTTCACCTTCAGGTCGAACTGGGCCGAAATGCTGTCGCTGAGTTTTTTGCGGATAGCGTCCTTGTCTCCGCCTTTAGCCTGACCATACTGCTTCACCAGGTCTTCTTCCTGAATGGTATTTTTTGCCATATCAATACCCAAACCCACGGCATCCTTGTCCTCAGTCATTTTGCCCATGAACACCAGATGTCCCAGTTTCGGCATTATTTTCATATACAGCATGTGGTTGTCTTCTTTGAGCGCCTTAAGTTCGCCGGAAAAAGCCTTGTCCTGTTTTTCTACGGCTTTTAGGACTTTTTTCTCCATTTCTTCCATAAACGGCATATTGCCGCCCATGCCGCCGCCCATCATTGAGCCCATCCCGCCGTGCATGGCTTTCATGCCGCCTGGCGCGCCCATACCCTTCATTTTTTTGCCGTCGCGGCCTTTGCCCGGCCCGCGCTTATCCATATCCGGCCCGCCGCCGTGCCGTCTGCCCGGGGCAATCCCGTCATCGTCATCCGCCGGAGGAGGGGCGGGGAAATCCTCGTCATCCATCGCTGGACTTCCGGCTTCCGGAACAGCGTCCGGTTTTGCGGAAGAATAATCCTGCGCGTAAACCGCCGCCGAATATACCCCAAACACCACTGCTAACGCCAATATAACTTTTTTCATGTTGATTCACCTCTTTTTTATCCCGGACAAAAGTCCGGGCTTACAAGCTTTCCATACTGCTTGATATGGCGCTGATTTCGTCCATAAGCGCGTCAATATCATCCTTCTGATATGAAAGAGCCGCCGGTTTTTTTTCGGCCGGCGTTTCCTTCCCGGCGGAAGTTGAAACTTTCACATCAAATTTTGCGCCGGACACAATGGTCCGTTCCGTAAAATCGGCCCGGTTTGATAAATTGACCGAGGTCATTACGATAAAAGCCGCCGACACGCACGCCCCCGCGGCGGCAAGCCGCAGAACGTGGCGGTGGAACAGCGCCTGGTACCACTTGGTCCCGAAACGGCCCTTGAGTCCCTCGACAAGCGCAGACGGCGCGGCGGCGTCCGCCAGAACCATATGAACACCCCGAAGAACACCGAGCGTAGCCCGGCAGTCCGGGCAGTCCGCCAAATGGCGCTCGAACGCCGCGCGCTCGGGCTCCGGCAACTCGCCGTAGTGATAAAGCAAAACTTTCTCCGAATGATCAAGCGTTTCCATTTTCCGCCTCCAGCTCTGCGCGAAGTTTTTTCAAACCCCGGCTCATGCGCGCCAAAACCGTGCCCAACGGCTCGCCCAGCGTCAGGGCGATTTCTTTAAACGTCATGCCGGAAAATTCTTTCAGCAAAATGACTTCCAGCTGCTCCGGCGAAAGTTTTTTAAGCGCCGCTTTAACGCGGTCGGAATTCTCGTAGCTTAAAGCGTACTGCTCGGGCGTCGCTTCCCCTGAAGGGATTTTGGAATGCAAGCTTTCCGACCCTCCGTCGTCCTGCGTTTCATAATCAAGCGATATTTCCATGGCCGCCAGCCTGCCCTCTTTCCTGTAATAGTCCATCGCCATATTGGAAGCCGCCATGAACAGCCACGCCTTGAACTTGCCTTCCTCGCGATAACGGTCAATATTGCGTAAAACCTTTATGAACACTTCCTGAAAAATATCGCCCGCTATGTCCTCGCGCCTGACAAGGGAAAGAATAAAACCGTAAACGGGGTCTTTATACCTGTCCACCAGAACGCCGAAAGCG
This sequence comes from Elusimicrobiaceae bacterium, assembly GCA_041667045.1. GTDB lineage: Bacteria > Elusimicrobiota > Elusimicrobia > Elusimicrobiales > Elusimicrobiaceae > JAQVSV01. Next base: position 5,395 of record JBAYFS010000027.1, on the reverse strand, counting down.
TCCCGGTCCCCGGCCTTTGCCAAGCTCACAAGTTCGGCGTCGGTCATTTTCAGCTCCTGCTGTATAACGCAAAAACCCGCGTTTTTATTGCATGCATTTTTATCCCCCCGGGAATGCAAAAGCCGCCCGAAGGCGGCTTTAGTTTTTAATCGAGATCAAATGGATTGAGCGGTTTTCCGAAATCCTTCTCGTCTTTTATGCGCTTTTTCTCGCTTTCAAACTTATCGAGCAGCTCTTTTTTCTTTTTCTCGAGATTTTCGGGCGCGGCTTTGAAATAATCGTCCAGTTTCTTCTTTTCCTCGGCCTGTTTTTTCAGCGCCTGGGAAAAAATATCGCCGCCGTCTTTGTCAATCTTATCCCAGTGCTTCACAACCTGCCCGTTTTTTTTAAGCACTTCAAGCCGGCAGCCGCAGACGGGACAGTCCACATATAAAGTTTCCTCGGACATAATCACTTCCTCCCGTTGAGCACCGATTCTATCTTCCATCCGGACTGGTCAACAGGCACATCATTGAATGCGTCCTCAGTGCCGGGCACCGAGTCATTGGCTCCGAAAATGGAAAGGGAAACAGGTTTTTCCACCTGCACGTTTTCTTCGAATTTCACGGCCACGGCCCAGACATACGACTGCGGCTTCGTCCCGCGGGGAAGATACTCGGCGGGCGTTTCGTCTTTATCAACCACTTTGGCCACCACGGCGTCCGCGCCGTACTGGGCGGCGATTTTGCGCGCCTGTTTGACATATTCCGCCAAAGCGTCGCTGTCTCCCCTGTCCGTGAACGGACTGCGTATTATCCCCATGGCGCGCCACGGTTTACTGATGCCGCCGAAACTGTAAGCCGGCACCAGGCCGTCTTTTTTAGCGTAAACCGGCCCCACGCTGATCCAGTCCATGCGGTCGGCGGCGGTCGCGCAGCCCGCGCAAACCAGGGCGGCGCAAAAAACAAAAAACAGCCTCACCTTCCGGGCTGTTCTATGCCAAGCTCTTTGCATATTTTTTTCACCGTAAAATCGGCCACTTCAGGGTGTCTGGTTATCGGCACCTCTATCCCGTTGGCCGGATTGGAGTATACGGAATATTTTCCGCCTTCCCGCACGAGCACGCAGCCGTGCTCGCCCAAATACTTAATAAACTCGCGTCGTTTCATGAGCCCTCCGCAAAATCATTTCCCGGCAAGCTGTCCGCACGCGCCGCCGATATCCACGCCCAGGCTGCGCCGTATGCTGACCTTGAGGCCGCAGCCGGTAAGCCCCGCCGAAAAATCCTCAAGCCCCGTGCGGGATTTTTTCTCCGGCTCGCCGTCGGTGGGATTGCAGGCGATGAGATTTATGTGAATCAGATAATTGTCCTTTATGCTTTGTATCCACTTGTTAAGCATGCGGATATGCTTGGGCGTGTCGTTCACATGGTCTATAAGCGTATACTCGATAAAAACCTGCCGCCCGGTTTTCTGAATGAAAAACTCTATGGCCTTGGCCAGGGTTTCGAGATTGAATTTCCTGTTCATGGGCACCAGGTCGTCGCGCTCCTCGTCCACGCCGGTATGCACGGAAACGGCGAGATTGACCTGCGGCAGATCCTCGGCCAGCCGCCTTATGTTATCCGCGTGCCCGGACGTTGAAATAGAAATGTGGCGCAGGCCGATATTAAGGTAATCCGGATCGGACAATTCCTGCACGGCCTTAACCGTAGCGGCGTAATTGAGCAGAGGCTCGCCCATACCCATAAAAACCACGCTAGAAACACGCTCGCCGATATTTTTCTTCGCCATGTACTGATCCCAGAACAGCACCTGGTCCGCGATTTCCTCGGCGTGCAGATTCCGCTTGAATCCGCGTTTGCCCGTAGCGCAGAAGGAGCAGCGCACGGGACAGCCGGCCTGCGTGGAAACGCACACGCTCCAGTTGTTTTTAAAGGAGTTTAAAAGCACGGTTTCAATTTTGACCTTGTCCGCGGTCCTTAAAAGCGCCTTATAAGCGGTGCCGTCTTTCGAAGCCAGCACTTTAACCGGCTCGAAGGAAAGCAGAGGGAACCGGTCCGCCATTATGCGCCTGATGTCGGCGGGCAGGCTGGTGGCCTCGTCCCACGACGCGATGAACCGGTTGAAAACAGCTTCCCGGATCTGTCCGGCCCGATAGCCCGGAATGCCTTCTTCCTTCAAAAATTTCTTTATCTGCTCAAATTTCATAGACTTATTTAAAGTATACATTATAACCGTCATGAAAATAAGATACTGCGACACACATACCCACCTTACTGATCCGGCGTTCGACGCGGACCGGTCCGAAGTCATTAACCGGAGTTTCGAGTCCGGCACCGATCTGCTCTTCGAAACCGCCTGCGTGCCGGACACCTGGGAGCCGGCGTTAAAGCTCTGCCGGGACTATCCGGGCAGGATTTACGCGGTCTGCGGAATCCATCCGCAGGACTGCGAACACGCCACGCCGCGGACAATGGCGCGTCTGCTCCAAACCCTGCAAGACCCCCAAGTGCGCGCCATAGGCGAAATAGGACTTGACTACGCGCGTTATACGCTCGGCCCAGCCGAGCAGAAAACCGCTTTTGCGTCTATTTTAAAAGAAACCGCCTCCGCCGGCAAACCGATCGTGCTGCACTGCCGCAATCCTTTCGAACCGGGCGCCGACGCTTACGCCGATATGTTCGCCATAATGCGCGAACATTGGACCCCCGCCGCAGGCAGACGGTTTTCCGGAATCCTGCACTGTTTTTCCGGCACGGAAAACGACGCGAAAACCGCGCTCGGCATGGGCCTTCTGCTGGGCGTGAACGGCACGATAAGCTATCCGAAAAATTCCGCGCTGCGCGAAATAATAAAAAAAGCCGGTTCCGCCAATATTGTTTTGGAAACCGACTGCCCCTACCTGCCGCCCCAGTCCCGACGCGGAAAACGCAACGACCCTTCAAATATTCCCGAAATCTGCCGCCACACGTCCCAACTGCTCGGCCTGAGCGAGCGCGAAACGGCGGAACTTACGCTGAAAAACGCCCTGGAAATTTTCGGAGCGGGTTAGTCGGAAAAATAGGCAAAATATGTTATTGCAATAGTCGCGCAATTGTTATAAATTATTTGTATGTATAAACCTTTTGTTCCCCAAGAGATATTCCTCACAAAAGGAATTGGGCGGCATCGCGAAAAGCTTGCCAGCTTCGAAGAGGCTTTGCGGGACGCAAAAATCGCGAGATTCAATCTCGTGCCCGTATCGAGCATCTTCCCCCCCAACTGCCGGGTGATAACCCCGGAAAAGGGGCTTGTCAAACTCAGCAGCGGACAGATACTTCACTGTGTAATCAGCCGCAACGCGACTGATGAAAAGCGCAGGCTTATGGCCGCCTCGGTGGGTCTTGCCATACCGAAGAACAGCGATCAGCAGCACGGTTACATCTCGGAGCATCACAGCTTCGGGGAAACCGACGAGCAGGCCGGCGATTACGCCGAAGATCTCGCCGCGCTGATGCTTTCTACCACGCTGGGACTTGAGTTCGACCAGTCCACCTCGTGGGACGACAAGAAGGAAATCTGGAAGATGAGCGGCAAAATAGTCCGCACGGCCAACGTCACGCAGTCGGCGATAGGCCAGGAAGGCATGTGGACGACGGTTGTGGCCGCCGCTGTTTTCGTTGACTGATACGCGGAACTTTCAGAGAAGACTCGTCTTTTTTCATGGGACTCAGAAAAAACCGGCAGCCTTAACGGCTGCCGGTTTTTTATTGCCTCCACGCGCGCGCTGACCTGCGTGATTCCTCGCTCGGTTCTCCGCACGCGCTATAAATGCAGGCCGGCATCCAGCAGCGTTTCGGAAGACAAAGCGCGCCGCCTTAACCCGGGCAACGTCACCACATATCGCATGCACGGAAACCAAAACATAAAAAAGCCCGCTTTAAAGCGGGCTTTTTTTATTTCTTCTCGTTGCTCCAAAAACTCTTGAATGGCAGGTCCGGTTTCTTGCCTGGTCCCTCCGGCGCCGGAGCCTGTTCAGGAACGGCTGGCGTCGGGGCCGGCGGTGCTTCCGGCTTCTGCGGCAGAATGGGTTTCAGCTGACCGTCTACATTCAACGCCGGTTCCGCCGATTCCTCTGGAATGGCGTGAACAACCTTATGAATTTCCAGCGCCGGCGCCGGGCGCGGCGCGGCGGCGGAAGCTTTATCCGCCTGCAGTTTGTTCTTGATAATGGAAAACAATCCGCCGCGAGGCGCAGAGGTATCGGCGCTTTCCACTTTAATAGGCGGATTGACCACTGGATTTAGCAGACTGCCCGGCTTTAACGAGTCGTTCGCTTCTCTCCTGCTAAGCAATTCGTTAAGTTCCAGTTCAAGCGCACTGCCGACCGCGGCCAGCAATTTTTCGCGCGAAAACGGTTTCTTAAGGAAACTCACTTTATAAAACTTCAAAATAACGCCGATCGTGTTTTCTTCATGACCGGACACAATCACAATTGGAATTTTCTGACCCATCTCGCCGCGCAAACGACGAACGACGGTGTCACCTCCGCCGGCGGGAATTTCAAAATCAACCAGCATCAGGGCCGGTTTGTTTTTCACATATTCCGCCACCGCGCTGACCGCGTCCTCCGCCGTAAAAACTTCAAACCCAGCTACGGACAGGACATCCACCAGCAGTTTCAATATTGTCTGATCGTCGTCCACAACAAGAATTTTCTGCATATATCAGCCCCTGAAAACACCCTCTACCATATTATGATATTATATATCGGTGGTTTTTTGTAGCCGATTATGAAATTATCCGTCATCATCCCGTCATACAACGAAGCGGCGACGCTGCTCCAATGCCTAGACTCCGTCTACGGCAAAAACCCGGGCCGGGACATGGAAGTTATTCTCGTTGATGACGGTTCCTCCGACGCCACGCCTGCCATAGCCAAAACCATCCGCCAGCCGGGCTTTAAATATCTGCGCCACCAAACCAATGCCGGCAAAGGCTCCGCCGTGCGAACGGGCATCGCGGCCGCGACCGGCGAAGCGATTATCATTCAGGACGCGGATCTGGAATACGATCCGGCCGAATACGGGCGCATCGTGCGCCCCATAGAAGAAGGCCGCGCGGCGGTAGTCTACGGCTCCCGCATACTCAACAAGGCTAACGGAAAATCCAACTGGCTGTTTTATCTGGGCGGACGGCTGGTGTCTTGGTGGACCAACGCGCTGTACGGCTCCCATATTACCGACGAACCGACCTGCTACAAGGCCTTCCGGTCCGATATACTCAAAAGCCTGGAACTCAAAGCGCGTCGTTTCGAATTCTGCGCCGAAGTAACCGCGAAAATACTGCGCCGCAAAATAGCCATTATGGAAATTCCTATTTCCTATAATCCGAGAAGCGTGAACGCGGGCAAAAAAATCCGCTATTCCGACGGC
>JBAYFS010000026.1:0-17687 GCA_041667045.1 Elusimicrobiaceae bacterium | reverse complement strand
TAAAGATGCCAGCCCGTGAAAGTGAGGGGGATCTCCACCTGCTGGTAATCGCTGTCGCTCCCCAGGCGCAGGAAGAACACCGTGGCGGAACTTACTTCGTTGCCGGGTGGATTGTTTAGCAGGAAGCGGAACTGCTTGTGCTGGGAAATATCAATGCTTGAGGAAAACGTTCTGTTGGTAGACATGGTGGCGGTGCCCGTTGTCGAATAAATCATTTTAAGGGACTGTTCCACTACGTTGGAGGAATTGTTCGCCTCTTTCTGGTCTTGTATCGAACCGTAGAGATCGTTATATACCTGTTGCGCTGCGCCGCCCGCAGAAAAAATGGGCTGGTATTCCGGATTGTCCTGATTATTCTCGCCGGCCACGTTCATACTGGCGGCTGCGGACGAGGACGCGTTTATGCTCCACGTGTTCCCTACGGCGTTTAAATGCGCCAGGATGATTTTTCCCTTTAACTGTTCGCCCGGTGTGTTGGTTCTTCTTAAAGAGATGCGCACCTGGCGTATGGCGGACCATTTGTAGGTGTCGGTGGAGCTGATGTTGAAAGAAGACTGCAGCGTGTGCCAGCCGGAGAATGTGAACCTGTTGAGCTGGACTCCGCCGCCCTGCGTGGCGTCGGTGAACATTGAGCCGTTGACGTAGCCGAAATCTCCGCCGGTGAAATCCTGCGCGTCCATGACGAAGTTATTGTTTAAATCCTGTGTGTCTATGCGTCCGTTGTTCGCGCCGTAAACCGCGTAGGGCGCTGTGGAGGGGCCGTAAGGCCAGCCGATGTCTTCTCCGCCTTCAAGCTGTCCTGTACAGTTTAAATCCTCCGTTTTAGGCGCGTTCGTGAGGGTTATGCCACTTTTGCAGTTGAGCGTAATGCCGCCGGTTCCGTCTGCATCTTCGTTAATCTGCCCGAAGTGGATGTTAAATTCCGGGCCGGGATTGGCCAGCGAGCCGTTGGCGTATACCAGCATGTCCAGCAGGTTCTTCTTCGAGAAATCCAGTCCTGATGTGGACATGGGGAACACTATCGAAACTTCCGAGGAAACCGAGAGGTCGTAATTTATCACCAGCACGCGCTGTGTTTCGTTGCTGTTGGCCTGGGCGTCGGGATTGATGTCTAGCACCTTTACTTCGTCGTTAATCCAGTTTATGGCGAGCGGCGAAGCCGGCGATTCGAAGGGGTTGGCGGCTATTCGCCAGTCAATGGCTTCCACGGAAGCGGCATCCGTCTGCTTGATGCCTTCCATGTTTTCGATGATGGCGAAATCGTTTAAGTTCGGGTTATTGCGGCTTTGGGCGACTTCTGCCCCGAAGGTCGTCTGCACTCCCGCAAGATTGATGTTTTTCATCTGGAAATCGCCTTCGTAAACCAGCAGGCTTGCCGCGAGATCCTTGATGTTGGGCGCGGTGCGCGCTTTGCTCGCCGTTTCATAAAGCACGGAGGTGCCCAGCGCGAAGTTGTTGCTGAAATCGTAGGACAGGCGGCTGCCTATCAGGGCCGACGTGCCGATACCGCCGAAGGGCGAAACGTCGTAGGTCATGGTGACCACGCTGTCGCTTCTTATTTTCGACTCATTATAGAAGGTTATGAAGCCTGAGTCGTAGTCTATGTAGTAATCGAGATTACGGGTGAATTTCACGTTGTCCACCATCACGGATTCAGACTGCACGACTATATTCGCTTCCAGCGTGAAAGTTTTTATGCGCGAACTGTATTCCACGTGGATGCTGCGTTTTGAAACCGGGGTGGCGGCGTAGACGTCCGGGTCCTGCTGGGAGGGGTTGCCGATGGCGCCGAACGGGTTTTGGAGGTGGAAAATACCCAGCGTGAAATCAACCACGATATTGTCAGGATACACCTGGGGTGGGAGCAGGCTCGGCCCCACGGAGTTTTTATTCGAGTCGTAAATCTTGAGGATGAAATTTCCTTTGCCGTCGTCCTGGACTATCTGGGTCTGCCCGATCGAGTAGTAGGTTTTCAGTTCCGCCTGGTAGCCTTTTTCCGTGCTGGTGGCGATGAAAATGTCGTTTTTCGTCTTGATTAATTTGGGGTTTCCCGTGCCCGACGTGCCAAGCGGGTCCGAGGGGGAATTGTACGCCAGTTCGGTGCCGTTTGTGTTTGTGTAATTAATGGCCACGACATCCTGCGTCTGGAGAGAATTGTTGAACGTCAGCACTCCGGCGTTATAATCAACCACGTAATCCACACCGGCGGCCAGCAGTTTGAATTTTCCCGTGTAGCTGGAGGTCTGCACGCCCATGTCGTCCGCTGTCAGGGAATACACGTTGGAGCCCCCTGTCGCCTGGTTGGTCTGGTTGTCAAGGTAAACCTTTATACTGCCTTGCTTTATGGGGAGGCGGGCCGTGCCGCTGCCGAAAGTAATGTCATAATACTGCCTGCGCATATAAGACGTATCGAGGATATCCCTGGTTTGGAACAGGGTGTTGCCGACGAACTGCTTGGTTTTTGTGGTTCCCTTTGTGCGGCTGCCGATAAAGGTGCCTTTGAAGCCTTTGTGTTTCAGATCGGCGCGGATACCGAAGAGCTGTTTATTGTAGGAAACGAACTCCGTGGCGGGCAGTGAAAGTTCTATGTCGCCGAATGAGGCGGACTGGACCACGTCTTGGGGGTCGCCTTTGTAAATAATGGAGATATCCTGCTTGTTCGTTTTTGTGTCGTCGTAATCCACATTGACGGTGATTTTGGGCCCTATTTTGCCCTGCATCCGCACCTGCATCTCCTGCGTCAGGTCGAAAGTGCCGACGGAATCTGCGCGTCCGGTATTCACCTGGCTGCCCAGGTATTTTTTTGAAGTGTACGAAAACCCGATGACTTTGCGTCCCGTCACCGAAAGCGAAGTGCCGTAATCCGGCATCTGGAGCGAGGGTGGCAGGGCTTTGGGCACTTCGGTCGCGCCGGTGATATCTTCGAATTCGCCAATGAGCGTATCATCCGTGCTGATAAGGCCGTTTTCCGCGGAATAGCGCGCGCTGTTCCAGCGCATCTGGGAATACTGGAACGGCGAAGTTTCCATGATTTTATCGCGCACCGAACGGTAATCTTCAGCGGCGGTTTCCGGCGCCGGAGGCTGGAATATTTCTGAGTGCCGGGTTTTGTCAATAAGGGAAGCCCCGCTCGGTTTAAGCGGGGAAAATTCCTGCGCCGCCGCGGACAGAATTATTCCCGCGACGGTCAAGGCAGTTATAAGCGGCAGTCGTCTGAAAAGTCTCACTATATGCAGAAAACGCGCGTGCGCGCCCGAAAACTTTCACAGGCGTACACTTTCCCTGATTACATAATATCATTTATCCTGATATTAGTTAAAATGGTTACATTATAACCGCGAAGTTTTTGATAGAATAAGCGGTAATGAGTTTGCGAATTTTCCCGCGATATCTTATGGCGATAATGCTGCCATACATGGGATTCGCGCTTGCCATTTTTTCCGCGGTGCTTTTCATGAACCAGTTCGCCCGGGTTTTCAACACCGCGATAATGATAGGCGCTTCCATGACCTGGGTTGGCTACGGACTGCTTCAGCTGATGCCGACCGTGCTTGCGCTCAGCATTCCCATGGCGTTTCAGCTCGCTATGTTGCTCACCCTTACGGGCTTAAACGAGCAGGGTGAGTTGCTGGCTTTGCGCGCGGCTGGTTTTTCGATAAAGCAGATAGTGTGGCCGCTTTTGGCGCTCGGCGTGGTCATTTGCGGGTTCCTGTTCTGGATGAACAACTGGTTCAGCCCGCAGGGATTTAGGCGGTTCCAGAATTCCCAGCATCTGATGACCGAGAGCATTTCCAAACTCAGGCTGGAGGCCAAAACATTCGTTAAAATAGGCGAATGGCGGCTTTTTTCGGAGCGGGTAAACGCCGAAAGCGGGGTCATCGACGATGTGCACCTGTTCCGCAATTCGTCGGACGGGTCCATGCGCGAAAATATGCGGGTCAGTTCCCCGCAGGGCCGCTACACGGTTTATCCCGGAAAAGGCGTCGAGCTTCTTTTGAAAACAGGCGAATTCCAGCGGGTGGATTCGAAAGACCCGCGCCGCATCATTCTGGCTAAATTCGACTCGTACAGGGTTTTCATTCCGTTTGGAGGGGAAATTAAAAAACGCTCCGGCTACGCCCTGACCGAAATGACCACTCCGGATATCCTTGCCAGCATCAAAAACGATGCCGCTCTGGTACCCATTCGCAGGGCGGAATATAAAATAGAGGTCGCCACAAGGCTCGCCGTCGCGTTTTCGCCGCTGATCTTTTTCTTTTTGAGCTGCCCGTTCGGGGTCGCGCTTACCCGCAGGGGCCGCGCTTCGGGCATGATTTTAAGCATCGTCATACTCTTTTCTTTCTACGGGCTTATGGCTGTGGGCATAAGCCTCAGCAAAAAAGTGCTTTGTTTGGCCTGGTACGGGCCTTGGCTGCCCGATGTCGTGGGCGTGGGCGTTTCGGCGTGGCTGTGGCGCCGCAGGCTGGTGTGACAATGATTTTCTACCGGTATATCGCGCGGAAATTCTGGCCTCCCTTCCTGTTCGGAATGGGGGTTTTCGCCGTGCTGGTTTTTCTGGCGGATATGTTCGAGAAGCTCAAGTATATAACCCGTACCGAAGCGCCGGTTTCGGTTATCCTGAAATATTTTCTTCTGGTCATTCCGTTCTGGACGCTGGTTATCGTGCCTGTCGCCACCCTTTTGGGAGCGCTGTTTGTCGTTTCCGGGCTTATCAAAAGCGGGGAATGGATCGCCGCCGTGGCCAGCGGCTACAGTCCGCGGCAGGTTGTCGCGCCTATTCTGGCCTGCGCCGTTATCGTGGCGGCGGGCAACGCGGTTTTGCAGGAATACGTGTCGCCGATTCTGCATTACAAGTCCGAAAAAGTGCTTCAGCGGGACATCCGCCAGGACAGCGAATGGGATAACAAGGTGCGCGAAAACGTCGTTATAAAAGCCGGCGACGGCGTTATGCTTTACATCTCGCGTTACGAATCCGGCCCCGGCCTTATGAGACGGCCCATAGCGAATATTTCCAAAGACGGCAAGACAAAGTTTCAGATAGACGCGGCTAAAGCCGTTTGGGACAAGGACGTAGAACGCTGGGTTTTTTATGACGGCGTGCTGCGGGAAATGACCGGCGTGGACAGCGTCAAGGAAAAAGTTTTTGGCAGATATGTCTCCGACATCAGTATAACGCCGGGCGATGTTATTGTGGAAAAAGTGTGGCCCGAAGATCTCACCATGCGCGATGTCTCGGCCCGGATAAAAAGCCTGGGGCGCACGGGTTCGCCCGATTACCGCGAGCGGACCTATCTGCACGCCAAGCTGGCCGCGCCGTTCGCTTCGCTGGTCATATGCATGCTGGGGATTCCGTTCGGGATAATTGTGCGCAGGGGCGGAAAACTGGTCCATTTCGCTTCCGCCATGGTGATAACGTTCGTGTTCTGGTGGGTTATTTCCATGTGCCAGAGCGCGGGCGAAGCCGGGATGATAAGTCCTCTGCTGGCCGCTTGGGGTCCCGTGGCGGTATTTGGTGGCGGAGCCCTGTTCGGCATGAAAAAAGCCGGTTTATAGGCGTATTTGTCCGGTAAAAAAAGCGCATTCAAACGAATGCGCTTTTTTTATACGGTGTTTGAGAAATCAGTTGGGCAGTATCTTCTTTATTTCCGCGATAAGCTCGTCCGGTTCGAAGGGCTTATATAAAATAGCGTCCACGCGCATGCTGGACAGTTCGTCATTGATCAATTTCTGGTTAAGCGCCGTAACCACCATTATTTTAAGCGCCGGATGGGAGCGTTTAATAGTTTCAATAATGTCCATGCCGCTGCTGCCCGGCATGAGAATGTCCAGAATAAGCAGGTCTGCCGAATGGTTTTGCAGCCAGCTCAAGGTTTCATCCGCCGAACTGCACTCGCCCGCTATGGTGTAGTCTTCTCTGGTGATAATATTGCGCACGGTCTCTCTAAACACCGGAGAATCATCAACGATAAGAATATTGTTCATATTGTCATTCCATTACTTTTTCTATGGCGGAAACCAGATCATCCGGTTCGAACGGTTTGTAAACAATCCCTTTCGCGCCCGTCTGCTTGGCTTCTTCGTTCACGGCCGACTGGTTTATCGCCGTTACCATGATTACCCGCGCCTTGGCGTCTATTTTCAATATTTCCGCCAGGATATCCAGTCCCGATTCTCCGGGCAGAAGTATATCCAGCAGCACCACGTCCGGCGTTTCTTTTCTGTACAGGTCATAAGCTTCCGCCGAGTTTCCCGCTTCGCCGGTAACATGGTGGCCGAACCGCTCCAGCACGGTGCGTATGGTGCTTCTTAGTATCGGTGAATCATCCACTATCATTATCTTAAACTGTGCCATATGAGACCCCTCCCTAATTAAAATATGCGCCAGGTCCGCTCGTCCCACGCGGGCGAAATTTTAACCTTGGCGATTAAATCCTTAAAAGACTTCGCGCTGAAAATTATCACCATTTCCCCGCACATGGACATGTGCTCCGATTCCAGCCTCATTTCGCTTGTGAGCACCAGGTCGGCGGATATTTCGGCGCGCGCCGCCGCCTCTTTAAGAAGCACCGCGCGCGAGCCTATAAGAACCCGCGGCGCCTTGGGCAGAATTTTAATGCCGATCGTGTTAGCGAAAACGTTAAGGAAAGTGTTGGTGAGGATGTTGGACACTTCCGCCACCGTAAGCGTCTGCAGGGAGGTGAGTTCGGCCACTTTTTTCGGTTCTTTGTCCGTTATGTAGTGGGTCAGGTTTATCGCGCTTTCCTGCGAGAATATGCACATTATGGAAAGCGGCGTTTCGCCGGTGAAGGTCAGGTCGCCGCAGTAACGCGCCGGTTCTTTTTGCGGTATTTTCGCCATCGCCTCGTCAAACGTCATGAACTGGAATTTGTGGGGGAAAAGGTTCCATTCCCGCCGCGACAGTTTAGACAGCGCCTGCAGGCTGTGCAGCATTCCTGTCTCAGCGACTTCCTGGAAAACTTCTTTTTCTTCATTAGTAATATTTTCTGGCATGTTAAATGGACGCTTTCCCGCTGAAATTTTTCAAAACGTAAGCCCGCAAATCCGTCGCGCGGTCAACCTGTTCCCACGAACAGTCCGCGGTGTTCTCCCCGAAATGCCCGTAAGCCGATGTTTTCCTGTAAATAGGCTTGCGCAAATCCAGTGTTTTAATAATGCCCGAGGGCGAAAAATCAAAAAACTTCCTGGCGACCTGCACAAGCTGTCCGTCTTCAATGAGGCCGGTTCCGTTGGTGTCGATATACAGGCCGACCGGCTGGGCCACGCCTATGGCGTAAGCCACCTGCAGGGTACATCCCTTCGCCAGTCCCGCCGCGACAATGTTTTTTGCCGCGTAGCGGGCCATGTAGGCCGCCGAACGGTCAACCTTTGTTGGGTCCTTGCCGGAGAACGCGCCTCCGCCGTGCGGGGAGCGGCCTCCGTAGGTGTCCACAATGATTTTGCGGCCTGTCATTCCCGTGTCCGACTGCGGCCCGCCTATAACGAATTTCCCGGTCGGGTTTATAAGAAATTTGGTTTTTGCGTCTATCATGCGCGGATTCACCACCGGCGCGATAACCGCATCATAAATTTGTTTTCGGGCTTTTCCGGTTATTGTTTTGCCGCTTTTATCAAGGACGCTTTCGTCATGCTGGGTGGAGACCACCACCGTGTCAATCCGCAGCGGCCTGCCGTTGAGGTATTCCACGGTCACCTGCGCCTTTCCGTCGGGTCCGATGAAGGGAAGAATGTTTTTCTTGCGCACTTGCGCAAGACGCATAACCAGTTTATGGGCCAGTACTATCGGCAAAGGCAGCAACTGGGGGGTTTCCGAGCAGGCGTAGCCTATCATAAGGCCCTGGTCGCCCGCGCCGCCGGTGTCAACGCCCTGGGCTATGTCGGGCGACTGGCGGCCCACCGCGGAGATGACCGCGCAGGTCTCGTAATTGAACCCGTATTTGACGGCGGTGTACCCAATATCCTTTAATACGCCGCGCACCAGTTTGTCTGTGTCCACGGCGGAGTTCGCCGTTATTTCGCCGCCCACTATAACCATGCCGCGCGTTATATAGGTTTCGCAGGCCACGCGTCCTTTCGGGTCATGCCTGAGCACCTCATCTAAAAACGCGTCCGAAATCTGGTCGCACACCTTGTCCGGATGTCCTTCCGTGACAGATTCTGAACTGGCGAAAAAATGGCCTTTTCTATCCATAATGGTATGGTATAAAGAATAACATTAAAACTCAACCTAAAAAATTACTGTATCTGCTTGGCTACGAGTTTTTCCGCGAAATCAAGCAGGGCTTCGGTTTCCTTCAGCGCGGGGCTTTCCGCGTAAATCCTCATCACTGGTTCCGTGCCGGAAGGCCGGATCAGCATCCAGTTGCCGTTGCCCAGCAAAATTTTAAGCCCGTCAGTAGCTGGTGTTTCGGTTATCGGGGCGCCGTTCACTTTCTTCGGCAGTTTCTTGATCATTTTCTCCGCGAAGGACTTTTTGTCCGGAATGGGGCTTTTAAGTTTGAGGTCTTTGCGGAGGAAAACGGATTTCCCGTATTTTTTCTCGATATCCGCGATCAGTTCGGATAGGCTCTTGCCGGTTTCCTGCATTATCTGTATTAATAGCAGGGCGGTCATGACGCCGTCCCGGTCGGGCAGGGTGCCTTTCCAGGCGTAGCCGCCGGATTCTTCCGCGCCGGCGAGAACGTCTTCCGCCAGAATTTTTTCCGCTATGTATTTAAAGCCGACCGGAGCTTCTTCGTACGCCAGCCCGTTTTCCTTGGCTATGCGTTTGGCGAGATAGCCCATTGATACGGACTGCAGAATTTTGCCTTTCTTTTTCTGGCGGTTTACCAGATAATCCACGATTATGGGATAGATCTGGCAGGGGGTCAGGTAGGCGCCCCTGTCGTCAATAATGCCCACGCGGTCACCGTCACCGTCTAAGGCTATGCCCGCGGCGGCTTTATTTTCCTTGACCGCCTTTTTAAGCTCGGCCAGATTGCTTTCCACCGGTTCGGGGTTGATGCCGCCGAACAGCGGGTCGTGGACCGTGCGGATGGCGGTCAGCTTTTTAGACGGGATAAGCGTTTCTATTATGCCGGCCGCGCTGCCGTACATGTAATCTATCACCACGGGGTGCTTCATGTTCGCGGCCAGTTTCTTTACGTCGAATTTGGATTTTACGTAGCTCAGGTACGCCGGCATTTCGTCTTTCGCGGTCAGGGGCAGCGTGTGCAGCATGATCGGGGCGGTGTGGCCCAGCATCCGTTCTATGGAATTGGTGAGCGCGTCAGGAGCGCTTCTGCCTTCCACTTTTATTTTGATTCCGTTGTATTGGAAGGGGTTGTGGCTCGCCGTCACCATTATCGCCATGCCGAATTTCTCTTTGGTCATAAGGCTTGCGGCGGGTGTGGGGAGCGGAGTTTCGGAAATCACCGTTCCGATTTTGTTGGCGCGCAGTATCTGCGCTATATTCTGTGCGAACAGGTCGGAATTGAATCTGCGGTCATAAGTGACGAAAACGTTAAATTTGGCGGCGTCCTCCGGCCTGGGGTGGTCTTCGCGGATGATGTCCGCTATGGCTTGGGCCGCGATCCTGACGTTTTGGAAAGTGAAATCCCAGGCTATGATACCGCGCCAGCCGTCGGTGCCGAACTTTATTTCAGAGTGGTTTGCCATTTTAGGTTAATCCTTTTTTCTATGGTAAGAAAAGTAACGTCTGTCGGCAGATATATTAGCAAATTTACCCGCCCTAAAAAGTGAAATCGTTGTCACAATCGGCCAAAAGGGGCGAATTCCTGTCTTTTTCCGATATCGTGGGCTTTTCCAGGTTCCATTCCACGCCCACGGTCGGGTCGCTGAATTTAAAGCCCCGGTCATGCGCGGCGGAGAATTCCTCCGTCACCTGGTACATCACTTCCGCGAAGTCGGAATAAACACAGAACCCGTGCCCGAAGCCCGGCGGCACGTAAAGCATGTTGTTGTTTTCGTCATCAAGGATTTCGCCGACCCATTTACCGAAGTTGGGCGAGCCTTTGCGGATGTCCACCGCCACGTCAAGGATTTTGCCCTTCATGCACTTTACCAGCTTGCCCTGCGCCTTGGGGTTTTTCTGAAAATGCAGGCCGCGCAGCACGCCTTTGGCGGATCTGGAAAAATTTATCTGCACGAAGGTTTCCGGTATCCACGGTTTGAAATCGCTGGCTTTGTAAAGTTCCATGAACGCGCCGCGGCTGTCGCCGAAAACTTTGGGCGCTATCAAAAGCACTTCGGGAAGGGCGAGTTTTTTAAATTCAAACGGCATGGGGTTTCTCCTTCAATACGCTCAGAAGATACTGCCCGTAACCGGTTTTTTCAAGCGGTTTCGCCAGCGCCGCAAGTTCTCCGGCGGTTATATATCCTTTGCGGTAGGCAATTTCTTCTATGCAGGCGATTTTAAGCCCCTGCCGGTTTTCGACTATGCGCACAAAATCCGCCGCGTCCAGCAGGGAATCGTGCGTGCCGGTGTCCAGCCAGGCGAAGCCGCGGCCCATCAGCTTCACCCGCAGCTCGCCCAGT
The DNA here is from genome assembly GCA_041667045.1 of Elusimicrobiaceae bacterium. Classification (GTDB taxonomy): domain Bacteria; phylum Elusimicrobiota; class Elusimicrobia; order Elusimicrobiales; family Elusimicrobiaceae; genus JAQVSV01. The sequence goes on along the minus strand of JBAYFS010000026.1, from coordinate 7,133 downwards.
TTCAGGTATTCGTTGTTAAGCGCGGTTATTTCCAGTTCTCCGCGCGCGGACGGTTTAAGGCTTTTCGCCAGCGCGGAGGCTTTCCCGTCGTAATAGTAGATACCCGTGACGGCGTAGTTGGATTTGGGCTGCCGCGGTTTTTCTTCAATCGAAATCACTTTTCCGCCTGCGTCAAATTCCGCCACGCCGTACCTTTCCGGGTCCGACACGTAGTAACCGAAAACCGCCGCGCCGTTTTTCTGCCCGGACGTTTCGCCCAGCAGTTCCGGCAGGCCGTGCCCGAAGAAGATGTTGTCGCCGAGAATAAGCCATACCGGTTCTCCGGCGATAAATTTTTCGCCTATTATCAGGGCTTCTGCGATGCCGCGCGGCTGATCCTGCTCTGCGTAGGAAAAAGACAGCCCCCATTGTTCTCCCGACCCGAAAAGGTCCTGTATCCTCGGCAGGTCTTTCGGCGTTGAAATCACCAGGCATTCGGTTACGCCGGCGAGCATAAGGGTCGCGAGCGGATAGTAAATCATCGGTTTGTCGTATACCGGCAAGAGCTGTTTGCTGGTCGGTATTGTCACCGGATGCAGCCTTGTCCCCGCTCCGCCGGCTAAAATAATTCCTTTCATAAGGTGTTCTCCCTTTTCAGCATTTCTTTAAGTCCTTCCTCAAATGTTATGGGTTTTATGCCCAGTTCCGTTTCCATGCGCGCGATGTCCAGTGACGCATTCGCCGGTTCTACTGAAACCGGAACCGCCAGATGGCTGTCCGCTCCGAAAACGCCGGAGATTTCAAGCCCGAATTCGTAACGGCTTATGCTGTCCCCGCCGCCGATGTGGAATACGCCCCAGGGCTGTGTTTCCAGCATGCGCCACACGGCTTTGCCGAACTGGATGTTATAAACCGGGTTTTCAATTTCATTGTCCGCCAGTTTCAGGGCTGTTCCGGCGCGCAGCAGCCGCAGAATGAGGGATACCGGATTTGCGTCCTCCCAGCCGTACATCAGGGCCGGGCGCGCGACGGAGCAGTTTTCCAGTTCCGTAACCGCCATTATTTCGCACTCCACGCAGGCGCGGCCCGCGCCGCTTTCGGGACAGACGGCGTGGTCTTCTCTGAACGGTCCGTGTTTTCCGTCAAAAACAGCGCCGGACGACACGTAAACCAGATAGGCCGGAAATTCCTTGCACAAAGCCACCAGCTCCCGCATATACCGCTGCGGCTCGGCGTCTGTTACGCCCGGGCAATGGACCACGGCGTCAATCCTGCCAGTTTCGAAAACGCCGCGCATCGCCGCTTTATCCGCCGGGGCGGTAATGATTTCCACGCCTTCCGGCGCGGTCGCTTCTATCCCTTTGCCAGCCAGGCCTGCGCTGGTTATTAAAACTGTTTTTAACGGCATATCAGTTTCGCCTCAGGGACGCGATAGCGCATGCGATGGTAAAAAAAACGCTCATGCTTACTACCGCATGCTGAAAAGATGTTTCCGTAATATTCATCACAAGAAAGCCCGAAAAGGAACAGACCGCCCAAAGAGTATACTCGTTTTTTGAGGTTTTAAAGGCTTTCACCGTTATAGCAAGCAAAACGGTTAGCAAATATAATAGTACGCCTAGTCCTATAAAACCGCGCTCCGCTCCCTGCTGAAGGTATAGACTATGCACATTGCTCCAGCCGTATTCCCCGTCTATAGGAGCCGGGTGATAGAAGTGGAAAATGGTTTTTATGTTCGACGGACCTACCCCGAAAACCGGATAATCCCGCATTATGGCGGCTGCAGCCTTCCACTGGTTCAATCTTGTTTGCGCTCCGTAATCAATGGCTTGGAGTTTATTTTCCTTTCCGGTAAGCGCGGACATGGTTTTTCGGTAAACAGCTTTAGGCACGGATAATATCTTTGTCCGGGCGGTGGTATTCAGCGCGCATGCCATGCCAGCCGCTATAGTGGCAGCTATGAAGACCGAAGCCGCCGCCTTGCGCGCACGTTTTTCTAGTATGGCTAGAATCAATAGCGCCAGTGCTGCTCCTAAAATCGCGCCTCTGGACTGGCTTAAGAGTAGCGCCGTTCCTGTAGCCGCAACGCCGAACTTATGGTAGCGCCTTTCTTCTTTTTTTGTGATGCTTAGAATAAAAAAAAGCGTGAACGCCAGCGCGGTCACTTCGCCGAATGTTATCGCATTCATGGTGGCGTTTGCCCTGGCAAGCGTATGGTCTTGCGCCGAGTTAAAAATACATTTCACGACTGCCCAGAGCGAAACGGCAATCGCGCCAGCTTTGTAGAAGGACAATGGTTTTTCAAGCTTGCTGGCCGGCAGCGCGACTATGAGGAACAAGCATGCCCAGGCTTTTATTAAATCGGACGGAAAATAATTGAGCGCTCGCCGCACGTCAAGCGCAAACGCGCTGGCCATAAGTCCCACTGCTAGATACAGCAGCCACGGCGGCAGGCAGAATGCGGCGAAAGCGGACTGCTGAGGTTGCATCTCCTTTTCATTTTTCGCCAGCCTGTAAAGTCCGGCGGCGAAAGCCAGCGCCAGTCCGGCTTCGGTGAACGAAACAGAAAAAGTCAGTCCTAGCGCAAAAAGGCAAAAGCCAGCCATCAGTGCGTTTTCGGTGTTGAGAAACGGTTTTATTTTAAACGACAGCATTTAAATTCCTTCCGTTATGCGGGCAGTCAGGCGGGCGGCGATACTTTCTTCCCTGAAATTGGCGTTATAGTAGTTGCGCGCGTTTTCGGCTATTACCGTTGTTTCATACTCTGTTAACGAACTGATTCTTATGAACAGGTCCGCTATGGCGTTCAAATCTCCTGGCTTGGCACAAAAGCCGGTTCCGCTTTCGGAAACCATGGTTTCCACCTCGCCTTTCATGGCGCACAGAATCGGTTTTTCCGCGGTCAGATAAGCCTGGAATTTTGACGGCACGGTCAGTTCGAAAAGCGGGCTGTCTTTGAGCGAGATGACCAGGCTTCCGCTCTCGGCAAACAGGTCGGCCATTTGCGAAACTGGCCGCCGGCCAAGAAAAACGACGTTTTTGATATTTTCCTTCGCAACCAGTTCCTTGAGTTCAGGCAAATAAGAGCCGTCGCCTGCGATATTTAAAAAAATGTCCGGTTTTTTAAAAACGGCTTTTCCGAACGCTTTCACTATGCTATCCAGATTCTGCACTTTGCCGATATTGCCAGCGAACAGAAAATTGAAACCTTTCGGCATTTTGCAGGTGTTTCTTCCGCGCGAGAAATCGGCAAGGGACCAGTTCGGCGCGTACTCAATCGGCGTGTTCCCGCAATATGGGCGTATTCTGCTTTCAAATCCCTTGCAGGAAATGAAAATATGCCTGCACGGCTTATAAATGAACCGGACCAGAGCCGATAGAAACAGTTGCAGGGTTTTTGTGCGCTTAAATCCGTAAGCGTAAACGGAATCCGGCCAAACATCCTGCGTCCATATGTAGACGGGCTTTCCGAAAAGTCCTGACCAAACGGCGGCGGGCAGGGCTTGCGTCAGCGGTCCGGTTTGGTAAATAAATATCCTGTCTGTTTTCGGGATAAGGAAAAGCCCGGCTATTGTTCCTGTCAGCGCGAAAGAAAAATAGTTTAGCAGTTTTTTAAACAGGCTTTCCCGGTAGCCGGTTACAGTGAAGAAACGATGTATTTTTATGCCGTTGTGCATTTCCGTTTGAAAAACGCGGTTTTTGTAGCCTTCGCAAATCCGGCCCTGCGGATAGCTGGGAACTTGAGTCAGTACCGTCACTTCCATTCCGGCCCGCGTCCAGCGTCCGGCCAGCTGGTTGATTATGAAATCTTCGGGAAAAAACCGTTCTGATATTACAAGCAGTTTCATCTGTAATATTGTCCGTAAAGTTCCTTGTGGGAATCCATCCAGCGTTTAAGATCGGTGAGCATGTCTTCGTAATTCTGCGGGACTATCTTAACGTCCGCGCGGGCGGACACAAGACTTTTGTCGGATTGATAGGATTCGTCTTTCATCAGTGGTGTTTGGCGGCCCCAGATGCGGTTTATCAGGTTCAATAAATCGTATTTCGATATTTTTTGTTTTGGGACCAGGTGTATTATCCCGCTCAAATCCGATTCGAACAGCTCCGGCATTTTCTTGGCCAGCTCAAGCGTGGTGATACCGGTCCAGAAAACTTTTGAAAAGCCTTTCACTGGTTCTTTCTGGGTCAGAAACCAGTGCAGTAGTCCTGTTCCATCGGAACGCAGTTCTGGGCCGATTATGGAGGTGCGGATGGTTATGTCTTTTTTGTTGTCCAGTTCGCCTTCGGCTTTCGAAATGGCGTAGGCGGTGTGTCCATCCTTCGGGGAGTTTTCCGAATAGTTGCCGTTTTTGCCCGAAAAAACGCAGTCCGTGCTTAAGTGGATTATCCGCGCTGAGGAGTCGGAAAAAATTTTTTCAAGTTGGTGGGGAAACTCCGTGTTGACGGCGTGGGCGGCGGCGGGTTTTGTTTCGCTGGCTTTCACTAAAATGCCCGCGCAGTTTATTATGAAATCCGCCCGGAATTGCCCGGCTATCGGAATAAGTGTCTGCGGTTCGGTTGCGTCGAAAAACGCTTCGCCCGGCCCGACGCTTTTGCCACGGTGCAGGCTGAGCGTTTCAAAGCCGGTTTCGGTCAGGTAGCGTGCTACCATGTGGCCCGCCATGCCTTTTCCGGCAATGACGATTACTTTTTTCATTTAAGAAATCCGCCTCTCGCAAGCATTGCCTTTATCTGGTGTTTTTTCATCAGATCGGAGTTCGACGAAAATTCCTCAAAGCCTATTTTCTTGTAGCCGAGTTCCGCATAATGTTCATAAAGTCCGTCTATATGCAGAGTCGGCAGGGTGAGGTAGTAATTGTCGTCGAAATAATAGGTGCTGGGCGCTTCATAGCGGGAAACCAGTACTTCGTGAATCTTTTCGCCGGGGCGCATGCCTATTTCTGTTTTGGAAATTTCTTTGCCGGGCGCATAGTGTTCGATGAGCACATCCGCCAGCTCGTCTATTTTGCAGGCGGGCATGTGCATTACGAAGGTTTCGCCGCCGATACTTGTTTCCGCGGCTTTAAACAGCAGGCCTATCGCCTCGCCCAAAGTTAAGAAGAAGCGCGTCATTCCCTTGTGGGTGAGCGTTATTTTGCCGTAGCGCTGTATCTGGTCAATAAAATAGGGTATCACGCTGCCGTTGGAGCCCATTACGTTGCCACCACGTATACACACGAATTTCGTGGAACTGGGAATTTTGTTGGCCTGGATAATCAGTTTTTCGGCTATGGCTTTGCTCATGCCGTAGAGGTTGATGGGGTCAACCGCTTTGTCGGTGGATACGTCGATGACTTTTTTGACACCGGCCTTAATTGCCGCGTCAATAACGTTTTTTGTGCCGTGTACGTTGGTTTTAAGGGCTTCGTGCGGCTGTTCCTCGCAAATTGGGACGTGTTTGAGCGCAGCCAGGTGGAAAACGTAATCAATATCGCGGCAGGCCCATTCCAAGGACGAATAATCGCGGATATCGCCTATTACGAAGTTTAAGCGCGGGTCGTTAAATTTGCGCTGCATGGTGACTTGCGCGAATTCTCCGCGCGATAGTATCCGTATTTCGCGCGGATTCCTTGTTAAAAGCTGGGTCGTCAGCTCATTGCCCCAGGAACCGGTGCCGCCCGTTATTAAAATCCTTTTGTTCTCAAACATTAGTTTTCTCCCAGAATGAATTTGACGACGCGGTCCGACACGTCCGGTTCGATATACCCCTGTGGATACCGCCAGTTCGTCCCCGCCGCGAGCATGACGGCGGCGCATTCCGCAATACGTTTGCCGTTCACCGTGGAAACCATGTTGCTGCCGCAATGCACGGTTTCGGGCCGTTCGGTGGTGTCGCGCATGGTGACGGCCGGTACGTTGAAAATGCAGCATTCTTCCTGCACGGTGCCGGAATCCGTCAGCGCGCAGAGGGCGTTTTTCTCCAGCTTAACGAAGTCGAAGAATCCGAACGGCTCGCGGAAAACTATGTTTTTGTCTTTCGGTTTTATTTTGAATTTCTCCAGCTTCGCTTTTGTGCGGGGGTGGATGGAGCAGATTACGGGTTTTTTGTATTTTTTCGCCACCGATTCCAGTCCGTTTATGATTTCGGCGAGCCTGGGTTTGGTGTCAACGTTTTCCGCGCGGTGCGCCGTCACGATAAAGTAGCCGCCCGCTTTAAGTCCCAGTTTTTCTAAAACGCCGCTCGATTCAATCTGGTCGTGATATGCTTCAATCACTTCGTAAATGGGATTTCCGCACACGAAAATCCTGCGCGCTGGTATGCCATCGTTTTGCAGGTTTTCTTTCGAGCCTGGAGTGTAGGGCATGGCGTAGGAGGAAATGGCGTCTATAACGCGGCGGTTTTTTTCTTCCGGCACCTTCAAATCGAAACAGCGATTGCCCGCTTCCATGTGATAAACCGGTATGCCCATGCGTTCTGCGATAACGGCGGTAAGGCCGGAATTGGTGTCGCCCAGCACCAGCACGCGGTCGGGACGTTCTTTTATGAGAAGTTTCTCTATCTCGCGAATGATTATGGAAAGCTGTTCGCCGAACGAATTGGCCTGCGCACCCAGGTAGTAATCGGGTTTGCGCAACTGCAGGTCTTCAAAAAAAATGTCGTTAAGTTTCTTGTGGTGATTCTGTCCGGTGTGCACCAGGATATGGCTGCAGGTTTTGTCCAGTTTCTTTATGATGAGGCTCAGGCGGATTATTTCCGGCCTGGTGCCTAAAATTGTCATTATTTTCATTAAAAACGTTCTCCTGGCGCGTGTTTTCGTGCGCGCAATGTATATATATTACTAAATTACGCTGCTTCCTAAAAACAGGACTCAGAAACTAAAAATGGACCGGGTAAACATGTTTTAAAAGGAACTTTAGTGTTTTAGGGTTTGTTGGAAAAATGCGATAGTTTCCGCGGCGGTTTTTCCCCAGGAAAAGTCCGCGGCGCGTATTTTGACATTGTTTTTCAGCTGTTCAATTTCCGACATTGCGGCATCGGAGGCAAGACGGTCTAAAATACCGGCCAGTTCCCGCGGATTGTTGTAATAAAGGGAGGAGTTTTTGAAAAATTCCGGATGGGGTGGAAAATTCGCCGAAACAGCAGGCAGTCCGTTTGTGAGGCATTCGAGCGC
>JBAYFS010000025.1:0-17751 GCA_041667045.1 Elusimicrobiaceae bacterium | reverse complement strand
TTGAGTATCGTCGCTATTTGCTCTTCACTGTATCTTTTCCGTGGCATAGCGCCACCTCCATGTGTTTATTTTGACACATGAATTAACAACTAGCAACCTGTCCTGTTTTCGGGGGGAAGGTCAGTATTCGGTAGCGCAGTTATTGCGGACAGAAGCAACAGAAATAGTTTTGTTTTCTTCACGGGTCGTCTCCAGCGAGCAGGCATAATGCAGTGCCATTAATAGTTTATACGGAACCATATATTATGCATGGGCCAAAAGACCTAGTTTTAGGAACTAAAGCTATTCGTTTTTTTTGTAACGAATCGGCAAGAGAGCACCTCTCTCTCCGCCAATTTTGTAGACTTTCCTAAGCCCCACCGGAAACATTAAGGAAGCGACATGAACGGAATAGTTTTAAAATCTGAGCGGTTGTTATTGAAAACAGTGCAATTAGCCGATGCCGAAGCAATATTTGCGTATCGCTCGCTGCCGGAGATCCGCAAATACCAGGGCAATGGCCTTGCGAGTATGCAAGCGATAATCAGCCTCATAAAATCAACCAATGCCATAAAACCCGACACTCCCGGCACATGGTATCAACTGGGCATAATCCAAAAACAAAGCGGCATTGTTCTTGGTGATATGGGAATACACTTTATCGAAAACAGACAGGCCGAATTGGGATACACACTGGCTCCCCAATATCAGGGATACGGCTATGCGTCCGAAGCCGTGGTTTGCGTTATGGATTATTTGTTCGGCAAATTGGGAAAACACAGAATTATCACGTCAACAGATCCCAAAAACAAAAAATCAATACGATTATTGGAACGAATAGGGCTGCGACAGGAAGCTTGCTTTAAGAAAAGTTTCTGGACCGGCAAGAGCTGGGCAGACGACGCGGTTTACGCAGTTTTGCGGACCGAGTGGCCCAGAATTAAAAAAAATATGATTTCAACGGCCCCGAAAACACCCCTCGGGTCCGCAAAATCCGGCGCGTGAGCCTGGGCGCTTTCACTTTTGCAAAGACAGATGCGGCGGACTGTTCCGTTTTACTGTATGGCGGCTAACTGGGGGGGCTTCCGTTTTTCTCCGAACGAGAAGGACATGCTTATCCGGTTCGCGCTTCCCAAATCACCCATCGGCACGAAACTGTAATTAAGGCCTAACGATTTTATTTTCAACCCTACGCCTATCGAAAATCCCGGGCCGGTATTTTCCGCGCTGCCGCTTTTATAACCGGCGCGCAAATCGTACCTGTCGCCTCCGGTAATAATATCTCTAATGCTGTATTCCACGCCGAAACGGCAGATCGTATTCGCGTCCATGGCTTTGTCCGCGGCAAACGCCAGCAAAAGCCGCGGCAGGGGCGTAACCGTAAATCCGCCTCTGACGGTGCGCGGCAGGGGGGAGGAATCGTCATTTAGTTTCACGTCGGACCCGAAATTATTCAAGGACGCGCCCAGAGAAAAGCGTTCAAACTGGACAATGGCTCCAATGTCGCCCGCCAAAGCTGACGCGTTTTTGGAATCCATAGACTGCCGTACCCCTTTAAGCGCGCCGCCCAGCACTACATTTTTGCTAAAGCGATTAGCCAGCCCCAAAGAAAGCGAGCCGTCCATCGCGCGAAACGAATCTCCCAGGTAGTTGCCGTTCTCGTCAGTTTTGCCGACGCTGCCGGTGTGCAGCAGGTTAAAAGCGGCGCCAAGGGTAAGCGTTTCGCTTAGCGGTTGCGCGTAACTCAACGCTTCCAGCCGCGTGTTTATGACCCATTCCGTATGCGTGAACGAAACCTGCTTTTGTTCTATTCCGGCTGCGGAAGCGGGATTATAGTTAAACAGGGCGGCGTCATCGTCGGCGATGGCAGTAACCGCGCCGGACAGCGCGGCGGACCGCGCCGACGGATCGATTTTCAGAAACGAAGCAGCCGTAGTTCCGGCTCCGCCCGCTTTTACAAACGGAACGCAAAAAACGGCCAACGCTAAAAACAGCAGGGTATGTTTCATATATATCACCAAAAAATCCCAAGCTGGCCTTTTTCAACGCTGCCGCCGGCTTTAATTAAATAGAAGTACATTCCGCTGGCGACCTGTTCGCCGTTGGAATTGTGCCCGTCCCATTCGCCCTTTAAGTTCAGGCCCTGCGAGTAGATTCCCGAATCTTTATTAAGTGTGCGGACCAGTTCACCCGCCAGTGTGTAAATGTAAATCGTCAGGTCTGAAATGTAGGGCATACGGCCGAACGTGACCTTGCCCGTGGTTTTCATATAACAGGGCTGGGGATAAACTACCAGATTGCCGAAATTCACGCTTTGGGCCGAAGAATTCAGCAAACTGAAAACAGAGAAATGGCTAACCCACGCCTGCACCACTTTCAGCGACGTGTTGACGCTGTAGCCGGGCACCTCCTCCCATGACGGGCCGGAGGGATCCAGATAGTACAGCGCCAGATTCGACGCCTGGATATTCGTTCCATCCACAAGCCCATCGCTATTCGTGTCGGGATACGCTATGGAAATCTGAATCGGCGCGGTGAAAGATGAAACACCCGCCCCGTAAATGTCCACCGCGAAGAACTCGCGGTTGAAATTAACGTCGGCGATAACGGCAAGCCCGCCTAACGGATCAAGCGCGGAGTTCGCCGCCGCGACGTCGGCGCGCGTCGAAACCGGGCTGCTTATGGAAACGCTAAGCGCGGTCGGGAAACTGCCTTGCGGAAGATAAACCGAAGTGCCGTCGCTCGCGGTTACCGTCACGTCGGTGGAAACCGAAACGAAATAAACGTCGTCGGAATAGGCGCTTTCAAGGGGCGGCGCGCCCGCGTCAACCGCGCTGACGCGGAAATAAACCGTCACTCCCAGCGGCAAAGATGTGAATTTATAAGATACCTCGGTGGTGGTCGCCGCTATGAAGGGATCGTCCCATTTCACAGCGGTTGAGGAGTCTTCATAAATGCGGTAAAACGCGGTGTCGGACGAAGACGCGGCCCAGGAAAGCGTCAGTCCGTCCCGCTCCGCCGCCGCTTTCAGCCGCGTGGGTTTTGTCGGCGCCGAATTCGCGGGCGCCTGCTTAACCGTGGCGGACAGCAGAGACGGCATTGTCCGGGCGTCCACCGTGCGCATGTTGAAGTAATAGGAATACGCCGGGTCTAAGTTTGAAATCGTGAAATTCTGCACGGAACCCGCCTGCGCCGGAGCCGGGTTTGTGGCGGACACGGCGGCAGCCCAGTCAATAACCGGGTCGCCAAGCGGCGTTATCACCACGTCGTCTATATAGCCTTTGTCGCTGCCGGTGCCGGAAGATATTTGCGTAAATTCCCACGACACGGTGTGAAAACCGTTTCCGGTGACGCTATGGCTTGAGGCGGCCCAGGAAGGCGCGCCCGTGATGCGCTTGACGGGAGTGCCGTCAATGATGAAATTCAAGAAATTGGATTCTTCGTCCGAGTTAACTCGCCATTTAAACGACACCGTGGCGGGTCCGTAAACCGTTCTGCGGGCGATGCTGTAGCCGTAATAATTGGTTCCGCGCGTAAGCGCCCCGGAAACCAGAGCGGGACTGCCGTCCGGTCCCGCGCCAACGACTCGGGACCAGTTCCCCGCGGTTCCGTTGGAAGAAGAAAAAGACCAGCTGTCTCCGGTCACCTCATTGAAATTATAGGTCTGCTCAACCGTTCCGGTCGCGTATTTTATTTCGTAAGACGAAACGCCGGCAGGCACCGTCCACGCCAGTTTCACGTCGCCTTGCGTTGTGCCGCTGCTCGCGCTTAAATCGGTTACCTGCGCGGTGTTACTTGCGATTTTCAGCGGAACAGAATAAGAACCGGCGGCCGCGCCCAGCGGCCCGATGCCTATGCCGGTGGGATAGCCCTGGTAATTTTTGCTTGCCGGTGAAGAAACCGGGGTAAAAAGACCGCCTGCGGTAAACACCGAATCCGCGGTCGCGAAATTGGAGGTGGAGCTTTCAATATAGCTGTAGCCGGTGTTATTGTAATTTTCGCCGTCCGCTTCCATTAGTTTAAGCAATTTGTGCGGACTGTATGAATTCTCGTAATAATAGTTGTTTTTATTCGCGTCCAGTCTTGCGTCCACATGCCAGATGTAGACGCCGGAAGTGGGCATTTCCGAATCGTCATAATACCCCGTAGACCTGTACTCGGCCAGATAATATTCGTCCAGCGAAGTACTGGAAACGGCTGTGGGCATCATCTGAATAGCCTGGCTGGACGTGGAAACCACGCCAAGGTTCAGAGTTTGGTTCGCCGAGGTGTAAACCGACGGAGTCAGCCAGCCCAGCACGAATTTGCTGAATGCGTTGTGGTCGGTTTTATTGTCGCTTTTCGAGTCCATTCTGTCCCAGCCGCCCCCGCCGCCCTGCGGGCCGATGGTAACGTCATAGTCATAATAATCCGGCAGCCCCAATGCGTGGCCGGTTTCGTGTTTGGCGGTTTCCGCGTCAGGCGTTGTCGCGGTGAGCGGGTCAAAGGCTTCCCATTGCCAGACATAATTTTTAAGTTTTTTTCCGCTGATGGTGTAATCGGTGTTCTGATACCAGGTTGTTTTATACGCCCACCAAAAAGACGACCAACCCCCCGGTGTGCCAGACCAGACTATAAGGAAATAGTTTATATATCCGCCCCTGGTGTTATCATAAACCGAGAAATCTACGCCGTTGCTCGCGTGATAATTCATCGCCGACTTGATTATGTTTTCGCGGATTTTGGCGCCCTCATCGTCCGACGAGGCGACTGCGCTTGTGATATGGACGCGGGTGTCGGTATAGGTGTACCAGGGCAGCACGGTACCGTTAATGGTCAGCTGCCCGAATGAGCTTCTGCCGTAAAATGAAGCCAGCGTGTCTGTGCCCGAGCCGAAAAAAGAGGACTGGATCTGCGCCTGGGTGAATTTATTCTGCACGTCGGGAAATTTTATAGGTATTACAACGATTCTGACGTTGCCGGTCGTCGGCATGTTCTGCCATTCCCGCGGAGGGGTCAGATAAGTTTCGTTTTTATCACCGGAAAGCTGTTGGCGCATTTTCGCCATAGAATATTTATATTTGGCGACGAGTTCGTCGGAAAATTTATTGTTCCCGAGCCGGTTCGCGAAATCCAGATGCTTTTGCAGGGTGCCTTCCTGCGCCATTTTTTCAATTTCACCGGCCCGCGGCGGTTCCATGGCTGAAACCCGCGGCGCGGCAGAAAAAATAATTGCGGCGATAATGCAAGTTGTGAATATGTTCATATTATCAGTGTACCATTCCACCAGGCGCTTTGCAAAGCGCCGGCAGTTGCGATAATCAAGTCCCTTTTGCTTTTGTATAATGATTAACATGTCATTCTCACACCGCAACAGCAAGCCACGTGCCATATCCCTGCTTATTTTACTGAATGTATCTTTATTCTGGACGCCGCTGGACGCCGCGCCCGGCAATCCATCAGCGTATACCGAGTTTAACGGCGGTCTGGTGGAATTAAAATCGGGAAGTTTTATGGAAGGCTCGCTAAAGCACGGCGGCCTGCAGCCGGATTATATTCTGGATACCTGGAGTCCTGAATGGAAACCGTTGCTGAGCTTTGCGCATGACGTGGGCATATCCACGCAGACATATTGGAATAAAATAGATTTGGTACTTGAGTACGTCACCAACAAGGTACTTCCCGGCAGCTTCTACGATAACGCCGCGTACATGCGTGTGCTGGACGAATACCGTCAGAAAAAACAGGACGTCCCGCTAAGCCGGTATATTGCGGCCCAGGCCGGCGTCTGCCGCGAGTACGCCCTCATAACCCATATGCTCCTGCAAACGGCCGGGATTCCCAACCGCTTGGTTTACGCTACGGAAAGGATTGGCGGTGACGAGCTGGAAGATCACGCCTTTGTGCTTGTTGATCATGACGGCGAACAGTGGGTGGTGGACGCGTATCTGGACGATTTCAACGGCTACCGGCTTAAGGACCTTCTTAAGGAAACAGGCCCCCAGGAAGGGGATCCTGTTGCGCCAATGCGCGTTACCCGGCGCACGCGCCACATAATCAAGATTAACGACTATCCGCGGTATTGGGTTCCAAAATAGGCGTTCGCCTAGCCCAGCACACTGTATATTTTGGAGATATCGCAGCTTTCAAGTTTTGTTCCCCGATACATTCTGACCAGTTTTATTTGGGTCTTCATCCCGTATTTTTTCATCCAGGCCATGGCGGCTGCGTTGGTCTCGGGAAGATTCAGATAGACCGGAGCGCCGCGCTCAACCCGTGAAGTGAGCGCCAGCAGCAGCGTTTCTCCCAATTCCGGGGTTTCCGCGTAAAGAGGCTCAATCCGGTAGCCGGTATGCGCTTTGCGGATAACGCCATAGCCCGCCAATTGTCCGCCGCGCCAAATCCCCAGCGCCGCGCCGTCAGGTTTTTGGTCTATCCACGGCGCCATCAGTTTTGCTCGGTCCGCCGGGAAAAAAGCCCGGTCATATTCCATAAGTTTTTCGAAGGGATAGCTGGTTAAATCAACCAGATTTTCAACCGGCGGCACAGAGACTGCCGCCATTTCGCAGCGCAAGATTGAGTATAGAGGCTTGCCGCCCAAAAGCATATAACTGCGTACTTTATTTTCAACGGAGTCGAAGTAGGCAGTGCGGGCGCCGACATGCTCGATTCCCCGCCTGATAAGCGCCAGCCCCACCTTGCCGCCCCGGTATTCAGGCTTGACGATCAACGCGCCCACGCTGCTAAAGGTATCGCTAAAGTTAAGAACAAAGGCGCAACCCGCCGGTTCGCCGTCCGCCTCCGCGAGAAAAAAGCCGTTGCTGTCCAGCCGGCTGTAACAGGCGATATCGTTCCGGCCAGGGTTCCAGCCTTCGAGCGTCGCCCATTGCTCCGTATATTTGAGTTCTTCGAGCTTCATGTTGCGTACTGTTATGTTTTTTGGCGTTTTCATTGTCATATGTAATAGGTAACAGCGAATTTGCTGACATTGGCGGTGTTTACGCTGCCGTACTCGCTCCGGGGTTTTCCGACATAAAAATACATCGTCAGTGTCAGCGAGAAATTATCCCCCGCGTAATATTTGGCCATAGGCTGGAAGAAAAAACTTCCGTCCACGGGATTTATCTGCGCAAGCCCTACCAGATCCAGTCTTGGAATGATGGCGTCCTGCCATTGCGTACGCCAGAACAGCTGATGCCGGGAAGCCGGCTCCATCATACGCTGCGCGTAAGAGCGGATGGACCATAAAGCCAGCATCGGCTGGTCATAGAAGGGGGCCAGCTGGGAGGCGTAATAACCTCCGGTGTACCAGTAATTCCAGTCAGTCTGATCCATACCGGCCCCGTTGTAGTGGTACTCAAGATATGTACTGCGCTTGTACCGCTTTTCGGTGAAAGACATGCCCAGCACCGCCTGACTGCGAAAGCGTTTGTCATAGTCCCGCGGCAGGAAGGAAACATATTTTTCCGTGTCAACGCCAAGCTGCTGACCGTCGTAAACCAGCGCGCCTCCGATGATATTGTACTGGGGACCGCCGCTCCACTCGGCGTAAAGAACCGTCTGGTCGCCGATACCCCGGGAGACGGCGGCGCCAAGGAAAGAATCGGCGTTCTCGTTATAATACAGCAGTTCGGCGTTCACATCCTTGTATGAACCGTTAAACTTGGCCAGATACCGCGGATAGGGATTGGTGTGCTGAAGCCCTAAAGCAAAGCTGGATCCGTCGGACAGCAGCGTGCCCGGAGGGGCGGAAATCTGCGGCGCGGCGGCGACGGTTATCGAGCCGAAGGACTGTATGCTCTGCGCGCGCAGCATTACCGTGCCCAGCCGGTTGTCGCGCAGGACAAGCGGATCTTCCGAAATCCGCAGGCTTACCGCGTCTTTTTTAAAGAAATCCACCGGATTAAAACCGATCGCCACCCCGCTTTTCAAATTTATGCGGCCCGCGTCCAGATAATTCTCCCCGCCCGCCTGCCAGGAAACATACAGTTCGTTAAGGTCGTTTTGCACGACGCCGGACGGAAAATCGGAATAAGAGTCGGAAAGCTGGTTGAGCCTGTCGGTAACAGAAAAAGTCAGCGTTTTGTGAGCCCGCACATCGGCTTTGGTGTAAAAGGTAAAACGGTTTTTCCAATCCGGCAGGTAAGACGCGGGCAGCGGTACGACAACACTGCGATTGCTGTTGTACTGATATTCATCTTCAGTGAAAAGCTGCAGGGAGAGAGGGCCTTTTCCCGCTTTGGGCGTGGGAAGCAGAGCCGAAGAAACAGACTCCGGGATAAGGTCCAAATCCTCGTCCTGCCCCGCCTGGGCGACAGAGAAACAGCCCGCCGCAAGAATTATCGCTATTGCGCGTTGAAACGCGGCAGAAAATCTTTTTGGAACCATTCCTTGGGCATCCTTTTGTACTCGTAATTGCTGAAAAACATTTTTGTCACCAAATTACGGTCAACCCCGTCAATTATGACTGTTTCGGTGGGACGTTCGCAACCCAGTTCCGTTTTATAGCCGCCGAAGTAAACTATCTTCATCAGCCGGTCGCTGTCCGAATAAAACTTGGCTTTTATAGGGTGATAATTGGCTTTATCAACCCAATACTCAATACGGTAGTAATTGCTGCTGTCGCTGGAGGATTTCAAATCCATTTTGTGGCACTTGATTTTTGTTTTATTGATGTCGGATATGGTTTCTTCACCCGCCAGCTTGGCTTCGTAATCCGAATGAAGATTGGTCGTCATCACATCCCCGTTGGAAGCCTGCCCCATAAGGCGCTGCTGCGGCGAAATGCGCACGCTGGATTTGGACATGGGGTCGTAAAACCACAGTTCGCTGCCGTTTTTAAGCATCACCTTTCCCTTGTCCTTCGGGGGAGCGTTGAAGGCGGCGATTGTCTGATATTGCTCGTTTTCGGTGTTTTCCTTTGAATAAACAGTCAGTTCCATACTGCTTGTTTCTTTGCCTTCCCGGTATTCCGTAAGGGCGGTAACCACACTGAAAGACTGTTCGGGATTGCGGACGGCGTCCGCCTTTTCAATAATCTGCATCGCGGTTTCCGGCGCGTCCGCGCAAAACGCGGGAGCGGCCAGCAAAAGACATCCGATCAGAAAGTTAAACATAAAAACCTCAAATATGCCTTAACGCATCCACAACCGGCATGCGCGCGGCGTTGCGGGCGGGGATAACCGATGACAGTGTCGTCACCGCTATAAGCCCCAGCCAGCAGGCCGGAAGAAAATACGGAGAAAGAAACAGGTGCACGGACAAAAGCACCGGGGTTGCGTAATCAGGCGGAGTCCAGACTATCTCCGCCCAGTTTATGGCAAAACTTGCCGCCAGGGAAAACACCGTTCCGGCCGTGGTTCCTATGACGCCCAGCAGAAATCCTTCCGTCACAAACTGCATCATTATCGCGCTGCGGCGCAAGCCCAGCGCGCGCGCGGTTCCGATTTCGCTTATCCGCTCCATAACGCTCATGGACATGGTGTTTATGGTCGTGAAAAGCACTATCACGCCCATGATAATGGCCACAAACCCGAATATGGTGGCAAACATGGAAATGGTCTGCTTGTACATGGGACGGACTTCGCCAAACGGCTTTATCTCGTATTCCGAGCCGGGCAGCAGCTGCTCCAAACGTTTTATGACTTCGCCAATATCGTCAGTGCGGTTAAGCTGCAGCATAATACCCGTGACACTCTGCGGACCGCGCCCGCAAATAAGCTGCTGGGCGAGTTTCAAATGCATCAGGATAAGCCCGTCGTTTTGCGCTTTCGTGCCAAAACGCATGGCTTTGCGAACCGTCATCGTCACCACGTTGGGCGCGCCGCCGGAAGTGGCGGCAAGCAAATCCAGCCGGGCGGTATTCGCATCGGCAGTTTCGGGGGGGAAATCCTCATCCGTAAGCGAACTGAAATCAACCACCGGGCCGGAACCGGGTTTTTCCTTCTTGACAGCCGGGTCCATAGCGCAGTTTTCTATTTTCAGTTCCCGGCAGAGTTTCATGTTCTCCGCCATACCGAAGCCGATAATGCCTTCGCCGGTATCCTGATCGCGCATTTCTATGCTGGTATCGGTTTTCGTGACTTTTAACCGGTATTGATCCCACTTTGTAAAAACGTCAAACGCCGACGGCACTATTCCCAGCCCCAGGAAACTCTGCGAAGCCTCGGCTTTAAAATTGCCGGCTATCCCCTGCAATAACATAAAGGGCATTGCGGCGCGCAACCGCCGCGATACTTGCGGGTCGGAGGTTATGACCGACATTACTTTTTCATAATCCGTCATTCCGTAGCTGCCCGGATTAACCACCCCGAACTTGGAATAACCGTGTTATAAATGTGGATATGCCCCGAACTGCGGACATAGCCGGTCTGCAGGGTGTATATTATGGACATCACGTTGCCGCCAAACAGCAACACGGCGACACTACTTACGGCGATCGCCATGATCGTCATCAGCGAACGCCTTTTGTTGCGGCAGATATTGCGGTAAGCTATGCTCAGAATTTTCATAGAATAGCTCCGTCCATAATCATGAATATGTCTTCCGCGTTAGAGATAAGGTTGCTGTCATGCGTGGAAAAAACAAAGGTGGTTTTCTCGCTGCTTTGGATATTCTGCATCAGCTCGATTATTTCCGAACTGATTTTGTGGTCCAGATTGGCCGTAGGCTCGTCGGCAAGAATCAACTCCGGCTTTTTCACCAGAGCGCGCGCTATGGCAACGCGCTGGCGCTGCCCGCCGCTGAGTTCATTGGGGAATTTATTGCGGTGATCGAGCAGCCCTACCTTCTCAAGGGTTCCCATTACCATGTCATGCCGGTCCCGGACGGGGGTTTTGTTAATCAGCAGCGGATATTCCACATTTTCATAAGCCGACAAAACCGGCATCAGATTGAAAGTCTGAAAAACGAAACCTATATGCTTGGCCCGGAAATCAGACAATTCGTTGTCCGTCATCACCATCGTGTTTCGCCCGCAGACTTCAATACTGCCGGAAGTGGGAACATCAATGCAGCCGATAAGATTCAGCAGGGTAGATTTGCCGCTGCCGGATTGCCCGATAACCACATTGAATTTTCCGCGCGGGATGTCTACGGCGATACTCTTGAGCGCATGCACCGCGACATTGTCGAGCATGTGTATTTTTGCCACATTTTCAAGCCGGGCAATATAGGACTGTTCCATTATGTATTCCTTGGATAAACCCCAACCATTTGAATTCAGCTAATTATAGCAAATCGGCCGCAGGCCGTGGCCCATTGCCAGTATATTGGAAAATCTGTATATTAAACTTAACTCACCGTAAAAAACAGCAGTAGCATAAGGATATATTCATGCCAGTCAAAATAGCTTTTTTTATGAACTTATTTGATACGAACATAAAATTGGTTTTGGCTGTTCTTTTCATCGCGGCTGTCCCTGCCAGCCTGGGCAGCGAGGTTTATACCCTCAGGACTTGGTATCCCAGCCCATACGGAAGTTTCAAGAAATTTAAGATTACGGACACTTTGTTTGCCGGCACCGACACTTCCCCTTTAAAAATTTCCGGCAATGTCGAAATAATAAGCGGGAAAGCCAGAATGCCGTTAGGCACAGCAGACTCAGATTCTGGCGATACTCTTGTTACAAAGGATTACCTTACCGCAAATAAAGCGTACATGACCCATTTTATAGCGTCACCCGAGGGATGTAGCATTACCGACGGGTCAGCGAATAAGGCGCTCTATCAGAAATATATCCCTGTTAAATACAAAGGCAAAACTGTTTCCGTTGACGATGCTTTCTGTTATGTGACCATGTGGGATGACGACGTCACTACTCAGGAACATCCATACCCGGAATGCGCCGCCTTTACCGGTGAAACCGTAAAAAACTCGGTTTCGGCTTATGGCGCCGCGGCGATTAAGGTGGAAGGCGGAGTGAACCCGAATATCTGGTATTACAAGGTGCCGGTGGATTGCAATTCCGCAGGCTGCATGATCGGTTGTACCCGCATTACTTACGGTTCCAAATAACGCTGCGATTAAAAATGATGTTCGGCCTGTCCTGCCATTTTTGAGGGACGGGGATATTAAGGTTACAGAACCAGCGCCCGTGGCTCCCGCTTCAAGATGAATTACACCCGCAAGCTTCAGAATTTCGCCGCAAGCAAGCGCTACGGAGCAATGCCTTTCGCCATGGCGCGCGCGAAAACGCGAAACCGGTTAGAACAATCCTGCTTGGTTTTGTGGAACATGATGCGCTCAAGCAACCCAACGATAAACGACTGCGACATTATAATACCCACTAGTTCCTCGATAGCTACATCATCCGCAATTAAGCCGTTTTCCTTAAACAACTCCAGCCTTTCATGCAAAAATATCCTCTTGGGCGGGGGGGTTTGCTTTCTCATTTCCTCGCGCAGCTTTTCGTCGATTAAAATGCGAGAAAGTATAACCCGCACGAAGGCCAGATTGTCGCCGTCACGCTCCATTTTGCTTTGCATGAACTGAAAAATTTCGCTCTCGACATCCGTCTGGGGAGGATACGGCGTCTGCGCCAGCATCGCCTGCAAACTCAGTTTATTAACCGCAACCAGCAGGCCGGACTTGCTTTTAAAATACCGCTGAATAAGCGATTCGTTAAGCCCGGCGCGCGCCGCAATCATCTTGGTGGTGGCGGCGTCGTACCCATATTTTGAAAACACGGCGAGGCCGGCCTGAAGAATGCGGTTTTGGCTTTCTGCCTTGTTCCGTTTTTTTATAGTCATAATAATTCCAGAATCTACACATCAGAATGCGGGGCTTTATTCATTATAGTGTAGCCCGGATGCCGCGAACTGTCAATGGTATGTAAGCGATTACTTGACAAAATGCCGAATGCGGGTTACAATACATGTAAGTAAACAATTACTTCTCCCCCTTGTGAGGTTTTATGACCACCAAACAACGCTCCGCGGCAACTCGCATCATGAAAAAATTTGCGTTCTGGTCCTTAATAGTTTTTTTATCTTTAGCGCAGGCAACAGCGCTGGCGGCAGGAACCGGAGCGATAAATCTGCCGCAATACCTTCAGCTTGTTAAGGAAAGGAATTTCGCCGCGAAAGGCTCCGCGCAGGACAAAGCCGGCGCCGAAGGGCGCAAGAGCGAGGCGGACCTGATATTTTCGCCGTTGCTGTTCGCCAACGGCGAACTTTCCAGCAACTCCACTCCTCAAGACTTAGACATGATGGGCGCCATGTACGACAAGCTGGAAACGCGCAAATACTCCATGGGGTTCAGCCAGACTTACCAGTTCGGCCTTCAGGCGAAACTGTACTATTCGCTGCAACACCTGCACTATTATTTTCCCGGGCAGGCGGACACTGTGCATTACAACGCCAGCCCCGTAATCGAGCTGACCCAGTCGCTATGGCAAAACGCAAAGGGACGCTATGACCAAAGCAAGGAAGATTCAATCCGCGCCCAAGCCGAAACAGACAAGTGGAGCGCGGAAAACTATTTGCGCACCCTGCTCGTTAACGCGGAAAAAGCCTATTGGAACCTGGCCGTAAGCCGCGAAATAGTAACCATTCAAGAACGCGCGGTGGCCGACGCGCAAACCATTCTGGATTATGACACCAAGCGCGTTAAAATGAACCTCATGGACAAGTCGGACGTTTTACAGGCGAAAGCCTCGCTGGAATCGAAACGCCTTGATCTTCAAACCGCGAAAGACGCTGCCGCGGCGGCACTGCGCGATTTTTGCGCATACTCCAATATGCAGCCGTCGGAACAAATAGCAGTGGCGCCCGTTGACTGGAGCGCTTTGATGAAGCTGGATAATATAAACCGCCACGGCGACAGGGCCGACGTGGAAATGGCGCAGGCGCAGGCGGCGCAAAATTCCGCCACCGCCCGCATGAACGTGGAAACCGACAAGCCGGTTTTTAATGTATACCTTTCCCAAACGCTGAACGGACAAAATCCCAATTTTTCCGGCGTGGTGGGCAATTCCTTCAATATCAACAAACCGGCGACGACCTTGGGTGTTAAATTTTCCATACCACTGAAATATTCCTCGCAAAAAGAGGCCCGCCACGGCGCCGAACTGAAAGAAGCTGCGGCCAAGCTTACATATCGGCAGAAACTGCTTGATCAGGAAAGCGACTGGCGGAACCTGGCGGCCAAACTGCGCGACGCGCGAGCGCGACTTGAAATGGCTTTTTCAATAGAAGCGGCGCAGAAGGAAAAACTGGAATACGAAAAAAGCCGCCTTAAAGAAGGCCGCACAACCACATATCAGATTCTTTCATTCGAGCAGGACTTTTCGCAGGCGCAGTATAACCGCGCAACGCTGGCCGCCACGGTACTTGGACTGGCGGCGCAGGTAAAACTTTACGGGGAATTGCCGATGCCGCCCGCGGCAATCCCTGCGGTAACCCAATAGGAGCATTTATGAGCCTCGCCGAACTTTCAATTAAACGTCCGATATTCATTACCTGCCTGGTCATCCTCATGCTGGTTATAGGGTGGACATGCTTTAAGCAGCTGAGCGTGGACAAACTACCCGACACCAGCCTGCCGACCATAACGGTTACCACAAGATATTCCGGGGCGGGCCCGTCGGAGATAGAAACGGTGGTCACAAAACCGCTTGAAGACGAGATAAGCACCATTTCCGGCCTGAAACGGCTGACCTCTACTAATTTTGAAGGCGTAAGCCAGATTACCGCCGAATTCAATTCCGGCGTGGATATCAAGTATGTCGAGCAGAAAATCCGCGAAAAAATAAACACCGCCAAGGCCGACATGCCGACTGACATAAAGGAACCGAGCATGGAGCTGATGGACCCGTCCGACACGCCCATAATCAAAATAGTGCTTTCCGGCGATATCTCGGACGGCAAACTTTACGACGTTGCCGAGTACACCATAAAACCCGCGCTGGAACAGGTGGCGAACGTGGGCTCGATAAAAATCATCGGCGGCCGCAAGCGCGAGATACACGTTGTGCTAGACCGGGATGCGCTAAAGCGGCGCGAATTATCGGTAAACGGCGTGTCTGACCGGCTGGCCGCCTCCGGTGAAAACGTGCCAGGCGGCAAGGTGAACCGCGGCGGGCAGGAAGTGAGCTTTAGAAGCATGGGCGAATTTCACAATGTGAAGGATATCGAAAAAACGGTCGTCAGTCTGTACGGCAACGAGGTGCCCACACGCATTTCCGACATCGGCACGGTATCCGATACGCTGGAAGACGAATCCACCCGCGTGTTCGTTGACGGCAAGAAATCGTTGTTCATAGAAGTATTCCGCCAAAGCGGCACGAACACTGTGGCGGTGGCGGACGGAGTAAAGGAAAAACTTGAAGCCCTTGCGCCGCGCATGGCGCAGATGGACGGCGCGCCCAAATACCGCATTATTCAGGACGCAAGCACCGAGATACGCGACAACATCCGCGACGTGGAAGAAACCATAATTATCGGCATACTGCTGACCATTATAGTGGTTTACTTATTCCTGGCGAACGGACGCTCGACCATAATCACCGCCATGGCTTTGCCCAATTCGCTTATCGGCTCGTTCATACTGATGAAATGGGCGGGGTTTTCGCTTAACATCATAAGCCTTCTGGCGCTAAGCCTTTCGGTGGGTTTGCTTATTGACGATGCCATAGTGGTGCGGGAAAATATTTTCCGCAAAATGGAAAACGGCGAACCACCCGACACCGCCGCGGTAAACGGCACGAAGGAAGTGCAGCTGGCGGTTGTGGCAACCACGCTGGTCATCCTGTCCGTATTCGCGCCCATAAGCCTTATGAGCGGCATGATGGGAATGATACTCAAGCAATTCGGCATGACGATATGTTTCGCCATGTGCATATCACTGTTCGACGCGCTGACAATAGCGCCCATGCTGTCGGCCTATCTGGGCAAAGCCAGCCAGGAAATCCGCGAAGACGGCAAAACCTCGCTGTGGGGCAAGGTTGTAGGCAAACCGCTTAAATGGTTCGACGCTTTGAACACCTGGATGGAAAATACCTATGAACGCGTGCTGAAAATGGCAGTGGGCCACCCGCTTAAAACGCTGTTCGCAAGCCTTGCGGTTTTCGTCCTGTGCATGGGTTCCTTCATAAAAATACCCATAAATTTCATGCCGGAAGACGACAACGGACAATTTGGCGTGGATCTGGAACTTTCCCCAGGCGCAAGTTTGGACGCGATGCAGACCGTGGCGGAAAAAGCCGACAAAATAATCCGCGCCAATCCCGAAGTTGAAATGGCGGCCATTACCGTGGGCAACAGCAACAACGAGGCCTACAAGGCCAGCCTGTATATCAAACTGAAACCGGAAAACCAGCGCACCGCGTCAACCAAAACAATGAAAACCCGGCTGCGCGACCAGCTTGGCGCGCTTGCCAACGCGAACCCCAAGGTAAGTAACTATGACCCGACCGGCTCCTCTCAAGCGCAGCCGATACAACTTAATCTCATCTCCACAAACCAACAGGAACTTAACGAATACGCGGAGAAATTGCTTTCCCGGTTAAAACAGAACAAGAAACTGCTTGAAGTTGACTCTAACTACCGCCCCGGCAAGCCGGAAGTGCAGATAAGACCCAATGCCGAGAAAGCGCAAATTTACGGCGTCAACACCAAAACGATGGGCGACGAAATTAAAGCTCAGGTGGAAGGGGAAACGCCAGTGAAATTTCGTGAAAACGGCAATGAGTACGATATTCGCGTACGGCTGCTGCCGGAGCAACGCGATTTGGGAAAAAACTACGGCGCGATTTACATTCCGAACGTAAACCAGCGGCTGATAAAACTAACCGACGTTGCCGACATCGTTAACGAAAAAGGCTCCGCCACGATAGAACGGCTTGACAGAGGACGGTATATACAGATAAAAGCCAGCCTTGCCGCCAAAGTCGGGCTGGGCGAGGTGCTTTCGGAATTGAAGCAAATACTGGACAAGGAAATGCCCATGCCCAAAGGAATGCGCTATATGTTCTCCGGCGAATCCGAGAACTTCCAGGACATGCAAAATTCTATGGTGCTTGGCGTGGGGTTCGGCATCCTTTTTATTTTCTTCGTGCTGGCAAGCCTGTACGAATCGTTCATAACGCCGTTTACAATCATGCTTGCGCTTCCTTTGGCGGTGTGCGGCGCGTTCGTGGCGCTAGTAATAGCGGACGAGGCGTTTAGCATGTTCACGGCGATGGGCGTTATCATGCTGCTGGGCATAGCGTGCAAAAACTCCATTCTGCTGGTGGACTACACCGTCCGCCTCATTAAGGACGGCAAAACCCGCACGGACGCGCTCATCGCAGCAGGCAAAATACGCTTGCGCCCCATTCTGATGACGTCGATAGCGCTTATCGCCGGCATGATTCCGGTGGCGATAGGCTTAAATGAAGCATCCAAACAGCGAACCAGCATGGGCGTGGCCGTAATAGGCGGGCTGATAAGCTCCACCCTGCTTACGCTGATAGTAGTTCCCGCGGTGTTTTCATATGTGGACCGCTTTAGAATATGGTCGGGCAAGCTGCTGTCCAGAATAGTCGGCTACCGCCACAGTTGAAAATATTCTATTACATTTCGCCAAGTCACGCGCCGAGGCCATAAATTTTTGCATGGCGATTCCGGCTGCGCGCGGAACCAGGAGGTGTTTTGTATAATAATTTCATATGGACAACCCATTCAACGCCGACCCTTCCATCAAACATCCCCGCACCGGAGATACGACTTCAGTATACCTCAAAAACGTTATCACAAAACCGACCATAACAGTGGGCGACTACACCATTTACCACGATTTCGCCGACCCCTGCTC
>JBAYFS010000024.1:0-17762 GCA_041667045.1 Elusimicrobiaceae bacterium | reverse complement strand
CCAAACCCCAGGAACCGCTTACCGCTATTGAGAAACAACGCCTGGCTGTCATTTTCATCCTGACGGCGTTCTCGGTGTTCTTCTGGGCGTCGTTTGAGCAGGCCGGCAGTTCGCTCACGCTGTTCGCGGACCAGAGCGTAAACAGGAAATTCCTTTACTGGACGATTCCCGCCAGCTATTTCCAGTCCCTCAACCCGCTGTTCATCATGATTCTGGCACCGTTCTTCGCCAAGATGTGGGTTAACATGAGCGACCGGGAAATCGAACCGCGCACCCCCACTAAATTCGTTTTCGGGCTTGGCTTCCTGGGCCTGGGTTTCGTGTTCATGGTGCTGGCGGCCTATATCTTTAAAACTTCCGGCCCCGTGGGCATAATGTGGATGGTGCTTGTTTACCTGCTGCATACGGTAGGCGAACTCTGCCTGTCGCCGGTAGGCCTGTCGGTGGTGACAAAACTGTCTCCCCTGCGCTTCGTTTCCATGATGATGGGCGTATGGCTCGGCTCGTCGGCAGTGGCTAACTTCGTAGGCGGACAGTTCGCAGGCAATTATGACGCTATTGACCATGTTAAGTTCTTCATGGTGCCGGCGGCTATGGCTTTCGGCTCGGCGTTATTGCTGGTTCTTATGTCCGGCAAGCTGAAAAAGTGGATGCATGGCGTGCACTAATAAAACAAATTGTGAAACACGGAAAAGCGGAGCGGAAACGCTCCGCTTTTTTTATATCGCTTCTATGCAAAAAAGACCGGGCACGAAGCGGCTCCAAAGACGGAAAATATTTTCGCGCATATCTTATTTCAATCTTTCGGCCTATGGCTGGCATAGGTCCAAATACTTTTTAAATTAGGCCTTATGACCCTTGGTCAGGCAAAGGACGAATGCTAGAATTTATGTATAGGCAGGCTGGACGCAAACGAATTTCCCCCCCAACCGGCGCAAAGCCGGAACCGTAAAGTTGACTCACCCCCAACAAAAAACCACCCGAATGGATTTCATTCGGGTGGTTTCTTTTTGTGAAGAAGCAGCGGAATTATTTCTCGCCAGTCTTATGGAATAACGCCATAACCTTTTCAACGGCATCCGCGGGAACCGCTCCGGAGGTTATCGTTTCCGCGTAATAACGCGTTATTTCTTCGGGATTGAACTCGATATCCCCGTTATCGTCCAAAAGCGCGTAGATTTTTTTAACCCCGTCAAGCGGAACGTCCTGTTCCAGCAGGCTCATAGCCAAAGTGACCGGCAATTCGCGCGCCTGCCCGTTTAGCTCGTCTAAAACGAGGTCAAGCGCGTAGCGGTTAAGCGCGCCGCTTTTGTTCCAGAAAGAATATTTACCCAGACGTTCGTCCATCGCCGCGACCGCCTGATCCGGTTTCAAAGTACCCAGATAGCCGGAAACGATATCGTTAACGCAGTTGGCGGCCCAGCGCTTCTCGCTGAGCGCCTTGCGGAATTCCGCCTGCCTGCGGACTTCATCGTCGGACATTCTGCCCAGCAGAGCTTTTCGAACAATGTCAATGTTGTCCTCCGGCGCCTGCGCGCAGGGAAGGCTTTCAAGCATCAGCTTAAAACCGTTAATGACCTCGTCCACTGATTTGCGGCCCAGAAACCGGTCGGTTATCTCGCCGGCATAACCCATGAACCAGCCGTATTTATTCAACTCGCGCTGGAAAATATACCGTTCGCGCACAATGCCGCCTTGGTCAACGGCGTCATTAAGGCTTTCGGTGGACCCGTCAAGCAAAACGTCAAGGGCAAGGCCCTCGTTCTCCTGGGGAGTTTCGATATAGGGAATCTTGGAGAGAACGCTCTCGTATTCCGCCTTCAGCTGGGCGGTGGACTTTTTATCCAGATACTTGTCCGCCAGCCGCTCCGCGTCTTCGGGAGCGACGGAATAGACGTCGAAATCATTAAGCACGGAACAGATGTAAACCGCCCTTTCCAGCGGCATGCTTCCGATTATAACGCCAAGGATGTAAACCGGGGCAAAGCGGCGTATCCCGTCATTCTCCGGAAAGCGGAGAAAAATATCGCGATAGTTAAGGGCAAACTCCTGATCCGTATTGATGGCGTAATGCCCCGCCATGGCGTCCCGCGTCTGCGCGGCAAGTGATATTTCGTCAGCCATAACGCCCAGATCGTAGGCGTTTTTGCCGGCCAGCGACTGCGTGCGGGCTTGGTCCTCGGAAATTTCGCCGGTCATCACTTTAACGGCCAGCAGGGCGTTCGGCACGGAGGCGCCGCGATAGGAGTACAGCAGTGAATATATGCGCGGAAATTCCGCGTCGAACCAGCTGCCGCCCGCGCCGGTATAAAGGCCGGATATTTTTGAGGCCGTTTCCGCGTCAAGTTTCATTTTAGCGGCAAGCGCGGCGATATCGTCCACATTCTTTCTGCGGCGCGCCTCGCTGAACGCCTCGTCCTGGGTAAGCTCGCCGGTCAGAACGCGCAGGGAAAGCACATAGTTGCGCGGATGCTCGCCATGCCTGATTTCACTGCTTATCCGGTCCGACATTTCACCCAGTTCCGCGGCGCTTACGCTGTTCCAATATTTATCGGTCAGCCGGAGACTGAGCTCCTGAGGAATATCCTCGAATTCGCGGGCCAGCCCCAGCGCGTAAACGCGTTTGCCGGCGCGCTCGAAATTCTCGTCATAGCGGGACGCGTCTAGCAGGATATCCACGGCGAAAGCGTAATTTTCCGCTTCTTCCTTGTCATGCGGCAAATCGGCCAGAATGATATGGTAGCGGGTGATTATTTCTTCCGCGGTTTTTTCATCCGCGTATTTGGCGACTATTTCGTCAAGCCTCCCCTGCGCCCAGGAACAGACCTCAAGCTTTAACCGCAAGTCCCGGCGTTTGAGTTTCAGCAGGGATGATTTAACGGCCTCGCCGTTCGTTATCTCGTCGAGCAGGACTTTAAGCGCCAGTTCCCGGTTTTCCTCCGGGACCTCCAGATAATGCAGGGAATTGAGCAGATTGCGGTAATCCTCGTCAATTTCCGCGGAGATGCGCTTTCCGAAAAATTTAAGGGACAATTTATAAACGTCGCCCCTGCTCCAGCCCAGTTCGAGCAGTTTTTCACGCAGCAGGCGAAGCGATTTTTTCTCATCGGCAACTGCGGGGGAGCCTTTGCGGCGGCCCGCGGAAACAGCCGGTTTCGCCTGGGCGTCTGAGTCAAGGCGCGAAAATATATCGTCCAGCGAATTATCGGTTATGGCGGCCGGTTCCGGCAGGGAAACGGAAAAAGCCTGTGCGGCTTCCCGCTCCGCCACGGGACCGTGGAACATGGACGCTTCCTGCGCCGCAGGCGGCGCGGACGGTTTCGGCTCCGGCTTAACCGCCGGGGGAGCGGTGAAGGTGTCCGTTTCCGGCGCGGCGCCGCGTTCCGTGGAAGACCCGAAAGTATCGGTCTGGACAAGCCGCGAAATTATATCTTCCGGTTCGCCGGCTGGAATCTCAGGCTGGGTTTCGGTCAGTTTTCTGGCCGTAGCCGTAAGATTTTCCACCGCGGCGTTACCCGGACCGGTATCAGTATCATGAGTGTTAACCGCTTTGCCAGGGCCCGCGTTCGGCACGCTCTTAAATTCCGGACTGCCCTTTCTTTTCTTCTTCGCCATATTAACCCCTAAATTAAAACTTCACGCAACTTTGACCGCGGACAATTCTTCCAGCGCATGAGAAAGCTCTTTGACGAAAGCTTCGTCTTTAATGCCGCCCATATTGATTCTTACGTTCTCGACAGCGCAGGCTATGCCCGCGTCAAGCAGATGCCGTCCGCTCTTGAAATCAGACTCTACCGCCGGTGATATTTTCTTTTCTATAGTGGCAAGCACGTCCAGGCATTTTCTGGAGGTCTGCGCCGTTTTCAAGGGAACCTGGGCGGCGTAACGCAAAGCGGCCTGCATTTTAGCGGTGCGCTCCGGTCCTTTTTCAAGCCCTTTTACCTCGTTGAACATGTCGTAAGCGCGCGAATCCTCGGAAATGCAGGCTTGCAGTATGCCTTTGTACCCGTGCAATATCTCCTGCGCTTTAATGAGGTCGGGCCGGTGAGCATCCTCAACCTTTTTGCTGCGGGAGGACACGCCCGCCGCCATCATGCCAAGCGCGCAGCCCATCGCCGCGGAAACCGCGCCCGCCGAACCGCCGCCCGGAGTAGGCGTGTCATCGGCCAGCGCATCCACCAGCAGGTTCGCGCCACTCTGCCACGTGTTAAGAACGGCCGCCATCTGCGTTTCCAGAATCTGGACCGCGGGATTGAAATTTTCAAGGGCTAGGCTTTCCACCGCATAGCCTGTCAGGGCGTCCTGCGTTGTCAGGCCGATAAGTTCGGTGCCGGTTATTTTGACGCCTTTGGGCGCGATCTCGCGCTCAATCTCGTCTAAAACCCGTTTGATGGAGGTGGTTTTGTAATCCGTTAATACTGTTGAAATCTGCACGATGCCGCGCGTTTCAAGAAAAATTTCTTTCGCGCGCAAGGCGGGCAGGCCGCCGCCGGAAGTGCGTATCTTCTTCGCCAGCGCCTTGCCGAACTCCATGTCGCCGGTGGAAAGGTTGACGTTGAAATTAACTATCTGCTGCCTTGCGCCCACGGCTATCGCGCCGGCGGTGGGGTGGATATGGTTCGGGCCGAAATCGGGCGTCTTGGCAGGATCTTTGCCGATAAGCTCGCGCAGGCCTTCGAACTGGCCTTTGCGCACGTTCGCCAGGTTCTGGCGTTCCGGCACGCGGGCCGCCATATCGTAAAGATATACGGGGATGTCAAGCTCGCGCCCTATCCTTTCGCCCAGTTCCGCCGCGAGTTTTATACAGTCCTCAACAGAAGAACCCATGATCGGAATGAAAGGGGCCACGTCGGTCGCGCCCATGCGGGGATGCTCGCCCTGGTGAACGTTCAAATCTATAAGCTCGGCGGATTTTTTCACAACGTTAAACATCGCGTCCACGGCATGTTCCACGGGCGCGGTAAACGTCAAAACAGTTCTGTTGTGGTCGGAGTCTTTTTCGACATCCAACACAACGACGCCCGGCACAAGCCTTACGGTATCTACGATAGCGTTTATCTTTGACAAATCCCGCCCTTCACTGAAATTCGGCACGCATTCAACAATTTTACCCATGGGTTTCCTCCGTTCTCGCTAAAGCTAAGCGGCTGCGGGCTTGCGGCCCAGAACCACTGTTCTTCTGCCGTCGCCCTTTCCGAAAGACAGGGCGCTCCAGCATTTGAGCGGGACCAAACCCGCCCGTTTATACAAAACCTTCAAATCATCCGCGCTGAACACCTCGTGGCGGAACGACTGCGCTACGCTTTTCCCATCCGGACTCAGGCGTATCCAATGGCATTTTATGACGCGGCTGCGCGCGTCATAGTCACGCTCTTCAAGTTGGTAGCCGCCGTCTTCCAGCTTATACCAGTCGCGCTCTAAGAAATCACTTTCCACAAAATCTCGGCTAATAACATCAATAATAACTTTTCCGCCCGGCTTAAGCGCGGCCGCGATTTTTTTTAAAACCACGAAATTGGTTTTCCTGTCGAAATAGCCGAAACTGGTGAACGCGCAGACAACCGCGTCAAACTCGTTGCGGTAAGCCAGTTTACGCATGTCGCCGCAAACGAAAGCAACGCTTACTCCGGCCTGTTCCGCGCGCTCGCGCGCGTCAGCCAGATATTCTTTCGTGAAATCAAACCCCGTAACCGCCAGCCCTTTTTTCGCGAATTCAACGCAATGACGGCCCTGCCCGCAGGCGAGATCAAGAAGTTTCGCGCCCTTTTTAAGGCCCAGTGCCTTCACAAAAAACGCCGCTTCCGCGCCCGCGCATTTTACGGCGAGCGGAGAAGACGGCTCGTAAAACCGTTTGTCGAAAAATTCTCTCTGCCAGCCGCTTTTGACTTTCAAGCCGGACATATCACCGTTTCCTTGGAGGACAGATTTTTTCCGTCTGCGGAGCGTCATCGCCCGTCCGCCCGTGTTGCACGTGCTCAATCGCAGAATTGGGAAACATGAAACAGCCCCGTTCAACCGGGCCGTTGTTTTTGTTAAGCCCCAGCCACATGAGCCACATTTCAACATCAGAAAAATCCTCGGACAGCAGTTCCGGCGCGCTCCGCATCACCCCGCCGGGAGAACCGTAACCCGCGGTAACAGCGGCCGTGTGGTAACCGGCCTGCTTGCCCGCGTAAACGTCTTTTTCCGTATCGCCGACAATGTAAACCTGAGAGGGCTTTATTGTCCCGCCGCAGATTTTCCCGGCGCGCTTCACCGCCGTTTCCAAAACGGCAACCCGCTCATAACCGTCACAGCCGAAACCGCCGAACCGAAAATAGTCCCACAGTCCGGAAGGCGCCAGCTTTAGCCTGGCCCCTTCTTCGATATTGCCCGTGCCGAGGCCCAGGAAAATGTCTTTGCGCCTGCTGAGCCGGCTTAAAAAATTTTCAACGCCTTTTATCGTCAGATAGCGTTTTTCCCTCACCGCCGCGTCCACTTCGGAAGGCAGCAGTTCCAAATAGGTTTTTTCGATAAGCTTGATATCCTTCGCCGTGGGCGTTTTGCCCGCAGCTTCGATAAAGGAGCGTTTAAAATTGTCCTTGTCCGTACTGCCGGCAAGGAAATCCTGACTGCAGATTTCACGTTTGCCGTATAATTTTTCCAGCGCGCGGTTAAGCGCGCGGCGGCCCGAGCCGCCCGCTTTAACTAAAGTTCCGTCCACATCAAAAAGTATGACCTTAGGCATAATGCACTCGCTTTTCATGTATTAGTATTATTTATATCATTTTATTTAGTTTCCCGACACCCCCCGAATAGCCCAGGCAAAGATTCCGCAAGCGCGGCAAAGCGTTCCGCCCTTTGCCGGAAACAACGCGAAGCGGACGCGGGAGGGAGCCGGTTTTTAAGAAACGGCGCGTAAAACAGGCAATTTTACGGCATTATCATTCGGACATGTAGGCTATTTCGCCCTTTTTTACGGTCATGGCGCATATATTGTCCCCGAAATAATAGCACAGTTCGCGGTAATCGTCCGTATCCATAACGGCGAAATCAGCCGGCAGGCCCGTAGCCAGCCGCCCGGCGGATTCGCCAAGCCCCATGGCGTAAGCGCCGTTAACCGTAGCGGCGCAAAGCGCCTCCTCTGGCGTCATTTTCATGTGGGTGCAGGCAAGGCTCATGACAAACTGCATGTTCCAGCAGGGACTGGTGCCGGGATTGAAATCGGTCGCCAGGGCGACAGGAAGGCCGCAGTCAATCATTTCCCGCGCGGGCGGAAATTTTGAAAGGCCTAAAAAATGATTCGAAGCAGGCAGCAGTACGGGAATAACGCCCGACTCCTTCATAAGTTCCATATCGGCGCCGTCGGCGTAATCCACGTGATCGGCCGAGATCGCGCGCGCTTTCGCAGCCGCCGCGATACCGCCGGAATGCGTAAGCTGTTCGGCGTGAACTTTCGTCCTGAGCCCGTAAGAGAAAGCGGCCTTTGAAATAAAACCGGCCTGCTCCGGCGTAAAAAAATCTTTCTCGCAGAAAACATCAACGAAAACGGCAAGTTTTTCCGCCGCTACGGCGGGTATTATCTCAGTTGCGATATGCCGAGCATAACTTTCCGCGTCCGCAAATTCCGGCGGCACGCTGTGCGCCGCCAAAAGGGTGGGCACTATGGTAAGCGGGCATTCTTTGGAGGCGGAGACTATGGCGCGCAGGCTTTTAAGTTCGGACTCTTTGGACAAGCCGTAACCGCTTTTGGCTTCGATGGACGTTGTGCCGGACATAAGAAATTTTTCGCTGCGGTCAATCACTTTCCGCTTAAGCGCTTCCTGCGTGGCCTGGCGCACGTCCGCCACGCTTGCCATAATGCCGCCGCCCTGAGCCTTTATTTCGGCGTAACTTGCTCCCGCGGTACGGAGCGCGAAATCCTTGATTCGGGCGGACATGAAAGCGGGGTGGGTGTGGCTATCGCAAAAACCGGGCAGCACAACACCCCTGCCCACATCAACGGTTTCAGCGTTATCGGTCAGCGGATTCTCTTCCATTTCCTTAACAGGACCCAACGCCGCTATCTTCCCGTTATGCGCGATTAAGCCGGCGTTTTCTATGATATCCAGTTCGCGCATATCCTTGCCGCGGCGCGGACCCGTACCCGAGCGGAAAGTCACCAGCTGGCCTATATTGGTCACAAAAAGAGTTTTGCTCATATTTTCTCCAAAAACAGTATGCCGACAACGGAATTATACTACTTATTCCTTTCGCCCAGTGGAGTTAAACAACAGAAAATAGGACCTTTGGCCCTTACCGCGAACAAAAATATTGGTATGATATTATTGCGTCCAATTAAATTAAGGGTATGAATATGTCGCTTCTAAAAAATATTTTCACAGCTTCGTGTCTGCTTGCCCTCGCGGCAAGCAGCCCTTATTGCGCGGAAAATCCGGCGCTCACGGATTTGCAGAGCGGCTCGCCCGCCGCCGACGAGATAACCGCGCCCCGCGTGACATCAAAACCGCCGGCCGAATGGACGGTAATGACTTACATCTGCGCAAAAAACAATCTGGACGCCTCGGCTCTTATAAACATCAACATGATGGAAGAAGTGGGTTCAACCGGACAGGTCAACGCTGTCGTGGAGATAGGCCGGATGAAACCCGGCGCGCCGGAGAACGGTGACGCGAACCATTGGACAGGCATACGCCGGTATTATATCCAGCGCGACACGGAACCCGCGGTGATTCACTCGCCTGTGGTGATGAAGCTGAGATATCGCGATATGGGCGATTACAATCGTGTCGCGGATTTCGTTTTGTGGGCGAAACAGAACTATCCCGCTAAAAAATACATGCTGATACTGTGGAACCACGGTTCAGGCTGGCAGGACCCGATTATCAGCAAACCCGCCCATGAAGGCATCTCTTTTGACGATGAAACCGGCAATTATATCCGCACAAAACAGCTCGGTGAAATTTTCAAGCGCGCGGGCAAGGTTGATGTGCTGGCTATGGACGCCTGCCTCATGCAGCAGCTTGAAGTGGCTTATGAAATAAAGGATTACGCGAAAGTTTTTGTGGCCTCCGAGGAAACCGAACCGGGTTACGGCTACTATTACGCCGGACTGCTGACCCTCCTGAACAAATCCGCCGCGCTCGGCGCGGACGCCGCGGGCAAAGCGATAGTGAGTTCCTACGGTTATTTTTACCAGCAGCCCAGCCAGGCCATGGAATCAGCCACCCAATCGGCGCTGAATCTCGCGCAACTCACCACGCTCATGCAGGCGTTAAATGAATGGACCGACACGGCTGTCAAAAGCGGAGATTTGAAAGCGCTTAAAGCGGCCCGTGACAAAACCATGCGCTTCGGCAAAGGCTCCGGAGTAAAATATGAATTAATCACCTACGGAGACCTGTATCACTTTGTGGATCTGGCGGGAAAATACACGGCGGACAAACCGCTTAAGGCCGCGACTTCAAAGCTTAAAAACCTTATCAGGGGCGCGGTTATCGCCAAATCCGCCTCAGGCAAAGCCATGAACGGAGAACCGATTGCGCAAGCGCAAGGCCTGGGCATAAACATACCCCGGATACAGCAGACAGCCAACGACAGTAATTATGACGCGAAACTGATAGAAACACTCTATTCCGGCCTCAATTTCGCGAAAGCAAGCAAATGGGTCAATTTTTTCTATTGGATGTCTCAAAACGTAAAATAAGATTGCCGCGCGTAAATATCCAGCAAAGAAAGAACCCCGCCTTCATCAGGCGGGGTTCTTTCTTATCGTTAATATCTATCTGTAGTTGGTGAACTGGAGATCCAGTCCGAAATCCCTTCCCTTTATAAGGGCTATTACCTGCTGCAGTTCGTCTTTTGACCGGGACACAACGCGCAGTTCTTCGCCTTTAATGCTGGCTGTCGCCTTAAGTTTGGAATCCTTAATCAGCTTGGACAGCTCCTTGGCTTTTTCGGAGGGAATGCCCTGCTGTATTTTAACGGTCTGGCGGACGGTGTCGCCCAGCGCGCTTTCCATCTTTCCGGGCACAAAATTTTTGAGCGGCAGCCCGCGTTTGGAAAGACGGGTAAGCAGCACGTCGAACAAAGCCCGGATGCGGAAGTCGTCGCATGAAGAAAGTTTAATTTCCGCGGCTTTCGCGTCCAGTTCTATAACCGACTTGGTGTCCTTAAAATCATACCGGTTCATTATTTCCTTAACCGCCACGTTAACGGCATCCTCCACCATATGCATATCAACCTGGGAAACAACGTCAAAACTGTATTCTGTAGCCATTTTCGCCTCCATTTGTAATAGTTACATTATATGCATTTTTACGGAACTAGTAAAAAAATCTGAATAACATAGGTCCAAAGTCCCATGTTTTTATTGATTACGCGTTCAATAATATGTTATGGTAAAGCAATAATAAGTGCGCGGTATAACTTATACACAGTGAGAACTTCTATGAAACGTCTATTACAATACATCGCGATCTCGGTCTTATGCGCCGTTTCTTCCCTGCCGGCGACAGCCGGCACGGCCGTGTCCCAGCTTAAAAAATACAACGTAAGCGGCGACGCGCAAAAATATACTTTCCCCCAGAAAGAGAAATATTTAACCGTTCTTGTATTTGTCAACGGCAAGAACGATCTGGAAAAGTACGCCGTCGAAGACATCAACGAACTGGAAAAGGTCGGTTCCACCGACAAAGTAAATTTCGTCGTGGAAGCTGGCCGCGCCAGTTTTGACGCCGACTGGGACGATCAGTCTGACAATGACTGGACCGGGACAAAAAGATTTTACATAGTCAAAGACGATAACCCGGGAAGAATCACTTCCCCGATAATCGAAAGCACTTCCAGCGCCGATATGGGCAGCGTGGACAGCGTGGCGGCTTTCCTGGCCTGGGGCAAAAAGAATTATCCCGCAAAAAAATACATTCTGGTCCTCTGGGATCACGGCTCCGGCTGGCTGGATACCGAGCCCGTCCAGTTTCCGACGAAACCACAAGGAGATCGCGCAATCCTGTCAGATTTCGAGAAAGGCACGCATGTTAACAGCGTTGATCTGGTGAAAATTTTCGAAAAAGCCGGATCGGTCAACGTGCTGGCGATGGACGCTTGCCTGATGCAAACAATCGAAGTTGCGTATTCACTGCGCAAATACGTGCCCGTTGTGGCGGCTTCGGAAGAGCTTGAACCGGGTGATGGCTACAATTACACCTATTTCGCGCAAAACCTTATTAAAACCGCAACAGCAACCGACGCAAAAATGGGTGCGGCTATAGTGAACGCCTTCGCCAAAGGCTATCAAGGCTCAGACGATTCCCGCACGCATTCCGCTGTAAAAACCGCCGCCTTGGGCAGCGTGCTTAACCAGATTGTTACTCTTGAAAAAGCGATTCTGTCCGCCGTGGAAAAAAATCCCGAAACGCTGGAACAGCTTAAATACGCGCTGATGACCTCCTTCCGCTTCCGCGTGTCAGGCTTTAACGAAACATCCATTCTTTCGTCGCTGGAAAACTCCACTAACGGCGATCTTTATAACCTGGCCTCCAAAATATCGTTCTGGGTTCAGGACAAGAAGGTGTCCGAAGCCGCATTTTGGCTGCAAGAAAGAATCCGGAACGCAGTTATCGCAAATACCGTAGGCGGGAGTACCTATATTATTACCGCATATCAGAAACCAGGACCCATGATAGCCAATAAATGGGATTTCGAACTTGAAGAAACCAAATACAATATCGGCAATATAGTCAAAGGCCTTGCGGTCAGAATACCCGCAATGAACGGAAGAACACCCGACGCAACCACGCCCTATGAAAGCTATGAATTCGAGCAAAGAACAAAATGGGGTAAATTCTGGCAATATATTACCGCTAAAATTGGACAATATGAAACAAAAAACAAGATCCCTAACCCTATTGTCAATATTACCGGAAAAAAAGACCCGATGAAAAAATCCAGAGTGAACAGCAGTGATATGATCCGTCCGAAATAACCGAAAGATATAACATCCGCATAAAAAAACCTCCCTTTCGGGAGGTTTTTTTATTTTACGTCTGTGTTCTTGCGATATTACAATTCAAGCCTAACGCATCATGGGAATTTTCACGCCTTTTTCCATGGCGGTTTTTACGGCTTCGGGATAGCCCGCGTCCACATGGCGGATTACGCCCATACCTGGATCGTTAGTCAAAACCCGCTCAAGCCGGATATCCATATCCGGGGTGCCGTCAGCCACGATGACCTGCCCGGCGTGCAGCGAGTATCCCATGCCCACTCCTCCGCCGTGATGGAAAGAAACCCAGGTCGCGCCGGAGGCTGTGGCAGTAAGCGCGTTCAAAACAGGCCAGTCTGCGACAGCGTCGGAACCGTCTTTCATGGCTTCCGTTTCGCGGAACGGGCTTGCCACCGAGCCGCAGTCCAGATGATCGCGCCCGATAACAATCGGCGCGCTCAGGCGCCCTTCGCGCACGGCTTTGTTTATGGCAAGGCCGAATTTTGCGCGGTCGCCGTAGCCAAGCCAGCAGATTCTGCTGGGCAGGCCCTGAAAGGCTATCTTCTCGGCGGCCATTTTAATCCAGCGGCAAAGATGTTTGTCATGCGGAAAAAGCTCCCCAATCATCTTGTCCGTTTCGGCTATATCCTTCGGATCGCCGGACAGCGCGGCCCAGCGGAACGGCCCTTTCCCTTCGCAAAACAACGGCCTGATATAAGCCGGCACGAAACCGGGGAAATCATAGGCGTTCTTAACGCCCATTTTAAAAGCCATGGTGCGGATATTGTTGCCGTAATCGAAAGTAATCGCGCCCGCTTTCTGCAAAGCCAGCATGGCGCGCACGTGAACCGCCATGGATTCCATGGCCCGCCGTTTCACCGTGTCGGGATCGGTTTTGCGCAGTTTTTCCGTTTCAGCCAAAGACATGCCCGCGGGAACATACCCGTTTAAAGGATCATGCGCGGAAGTCTGGTCAGTCAGGACGTCAATTTTTATGCCGCGCCTGGCCATTTCCGGCAGAATCTCGGCGGCATTGCCCAAAAGACCGATGGAAAGCGGTTTGCGCGCCGCCACGGCTTCATTGGCGAGCCTGAGGGCTTCGTCCAGCGTGGCGGCCTTTTTATCCAGATACCGGGTCTGCAAACGCCGCTCTATCCGCACCGGGTCAACTTCAATGGCTATCATCACGCCGCCGCACATGGTGGCGGCCAGCGGCTGCGCGCCGCCCATCCCGCCAAGGCCCGCGGTAACGACAAGTTTGCCCGCCAGATCCGCGCCGAAATGCTTGCGCCCGGCGGCGGCGAAGGTTTCATAGGTGCCCTGCAGAATACCCTGCGTGCCTATGTAAATCCAGCTGCCCGCGGTCATCTGCCCGTACATCATGAGGCCTTTCTTTTCCAGCTCGTCGAAAACTTCCCAGTTCGCCCAGTTGCCCACCAGATTGGAATTGGCGATCAGCACGCGCGGCGAATACTTGTGCGTTTTGAAAACGCCCACCGGCTTGCCGGACTGAACCAGCAGGGTTTCGTCATCCTCCAGTTCCGTAAGGCATTTGACTATGGCGTTAAGGCAGGGCCAGTTGCGGGCGGCTTTGCCGCGCCCGCCGTAAACCACCAAATCCTGGGGCCGCTCGGCCACTTCGGGGTCGAGATTGTTCAAAAGCATCCGCAAAGCGGCTTCCTGAGGCCAGCCTTTGCAATTAAGTTTGTTGCCGCGCGGAGCACGGAGCGTGTCGGTAGGTTTGAATTCCATAGCAAATCCTCAAATAAAGAGAAAAGTCCCGTCTAAAATAGCCGCGCGGACTTTCTCAATGCCTTCGGCAAGCGAAACGTCGCCTTTGGTTTCAGGCACCAGTTTGCGCAGTTTTTTGTAAGCCTCGCCGGTACCGTCGCCCGGTTTAAGGGGGCGGTGGAAATCAATGCCCTGCGCCGCCGCCATAAGCTCTATGGCCACGATATAGGCCGCGTTGTTTATGGCCAGATTAAGTTTATGTGCGGCCCACATGCCCATGCTGACAAAATCTTCCTTGTTGCCGGAAGTGGGAATGCTGTCCGCGCTGGCGGGCGTGGCGTAAGTCTTGTTTTCGGACGCGATGGCCGCCGCCGTATACTGCAATATCATCCAGCCGGATTCGAGGCCGGAACGGCTGGTAAGAAACGGAGGCAGTATCTTCGTGGGGTCGGTTATCAGCTGAAAAACGCGGCGTTCCGAAATATTGCCCAGCGTCACCATGCCGGAGCAGGCGAAATCGAACGCCATGGAAATAGCCTGCCCGTGAAAATTACCGCCGGACACCGTGTAAAGGTCGGAGAAAGAGCCGTCCGTTTTTTTCCACACCACAAGCGGATTATCGGTGGAACTGCCCATTTCGGTTACGACGGTTTTTATGGAGTTCTCTATTGTGTCCCGGACCGCGCCGTGCACCTGAGGAATGCAGCGCAGGCTGTAGGAATCCTGCACGCGGGTGTCATCTTCCAGATGCGAGTCACGGATTTCGCTGTTCCTTAAAAGGTCTTCCATCATTTTCGCGGTTTCAATCTGCCCGTTGTGCGGCTTAAGCGCGTGGATCTCTTCGATAAACGGCCCGGTGGACGCTTTCAGCGCTTCCACCGACATCGCCGCCGCCAGGGTGGCCGCGTTCCAGACTTTCAAAGCGTTCATAAGCGCGAGCCCGCCCACGGACTGCATGGCCTGCGTGCCGTTTATAAGGGCCAAGCCCTCTTTTTCATGCAGTTCCAGAGGGGCAATGCCCGCTTTCTTTAAAACCTGCGCTCCCGGCAGCCAGTCCTTAGAGCCGGCCAGTCTCGCCCGGCCTTCGCCCAAAAGCACGAGCGCAGAATGTGCGCTGGGCGCCAAATCGCCGGACGCGCCGACCGAGCCCCTGCTCGGGACATAAGGAATCACGCCTTTGTTAAGGCATTGGGCCATCACTTCCAGAACTTCAGGCCGCACGCCGCTGTGCCCTCGCGCCAATTCATTGGCGCGCAAAAACAAAAGCCCGCGCGCCTGAGCGTCGCTAAAAGGCTCGCCGACGCCGCAGGCGTGGCTTCTGACAAGATTTACCTGCAGCTGCCTGCAGTCCTGTCCGGGTATCATCCGGCTGGCGAGTTCGCCGAAACCGGTGTTTATTCCGTACACCGCCCCGGAACGCGCCACATAGGCCATCATGGCCTTGCGGCAGTTCTTCAGATCCTTTTTCACCTGCGCAGGCAAAACCACGGGCCTGCCCAGCACGGCTACTTCGTACAAATCCTCGATATCACTTTCCGCGCCCAGCGCGAACGGTTCGAATTTCATTGGTCTGCTCCTGTCACGAATGCTGATTTTTAAAAGCGGCTGAAGAAACCGTCTGCAGCCGGCTGAGATCGGAGAGCGTGCGCGCGCCGAGCTCGCGAAATCTGTTTACGAAATGAAGAAAGACATATTCCGTCATCTTAACGTCCGCCAGGGCGCGGTGCCAGCCTTCGGTGCCGTAGCCCAGCGCCTGCGCGATATTGCCCAGCCGGTTGCTTTCAAACCCGCCGTGCCTGCGCGCGAATTTAAGCGTGTCCAGTACGGGCACGTCGGGGAATCTGAGGCCTATGCGCTGGAATTCATAACTGAGGAACTTCACGTCGAAATCAGCGTTATGGCAGACCACGGCGCAGTCTTCCAGCACCGACGCCAGCACCGGAGCCACTTTCTCAAAGTGCGGCTCGCCGGCCACCATGTCGTCGGTTATTTTGTGGATCATGCTCACCTGCGGCGGAATCGGGCAGAGCGGATTAACAAGCCGCGAAAAACTTTCGCCGCTTTTCCCGCCCATATTTTTGACCACCGCCACCTCGCACACGCGCGCGCCTTTTTCGGCGGACAGGCCTGTGGTTTCAATATCCAGAAAAGCGAAGGTCACTTCCTCAATCGGTTTGCTAAGCATAAGATGCCGCCTGTTCATATAATTTTCTCATCCGGGAAGATACAGATACAGGTTGCGCGCTATCACGCCGGATAAAACCGTGATGCCCAACCCCACATAAAAACCCGCCCTGCTCAAATCCACTATGCGCTGGCGGTAGAGGTAAACCGTGTAACCCAGCCAGGCCAGAAACCACGGCGCCCAGTGCCAGCCGGGGATGAAAAAGAAAAACCACAGCGCGACGCGCTGGAGTATGCCGAAATACTTTTTGTCGAAACCGGGAAAACCTTCATTATAAAGCGCTTTCTCGATGAAATAGGTGAACACCGTTATCCCGTGGGTGACCACCACGAACATGCACAAGTAAACAACCCACTTTTCCTCCACGACGGAACCGTCCCCTATGCCGGACGGCGACAAGGCGAAAATAACGCCGATATGAACCAGCTGGTCCCAGATGAAATAGAGCGTGCCGTCCGAGGAACTGAGCGCCTTTATGGCGTATACGCGCCAGCGGTCCTGCAGATAATGGGTCAGAAAAATCACTCCGACCGCCATCCATCCCGTGAATCTGAACCCGCCAAAATTAAACCAGCTGTCATTTATATAGGGCCACACCATGACGATGGAGCAGACGACATGCGTCAGGCAATGAATAAGCATGCCGGACCGGGATTCCCTCTTCCATTTGGCAACGGAATTGGTTTGCAGGGTGAAATCAGCCAGCAGATGCGCAAAAAGCAATCGCCAGAATATCAGCATAAATCCCTTGGTGCCCGTCCCTTAACGGAGGACAGGCCCCTATTTGCTAGTCAGATTAAAAACTCCGTCCCACTCGGCGGGCGGCGGGGTTTTAATGTTCTGCTCGCATTGTTTTATATAAAAATCGGAAACCTTGTCGTCCGGCGACAACTTGAGCGCGGCCTCGAATTTAGCCGCCGCGCCTGCGAAATCGCGCGCGCCGAAAAGAGCGACGCCTTCACCATACACCTTAAGCAGTTCGTTTTTTTCAGCGGGCAGGGTTTCCTTAAGTCCGAACAGTTCGTAAACTTTTATGGGAATGTTTTTTCCCACCACGCGGACACGGCCCAGTTCCCGCGCCGCCACAACGTCCCGGGCGCCCGCGTAACACGCTTCGCTCACCATAATCTTGCTTCCGAAAAACTTGTTCGCGCCCTCAAGACGGGAGGCAAGGTTGACTTCGTCGCCTATCACGGTATAGGAAAAGCGTTTTTCCGAACCCATGTTACCCACCACCATGAAACCGGAATTGAGGCCTATGCGCGCCTGCGGCTTTATCGGCATAGCATTAAAATACTCTTCCGTCAGCTTCTGCATCGCCTCCTGGCATTTAGCCGCGGCGATACAGCCTTTGACCCGATGGCCCGGATCGTCGAGAGGAGCGTTCCAGAACGCCATGATGCAGTCGCCGATATACTTGTCCACCACGCCGTCGTTTTCCATGATGACGTTGGTGAGGGCGGTCAAAAGCTTATTGAGCATGTCCGTCAGTTCTTCGGGCGTCAGTTTCTCCGATATGGAGGTGAATTTCGCTATATCCAGGAAAAACACCGTCATGTCGCGCTTTTCCCCACCGAGCTTGAGTTTGCCGGGGTCTTTCACCAGCACGTCAACCACGGCGGGCGAGAGGTACTGCCCGAAAGTGCTTTTTATCCACCGCTTTTCCTGGCCTTCAACCACCACGCGGTAAATGGTTAAAAACGCGAAACTGATAACCAGGCCGGAGGCGGGCATAACATAATCAGTCTTGTATCCGGAAACGCTCAATATCACATAAGCCAAAGTCCACGCGAACAGAAGAACCGCCGTGACCGCGCCGGAAAGATAAATGGAACTGCGGAAAAACAAAACGGGAAACCAGATGAACAGCAGCATAGCCGT
>JBAYFS010000023.1:0-18015 GCA_041667045.1 Elusimicrobiaceae bacterium | reverse complement strand
GCACGACCGGAACGGATTTTCCTGGTGCACGGCGAACCGGACGCAGCACGAGCGCTGGCCGGTAAAATTTCCGAAAAATTCAGTTCAAAAGTCCACATCGCCTCTTACGGCGAAACGGTGGAAATCTAGCATCCGG
Organism: Elusimicrobiaceae bacterium; assembly: GCA_041667045.1. GTDB lineage: Bacteria > Elusimicrobiota > Elusimicrobia > Elusimicrobiales > Elusimicrobiaceae > JAQVSV01. The sequence continues at coordinate 17,879 of JBAYFS010000023.1, read as the reverse complement.
GCGGGAATACCCGCGGTTCTCACTAATGGTATAGTAATTTAGTATAATATTATCATTAGATGACTAAGCTGAGTTTCATCAAAAAGACCAAGTATTTTCTCGAGTTTGTCCCGCTTTACGCGGGAGTCTTTTTGTTTTCTCTTTTGCCGTGGAAAGCGGCTATCGGCTTTGGCTGTTTTGCGGGCAGAATGGCCTCCTATCTGGTTTCAAAACGCTTCAAACTCACTATAGACAACCTTACGAGGGCCTTCCCCGAAAAAAGCCCCGCCGAAATAGAAGCAATTGCGCGCGACAGCTGGGAAAACATCGGCCGGATAGCGGCTGAATTTTTAAAGCTTTCCGAAAGCAAAGCCGCCACGCTGGCGCACTGCCGCGTTGAAAACGACGGGGAACTGAAGAAATGGCTGGCAACAGGGAAAGGCGCGCTACTTCACTCGGCACATATAACGAACTGGGAAGCGGGATCCTTGATCATGAGCGCGGCGGGCTACAATTTTTCCGCCCTCAGCAGGATAACGCGGAACCCGTTCGTCGAGAATTTTCTGTTTAAACGCAGAACCAAATTCGGCACACACCTTATTTCGCACCGGCAGCCGTTTTTCGCCTGCGTGAAAGCCCTGAAAAAAGGGCGCGCGTTAACCATTCTGATGGACCAGAATATGCCCGCGGGGGATTTGTTCCTGCCGGTTTTCAACCGCGTTTGCGCGGTAACGCCGATTACGGCTTTACTGTCGCTTAAGACCGGCACGCCGGTTTTCCCCGCGCGGCTTTACCGCGACGGGCACGGCGTAATAGTGGCGCAATATGAACCGGCGATCTTTCCGCCCGAACATTACAGCGAGGAAGGCGTGCTGGAGCTGGTGAACCGGCTTAACGCCGCAACCGAACGCTGGATACGGGCCGAACCGGCGATGTGGCTCTGGTCGCACAACAGGTGGAAACGGGAAAACGACCCCAAACGTTTTGCGAAAAAAGAGGAGACGGAAATTGCATAAACCGATTAAAGCCATTATTTTAGACCGAGACGGCACGCTTATTCACGACAAGCCGGGCCGCTATCTGTCAAAACCGGAAGCGTTGCGCCTGTATAAAAACACCGCGCCCGCGCTGAAAATTCTGGCGGAAGCGGGTTATAAGCTTTTTGTAGTTTCAAACCAGTCCGGCATAGGGCGCGGTTATTTCACCGAGCAGACCGCGCGGGCGATTAACCGCCGGATGACGGATTCGCTTAAAAAAACCGGCGTCGTTATCGCCGATATTGTTTTCTGCCCCCATGCGCCGGACGAAAAATGCGCCTGCCGCAAGCCGCTTCCCAAAATGGGCGAGGACTTAATAAAAAAGCACGGCATCAAACCGGCGGAATCATATATGGTGGGCGACAAGCTGTCGGACGTGAAGTTCGGGCACGCGCTCGGCATGAAAACGATTTTCGTAAAAACAGGCAACGGCAGGCATCAGCTTGAAAAGTACGGCAGTAAAATTCAAACGGAGAAAATCGCCGCGGACATTCTCGCGGCGGCAAAATGGATAGCCAAATATGAAATACAGAATTAAAATCAGCCAGATAATAACACTCATACTGCTCGTCATCGCAAAACCTTACTGCTGGTATCTGTTCGCCGCCGGCATCGCATTGGGCGCGCTGGGGGAAGGCTTGCGCGTTTGGTCCGCGGGCAACCTTTACAAAGACAAAGCGCTCGCCACCTACGGGCCTTACAAGATGACCAGGAACCCGCTCTATGCCGGCTCATTCTTAATGGCGCTGGGGTTTTCCATAGCGTGCATAAACCCGCAATACCCGTACCGCACCGCCGCGCTTATTCTGGCGATTCTACTGGGCTTTAAATTCGTCTACCGCCTGCAGGTTGAAGCCGAGGAAATACACCTTAAAAACCTGTTCGGACAGGATTACGAGAATTATAAAAACAGCGTGCCCCGCTATGTGCCGAACATGGGCGCGCTGAACACCGCGCTGGAATCGAACCGCTTCACCATAGCGCAGGCGAAATACAACCGCGAATACCAAACCGTGCTCGGCTTTGTGTGCGTGGCGGCTTTTGTGGCCCTTAAACTTTATTTCCAATGGTAAACATGACCACCAGAACAAAAACAACACTTGGCATCTCGGCTTTGCTCCTTGCCTTTTTGTGGGCGGTTACGCCGGCTTCGGCACGGGTGATACGCAAATACCCGCCGCAAAAACCGGAACCGCTGCGCGAAGCGCTGTTAAGCCCAATGGACAGCGCTCCGGCGGCCGAACTGCCCAAAGGCGCGAAAAAAGCACCCTGGCTTAACGAAAAGATGAGATTCGCCGTATCCTGGGGCTTCATCACGGTTGGCTACGCGGAAATGAACACAGAAAATATCGTGCTGGTAGACAGCGTGCCCTGCTACCACATAGTGTCCACCGCGCAGTCCACTAGTTTTGTGGACACGTTCTTTAAAGTGCGCGACAGAAACCAGACCTGGATAACCTACGACAATTTCTATTCAAAGGGCTACACAAAACTCATCCGCGAAGGCACTTATTTCTGGGACGAGTGGGTGAGTTTTGACTACAGCACCAACACCTTTACGGGCCAGAAACGCACGCGGGAAGGAGCCATTGAACCGACCACTGGCCAGATACCCGGACCCGTGCAGGATATTTTTTCGGCGCTTTATTTTGTCCGCACACTGGATCTTAAAGTGGGCCAGTCCGTTGAAATGGACGTTAATTCCCGCCAGAACTGGCCGCTGATAGTCAGCGTTCTGAAAACCGAAACGGTGAAAGTGCCGGCGGGGAAATTCGACTGTATCCTGGTGGAGCCCAAACTGCGGGACAAAGGGCTTTTCGTGCAGAAAGGCAAAAGCCTTAAAGTATGGATCAGCAACGACAAAAGGCGCATACCGGTAAAAATGGAAGCGGAAGTATTTATCGGCAATGTGTCAGCAGAACTGGAAGAATATTCGGGCGAACCCGCCAAATAAACCAAGCTTATGAAAAACACCGACAAAAACAAACTTAAAACGCTTGTAAAAAACTTCAAAGGCCGGAAAGTCGTGGTTTTCGGCGATATCATGATAGACCACTTCATCCGGGGCGGAGTAAGCAGGATTTCGCCCGAGGCGCCGGTCCCGGTCGTGCATGTCAAAGAGGAAAGCTTTCTGCCGGGCGGAGCGGGCAACGTGGCCGCCAATCTGGCGGCGCTGGGCGCGGAGGTGACATTGATTTCCGTCATCGGCGAGGACATCCCGGGAGAGAATTTAATCACCAGCCTGGGCGAACGGAATATCCGCACCGGGCTTGTGGTGCGCGACCCGCAGCGCCCCACCACAGAAAAAGTCCGGGTAATCGCCGATATCCAGCAGGTCGTCCGCTTTGACCGGGAATCGTCAAAACCGCTCACGCCCGAACTGGCCGACGAGTGTATTTTGAGGCTTAAAGACCTTATCCGCAGCGCAGGAGCCGTTATCCTTTCCGATTACGGCAAGGGCGTACTCTCCGAAAAAACCATAAACGCGGCCATAACCATCTGCCGCAGGCACAAAGTACCCGTCTGCGTTGACCCGAAAGTGGAGCATTTCACCAAGTATAAAAACGTGACCTGCATAACTCCGAACACCAAGGAAGCCTGCGAAGGAATGCGCGTTCCCCTGCGCCCGGAACAGCGGGAAATTGAAACGCTGGGCAAGAAAATACTGAAAACCTTGAAATCCGAATCCGTGCTGATAACGCAGGGCGCGCACGGAATGACCCTTTTTGAAAAAGGCAATCCGCCGTCCGTTTCGCACACCGAAACGGTGGCGCGCGAAGTCTTCGACGTGACGGGCGCGGGCGACACGGTTATTTCCGTGCTCTCCCTTTCGCTTGCCGCCGGAGCCACGCTTAAGGAAGCGGCCATGCTTTCAAACTACGCTGCCGGCGTTGTGGTGGGCAAACTGGGCACCGCCACGCTTACGCCGCAGGAATTGGCACAGGCGGTTAAATGAACGATATTTTAATAGTGATACCGGCGCGGTACGGTTCAACGCGCCTGCCGGTGAAAATGCTGAAAAATCTGGGCGGACGCCCCGTAATTGCGCACACCTACGAAGCCTGCGTGGCTTCCGGCGTGGGCACGGTGCTGGTGGCGACCGACCATGAGGACATCGTTTCCGTGGTCAAGCAATTCGGCGGGCAAGCCGTAATGACCCCGCCCGAATGCCCTTCGGGAACCGACCGAGTTTATCTCGCCGCGCAAGGCAGGAAAGAAAGCATTATCATTAACGTGCAGGGCGACGAACCGCTGATAGCGGCGGAAACCATCCGCAAAACCGCGCAGGTTTTAAAAGATTTTAAGGATGCCGACATTTCCACCGCCGCCGCCCCCTTTCCGGCCGACCGGGATTTTAATGATCCCAACGCGGTGAAAGCGGTACTGGCGGATCCGCTGGTTTCGGGCGACGGAAAACGCGCGCTATATTTCACGCGCTCGGCTGCGCCTTACCACCACGAACTGTCGCCCATAAAAAATGACGTGCCGTATTTTCTGCACTGCGGCATTTACGGCTACAGGCGGACATCGCTTGAAAAATTCGTAAAACTACCCCCCTCCGCGCTCGAAAAGCTCGAACGGCTTGAGCAGCTGCGCGCGCTTGAGGCGGGAATGGTGATACGTTGCGCTTTAGTGCCCAGCGTACCGCCGGCAATAGATACCGACGAGGACCTGCAAAACGCCGCGCGGTATCTCAGCCAGAAAACGCTATAAAGGATACCATGAGCAAATATATTTTTGTCACAGGCGGAGTTGTAAGTTCGCTCGGCAAGGGAATCACGGGCGCGTCCATAGGCAAACTGCTGACCTACAGCGGCCTGAAAGTCACCATGGTAAAATGCGACCCGTACATAAACGTTGACGCCGGCACCATGAATCCCTTCCAGCACGGCGAGGTTTTCGTGACGGAAGACGGCGCGGAAACCGATCTGGACCTGGGCTACTACGAGCGTTTTCTGGAAACCCGCATGACGAAGGAAAACATCATCACGGCGGGCAACGTTTACAAAAACGTGATAGAGCGCGAGCGCAACGGGGAATATCTGGGCGCGACTGTGCAGGTAATCCCGCACATCACCAACGAAATCAAGCGGCGTTTCAAGGCATTCGAGAAAAAGGCCGACGTGGTGATTATAGAAATAGGCGGCACCGTGGGCGACATTGAAAGCCTGCCTTTCCTTGAGGCGGCGCGGCAGATGAAGCTGGAATGCGGCCCGCAGGACGTGCTTTACATTCATGTAACGCTGGTGCCATATATAGCGGCGGCGGACGAACTGAAAACCAAGCCCACCCAGCATTCCGTGCACAAACTGCGCGAAATCGGGATAGATCCCGGCATGATAATCTGCCGGACCGACCGACCGCTGGACAAGAAAATAAAGCAGAAAATAGCGCTTTTTTGCAGCGTGCCGGAAACGGCGGTGCTGGAAGCGCCCGACGCAAAATCAATTTACGATGTGCCGCAAACCCTGCACCGCCAGGGCGTAAACGAGCAGGTGCATATGCTGCTGCGGATACGCGCCACGGGGCATGATTTCAACCGCTGGTCGGATTTCATGGCGAAAGTGTCGGCGGCGAAGGATACGGTTAAAATCGCCATCGCGGGGAAATACACCAGCCTCAAAGACGCCTACAAATCCGTTTCCGAAGCGGTGACGCACGCCTGCATGGCGAACAATGTGAAAGCCGAAATCGCGTATGTGGACGTGGAAGACCCGGAACTGGAAAAGAAACTCGCTCTGGCGGACGGCATAATTCTCCCCGGCGGGTTCGGCGACAGGGGTATAGAAGGCAAGATAAACACCGCCCGCTACGCGCGCGAGAACAAAAAACCGTTTCTGGGCATCTGCCTGGGCATGCAGTGCGCGGTGATCGAGGCGGCGCGCAATCTGGCGGGCATGAAAAACGCGCATTCGGCCGAATTCGCGCCGAAATGCAAATATCCCGTAATAGCCATGCTTGACGAGCAGAAACGCATAACCGCCAAAGGCGGCACCATGCGGCTGGGCAATTATGAAACAACCTTCAAAAAAGGCTCGAAAATCGCGGAGATTTACGCGAAGCCCTGCGTTTTGGAAAGACACCGCCACCGTTATGAAGTGAACCCGAAATTCGCGCCCGCCATTGAAAAAACGGGCCTTAAAATAACAGGGTATTACAAGCCGAAAGGGCTGGCGGAAGCGGTGGAATTCGCTAACCACCCGTGGTACATAGGCGTGCAGTACCACCCGGAATTCAATTCCACGCCGCTAAATCCGTCGCCGCTGTTTAAGACTTTCATCGCGGCGTGCGTAAGAGGAAAGAATGAAACAGCGAAAAATTAAGGTTAATGACATAGAGATCTGCAACGACCGAGAGATAACCTACATCGCGGGCAACTGCATTCTGGAAAGCTCGGCGGTGGTTTACGAAACCGCCAAAACGCTCAAGCGTTTGATGAAAGGCAAAAAGTTCATTTATAAGGCCTCCTTCGATAAAGCGAACCGCACTTCCATAAACGCCTATCGCGGCCCGGGCATGAAGGAAGGCTTAAGCCTGTTGGCGGAAGTGAAACGCAAGCTGGGCCTTACCGTTATCATAGATGTGCATGAACCAGGGCAGGCGGAAGCCGTCGCGGAAGTGGCGGACATTCTGCAGATCCCGGCGTTTCTGTGCAGGCAGACTGATCTGATAGTGGCCTGCGCCAGAACAGGCAGGCCGCTCAATATTAAAAAGGGCCAGTTCCTTTCCCCTTGGGACACGGTTAATATCGTGAAAAAAGCGGAAAGCGCCGGCAATAATAAAATCATGCTCACGGAACGCGGCTCCTCTTTCGGCTACGGCAACCTGGTGGTGGACATGCGCGGACTGGAAATTATGAAACAGGAAACGGGCTGTCCCGTCATATTCGACGCCACGCACTCGGTCCAGAAACCGGGCGGGCTGGGCCACGCCACGGGCGGAGATTCGGCCATGGCGCCGGTTCTTTCGCGCGCGGCCGTGGCTGTTGGCATAGCGGGCCTGTTTTTTGAAACGCACCCGGAACCCTCAAAAGCGCTGTCGGACGGGCCGAATTCCATCGCCCTGCGCGATGTTGCTAAACTGGTTAACATAATTAGTAAGATAGATGAAACTGTCAAGGGGAAGAAAAAATGAAATGCCCAAGCTGCGGACATGAAAATATCAACACCGGCAAAGACTGCCGTAAATGCGGACGCGATCTCACCCTGCCTCCGGCCTGGTTTCCGGGATGGAAATGGCATGTAAAAACCCTCGCGTGGATATATCTCGTGCTTATCGCCCTGTTTTTTACCGCCAACCATTATTTGGCGAAACTAAAAACTCCCTATAACCTACGACAGATTCCCGCGGAAACCACTCCGTGGCTGCATCCTTACGTCAAGCCGGGAGAATAAAATGGCTAACCGAGAAAACCGCGCCGAAATCCTTAAAACCGGCCGGAAAGTTATCGCCATTGAGGCCCGGGCAGTCTCGGCCATGGCGCGGAGCCTTGACAATTCCTTCGCCGACGCCGCGCTCGCCCTGCTTGAATGCAAGGGCAACGCCGTTGTCATGGGTATTGGCAAAAGCGGGCTTATCGGACGCAAGATAGCGGCCACGATGTCTTCCACCGGCACGCCGGCGGTGTTTGCCCATCCCGTAGAATGCCTGCACGGCGACCTGGGGCTTTTGGGCAAGCGTGACATAGCGATAGCCCTTTCCTATTCAGGGGAAACCGAAGAAATCATCAAGCTGATCCCTGTGATAAAAGGACTGGGCATAAAAATAATTTCACTGACGGGCAGAAAAAATTCGACCCTGGCAAAAATGTCCGACATCGTGATAGACACGAACGTTAAGGCGGAAGCCTGTCCGCTCAATTCCGCGCCCACAGCCTCCACAACAGCCATGCTTGCCGCGGGCGACGCGCTCGCCATAGCGCTCATGAAACTCAAGCATTTCGGCAAGGACGATTTCGCGAAACTTCACCCAGGCGGCGCGCTGGGCAGAATACTGACGCTCAGGGTCAAGGATATCATGCAGACCGGGACAGCTAATCCTGTGATTTCCGAAGCCAAAACCGTGAAAGACGCTTTGTTCGTGATGACCGAAACGCGCACCGGCGCGGTTTCGGTCGTGAACAAAAAAGGCCGCCTGACGGGTTTTTTTACGGACGGCAATTTGCGCCGCGAACTCCAGAAAAATCCGAATCTGCTGGGCCTGAAAATTTCAGAAGTCATGACGGTAAACCCCGTCACAGTATCGCCCGGCACCATGGCGGCCAAGGCGGCGGACATTCTGCGCGAGAAACGCATAGACAATATGCCGGTAATTGATGAGAAAGGCAAACCCGTGGGCCTGCTCGACGAACGCGTTTTAATTGTCAGCATACCGGTTTCCGACGATGAAGATTAAACTTTCGCTGCTTCTGCTGGCCTTAGTCCTGGCCGGATGTTCCGACGATCTTTCGCGCGGTAAATCCGGAGGCGGGCTTACGCAGGAAGTGAAGGGCTTGCGGCTTTACGAACTGCAGTCCGGCGAAAAGGAATGGATTATTCTGGCAGACAAAGCCGCGCTTTATGAAAAAGACCAGACCGGCGACCTGAAAAACCCGGTGATAGAAATGCGAAAGAACAAAAAACTGGCCGCCCGGATAACATCCGAGAAGGGCCGCATTGATTTCTCCAAAAAACTGGTGACGCTTGAGCGCAGCGTCGAAGGCGAATCAAAAACGGAGCAGGTGGAGTTGAAGACCGAACTTTTAAATTACGATATTGACGCCGAAAAGATATGGACCGACAGCAGTATCCAGCTCAGGCAGTACGGCGTGCTGGTGAAAGGCAAAGGCTTCACGGCCAAGCCTGACCTGTCGGAAATTGAAATAAAAAACCAGGAAACCACGCTGCCGAAAAACGTCAGCCCGGCAAAAGTCAACAATGCCAAGTAAAACATATTTCGCTATCGCCCTGCTGACCGCCCTGACGGCGGGCGTTTTCGTTTTCGCCGAGGAAACGAAACCCTCGGCCACGCGAAAAAAAAGCGAAAAGGCCATAGAAAAACCGTCTTTCCCGCCGGTGCTTGGCGGAGTGGTTTCCAGCAAAAGCTGGAAGATGCGCAGGGAAAAAGACCACGCGCTTGAAATTTTCGACGGCAACGTAAATTACTCCAATCCAGATTACCACCTGCAGGCGGACCATGTGGAAATTGACCGCACGGCGGGCAAAGCCACGGCGCGCGGCGGCCTGATAGGCGAGCGTTACTGGCCCAACGGCAATATTTCCAAAGCCGAGGCGGACAGCGCCATTTACAATCTCAACACGAAAAAAGCCGAAATATATCCCGCAAAAAACAAAAAAACCGTGCTGATCCACGCGGATAAAAAACGCGGCGAAATGCGCACCCTGTCCGACACCGTGTATTTCGACGGCAACGGGCAAACCATCCTCCTCACCGGCGACAACACTATTTTCGGCGAGGGTATAACCACACTGAGTAAAAACACGCTTTACAATTACAGCACGGACACGTTCGAGCTTTACGGCGGTCCCGTGGTCTGGGGCACATATAACAACTATGATTTCGCGATAACCGGCTCCAGCGCCGTGGCGCGGGACTTTTATGATAATATAAGTTTTGACGGCAATATCCGCGGCTGGATACGCACATCAACAGAGGTTTACAAACAATATGGAACTGCGGTCAGATAACATTCAGAAAGTATACCGGTACCGCCAGGTCGTAAAAGGCGTCAGCATACGCGTCAACTCCGGCGAGATAGTCGGCCTGCTGGGCCCCAACGGCGCGGGCAAAACCACAAGCTTTTACATGATGGTCGGCTTCGTGAAACCGGACGGCGGACGCATTCTCATTGACGGTCAGGATGTCACCGGCCTGCCCATGCATGAACGCGCGCGCCTGGGCATCGGCTATCTGGCGCAGGAACCGACTATTTTCCGCGGCCTCAGCGTTGAGGAAAACCTGCTGGCGGTGCTGGAACGCATTTTAAGCTCACGACTGGAACAGATGCGGAAAGTAAAATCGCTGCTGGAGGAATTCGGCCTGTGGGACCTGCGCAAGCAGAAAGCGTGGACGCTGTCCGGAGGGGAGAAACGCCGTCTGGAAGTCGCCCGCGCAATGATCAACGAACCCAAGATAATTCTGCTGGATGAACCCTTCGTGGGTATAGACCCCATCACGGTAAGCGATTTGCGGAAAACGCTTTTCAAACTCCGCGAAAAAGGCATCGGCGTGCTGATAACCGACCACAACGTGCGCGAAACGCTCACGCTCACCGAACGCGCTTATCTGATTCACGACGGCACCATTTTAATAGACGGCAAGCAGGACGACCTGCTAAACGACGAAAAAGCCCGCAAACTCTATCTGGGCGAAGATTTCAAGATGTAGTGAAAGGCATGGAAAACAATCCGCAGGAATTCCATCTGGCTCCCGGCTCGTATGAGGAAAAATTCATACGCACCGGCGGGCACGGCGGGCAGAACGTGAACAAAGTAGCCACCGCCGTCCAGCTGCGCTTTTTTCCGCGTTTGAGCGGCCTGACTGACGAAACTCAGGCGCGCCTGAGACTGCTGGCGGGGACGAAACTTACCGACAGCGGCGATATCCTAATTACCGCCAACGATTACCGCACCCAGGAACAAAACCGCCAGGCCGCCCGCGCGCGTTTAAGCGAACTGGTGCGGCGCGCCATGAAGCCGCCGAAACGCCGCAAACCAACAAAACCCACGTACGGTTCAAAACTTCGAAGACTTGAAGGCAAAAAACGCCGCTCGGAAATAAAATCCGCGCGGCGCAATCCCGCCGATTAAATTTTCTTGCAACCCGCCGCGCTACTGCGTGACGGGGTTTATGAGCTTATCAAGCTTCTGGGCGGCGTCCGAGCGGGCGGTAAGCGCGTCGGCGAAACCGGCCCGATAGCTTAGCGAAGCGTTGAAATCGTCTATCGCCAGCTGATAGCGCGCCAGCGCGGCATACGCCAAACCGCGCCGGTAATAATACTCGTAATTATCGGAATCAGCGTTTATCGAAAGGCTGAACGCATCCACGGCAGACTGGTATTCGCCCAGCCCCATATATGCCAACCCCGATTCATAGGCTATATTTTCATCGCTCGAGCCTTTGCCGCCATAACGGGAATAATTGTTCAGTTCCAGAAGCGCGTTTTTGTAATACTCCATGCAGTTATACACCACCGCCTTGTCGAAGTAAAAAGGCGGCGAACCGGTAAGCTGGGAGGATTTGTCAAAATTTTCTATCGCCATGGAACAGTAGCGTATCCAGTTCTCCATGCCGGCGTCTTTGGCGGAGTAACACTCGTCCCGCAAAGACCGCGCCAGCATGGCGAACGCCGGAGCGTTTTCCGGATTTATCCGGATCTCCTGCAAAAAATCCTGCGCCGCTGTAAGCGGTTTGCCGTACAGAAAATAGGCATAACCCCGGTCATAAAAAACAGACCCCACGGTTCCGCATTTCGTATGCGAGCTCAGTTCAATCACTTTTGTATAGTCGTCTGCCGCGGCGGGATAGCGCTGCAGCTTGGCGTAAGCGTTGGCGCGCAGGCAGTAAGCGTCAATGTAATCGGGGTGAGTATCAATAAGGTAATTAAGCTTTAAAATCGCTTCGTCAACGTCGCCGCCTTCTATATTAGCCGCCGCCTGCGCCAGAATCTCCTCCGGCGTGCCGCTCACTTTTATGGAACTGAAGCAGCCTGCGGCAAAAACCAGTCCGCACAAAACCAGAATAACCGACTTTTTTCCCATATCCCCCCCTACGTAAACATTTCCAGATACGTGAACAGCCCTTCCTTGCGAGCGAGTTGATAGGCGCGGTCAAAGCGCAAGGCGGCCTGTCTTTTATTTCCCAAAAGATAATCCGCGGACGCGAGCGAAAACTGTGTGAGCAGCCGGCCGCGCATTTCGTCGTATTTTCCGAAAAGCGTTTCGGCCTGCGCGAACATGGCGTAAGCCTCTTTTATTTTGCCGCGTTTTAGCAGGATATTGCCGAGCCCCCACTTCACGAACCCCAAATCCGGCTCGTCGTTAATGGAAGAATAAAGCTCGTCCGCTTTCAGATAGCGGAGATAGGCTTCGTCATAGGCCCCTTTCTGGCGGAGCGCGTTAGCGAGGCCGCAGTTCACATAGGCGAGCGCGAAAATGTCGTCGCCTCCTTTAAAAATACCGTCCGCCAGGCGGTAATACTTTTCCGAATCCGCGATATTGCCCGCGATGCGCGAAACCCCGGCCAGCCCGAAATAGGCGTAGCCCAGCGCGGTTTCGTCCTTCTGTTTTTTCGCGAGCGCGACCGCGCTTTTAAATTCATACAGCGATAGGTCGAACCGCCCCTGAAGCCGGTAGATGCCGCCAACCGCCCAGTGCAGATACCCCATGCCCTGATAATCCTTGTTCGCGCGGTAAACTTCGAAAATCTCCTGCAAAGCGGTCAGGGCTTTATCAAACCGGCCCATGGCGCGCAAGGCCAGCGCCGCCTCGAGTTTCGCGCCCAGAAGCAGTTCATCCAGGTCAAGATCCACAGCCAGTCCGGCGGCTTCAAGAGCGGTTTTATAAGCAGTTTCGCCCTTTCCCAGCGTGCGCTGGCAGGCGGCAAGGCCCAGCAGGATTTCAGTTTTAAATTCCGGGTCCCGCGCCTTTGACAAAGCGGCTGAATAGCCGGTTATCGCTTCAGCGAATTTGCCCAGCATGCGCAGCGCTTCGGCGGTAAGGAAATTCGCCTTCGCGTCCGGCGCTTTCAGCTTAGCCAGAAGCTTATACGCCTCCGAAGGCTTGCCCTGATCAACATATAAACCGGCCTTTTCGATGTCAGTCATTCAAACGACTCCCTTTTTCCCGCACAGCCGCCTCAGCGGACATTCCGCGCACAGCGGACGGGGTTTGCAAAAATCCTTTCCCAACGCGACTATAAGCGCGTGAAATTCGTTAAAAACTTCCAAATCGCGCGGCAGGGCTTTCTCAAAAAAATTCTTCACCGCGTCATAATCGTTTGTTTCAAACCAGCCCATTCGCCTTCCGAGCCTGACGGTATAGGCGTCCGCGACAAAAGTTTTCCGCGCGCCGGCATAAAGCAGAATGGAATCCGCCGTTTCACCGCCTATGCCCCACAAAGACAATATTTCCGCACGCACCCCGGTCAGCGGTCCGCCCAGCCATTTGCCCAGCCCTTCTGGATGCTTGGCAACCAGATATTCCGAGAAAAGGCGCAGCTTTTTCTCTTTCTGGACATAATAGCCTGAAGAGCGTATCAGCCCGGCAAGACGGGCGCTGTCGGTTTTTAAAACCGTTTCAGGACTTATCCCGCCCGCCACGTTCAGATTCACCAGCGCGCGTTCCACGTTCGTCCAGGCGGTGTTCTGGGTGAGAATCGCGCCAACCGCCACTTCAAAGCGTTCCCGGTCCGACCGAAGTTTGAAACGGCCCCTTTTATAAAGCGGCCTGACATGTCCCTCCGGCGTTACCGGCCACCAACCCTGCGGACCGAACACCGAGGCGAGCGCCGAGTAAATTTTATAGGGTGCGTTCACGGTAAAAACTTAACGACTTCGTCAATCACGCTGTCCAGATCATAAGGCTTCGGGACAAACTTGTCCGCTCCGGCCTGCTTGGCTCGGTCAATCTGTTCCGGTTTCGTCAGCGTGGAAAGAACCATTACCGGAATGCGCCATGTGATATTGTCAGTTTTAAGCAGGCGGCAGACTTCGTAGCCGCTTAACTTGGGCAGCATCAGATCCAAAAGAACAAGGTCCGGCTTTTCCCTTTTCACTGTTTCAAGACCCAGAACGCCGTCGCGCGCGATCATGACTTCATAGCCTTTGAGCCTGAGCACGCCCGCCAGGGCGACCGCCAGTTCTTTGGAGTCCTCTATCAGAACTATTCTTTTTTTAGCGGTTTCGCTCATCAGGAAATTCTCCCGCAGTTACGCCTGAACTCCGCTCCGAGCGCAAGGTAAGCGCCCGCGGATTTAACAAGGCCGGCAAGTTCGCTTTCCGTAAGTTCGCGCGCGATTTTTCCGGGCACGCCGCGCACCATGCTGCGCGCGGGAATTTTGCTGCCCGGCGGAAGAACTGTGCCGGCGGCGATAAGGCAATCATCGCCGATTTCGCTTTCCATCACCACCGCGCCCATACCGATAAGACAGCGGTTCCCTATTCTGGAGCCGTGGACAACGGCGCCGTGCCCTATAGTCACCATTTCGCCTATAACGGCGTCCGCGCCAATATCAACGTGTATGGTGCAGTTATCCTGCACGCTGGTGCCGCGTCCAATGGAAATATCCGCGACATCGCCCCGCACCACCGCGCAGGGCCACACGGAAACATCGTCCGCGATTTTCACGCGGCCTATAATAACGGCGGCTTCATGAACGTAAGCCCCGTCTGAAATCTCGGGTTTTATTCCGCCCAATCCGTAAATCACATTCTTCTCCCTGACATGGAGAGTTCGGCCTCTGTTTCTTCCTTAAGGTCCAGCGGCTCGGAGAGTTTCAGGCCCCAATAAACAAAAACGCTGAAAATGGCGGGTATGAAATAATAGACCAGCCGGAAAATTAGGCAGGCGACCAGCGCGGCGTTCCAATCCACGCCCATATTGGAAAAAACCGCCGACATCGTCAGCTCCATCGCGCCCAAACCGCCCGGCAGGATAGGAATAAGAACCGTAACCATGCCCAGCGCGAATCCCGCCACCAGCTGCCCTATATGCATTTTTATCCCGACCGCAAGAAATCCCATATAAAGGGCCAACAGGGTGAAAATCCAGTCGGCGCAAATATACACCAACGCCACGGTAAACTGCGCCTTGTTTTTGTGGATCACGTTTATGCCGGCTTCCAGCTGTGTTTCGAAATACACGAAACTTTCCTTGGGAATGAGCGGCCCCGAGAAAAAGTAAAGAATATGGTTTATCCCGTGCCAGATCGCGCGCGTCCATTTGGCGCGGAACTTGTGGTCCAGAAACGCCTTGCCGATACCAAAGCAAATAGCCAAAAGAACCGACACGCCCGTGAAACCTTCCACCATTTCCAGCTTCGAACCGCTGGAGTGGATAAGCAGAAGCATGGTTCCCAGCATGATTATGGCGGCCAGTATAATGTAAATCAGCACGCTGATGACCACGCTTGTGGTCACGCATACCCCGAACGGGACATTGCGTTTGCGCAAAAGGTGTGCGCGCAGCGCAAAACCGCTCACCCCCATAGTGGAAATCACATAATTGATGGTGGTGGAAACAACCGCGATGCTGATGCTTGACCCCAGCCCTATGCGGTACCCCAGCAGCCGGAGGACTTCCCACAAGGAAACGCCCATGAAAACATACGCCAGGGATGAACAGAACAAAGCGCCCAGAAGATAAAGCATTTTCACTTCGGAGATAATTCTGGCGAATTTATCGTACCCGCTGTGAATGACCAGCGCTAAAACGGTCAGCGACAACACAATGGCGGCGAAAGTGACTGCTTTGGTTTTATTCATAAAATGATAGAATTATTATATAACTTTCCCAAGGCTAAAACACTGATTATGGATACGATACGCATACGCGGAGCAAGGCAGCACAATTTAAAAAACATTTCGCTCGAATTGCCGCGCGGAAAGATGACGGTTATAACCGGACTTTCCGGCTCCGGCAAAAGCAGCCTGGCGTTCGACACCATCTACGCCGAAGGCCAGCGGCGCTATGTGGAAAGCCTTTCCGCTTACGCGCGCCAGTTTCTCGGCCTGATGGAAAAACCCGACGTGGACCACATAGACGGCCTTTCCCCCGCCATATCCATAGAGCAGAGGAACCCGTCCCGCAATCCGCGCTCGACGGTTGCCACGGTTACCGAGATCTACGACTATTTCCGCCTCATGTTCGCGCGCATCGGCAAAGCGCACTGCCCCAAATGCGGCAGGCCCATTGAAACGTGGTCCGCGCAGGGCATTGTTTCCGATATCATTGCCAGATTCAAGGGAAAAACCTTTCTTATCTTCTCGCCCGTAGTGCGCGGACGGAAGGGAACCTACGAGGAAATTTTCGCGAAATACAAAAAAGCGGGCTTCGCCAAAATCCGCGTGGACGGAACAATCCACGAAATAAGCGCGGTCCCCGCGCTCGCGCGCTATAAAAAGCACGACATTGAAATCCTGATTGACGAACTGGTCATTGACGAGGTGGAAAAAGAGCGGCTGACCGATTCCGTTGAAACCGCCATCCGCCATTCGTCCGGCTTCATTTTAGCCGCCGGGAAAGAACCGAAAGGCCCGGCGATCCTTTACAGCGAAAGCAACTCCTGCGCCCACTGCGGCATCAGCCTGCCGGAGCTTGAACCGCGCCTGTTCTCTTTTAATTCGCCGCACGGCGCCTGTCCCGTCTGCACGGGGCTGGGGGTAAGAATGGAAGCGGCGGAAGACCTGGTCATTCCTGATCCGTCCCTTTCTTTAGACGAAGGCGCGCTGGCGGCGTGGGAAAGCCCCGTCACAACACGGAGCAACCGCTGGAAAACGTCCTGGTCGTCATATTACATGGAAATACTGGCCGACGTATGCAAACGCGAAAAAATCCCCACGAACGTGCCGTGGAAAAACATGGCCCAGGCGGACCGCGACCTGATTCTTTACGGGGGCGGGCAGTACCGCGTCCACTGGGCGTCGAAGGACAAGGCTTTCGAAGGCGTTATCGGCAACCTTAAACGCCGCTACGAGGAAACCGAATCGGAATTCGTGCGCGAGGAGATTTTCACCCGCTTCATGCGCGAAACCACCTGCCCCGCCTGCAAAGGCGCGCGGCTCAAGCCGGAGGCGCTGGCGGTGCTGGTTGACGGAAAGAACATCGCGGAAATTACCGCCATGTCAGTGGAAACCGGAGAACATTTTTTCAAAAACCTTAAACTCGGCGCGCGGGACAATATGATAGCCCGCCAGATTTTAAAGGAAATCAACGCGCGGCTGGGTTTCCTTTCCAACGTGGGGCTCACTTACCTGACTTTGGACCGCCGCTCGGAAAGCCTCTCAGGCGGCGAGGCCCAGCGCATTCACCTTGCCACGCAAATCGGCTCGGGGCTTACCGGCGTGCTTTATGTGCTGGACGAACCCACCATCGGCCTGCATTCGCGCGACAACCGCCGTCTTTTAAACACGCTTAAAACATTGCGGGACAGCGGCAACACGCTCGTCATTGTCGAGCATGACGAGGAAACCATCCGCGAAGCGGACCACATCGTGGACCTGGGCCCCGGCGCGGGCGAGTTCGGCGGAGAAGTGATAGCCGAAGGCTCCCTTAAGCAAATACTCAAGAACAAAAAATCGCTCACGGCCGCATATTTAAACGGAACTTTCAAAATCGAAATTCCCGAAACCGCGCGTGCGGGAACGGGGAGCGCGCTTAAAATCAAAGGCGCGGAGCAGTTCAACCTTAAAAACATAGACGTGCCCATTCCGCTGGGCAAATTTGTGTGCGTGACAGGTGTGTCCGGCTCCGGCAAGTCAACACTGGTGCATGAGATACTTTATAAAGCCCTGGCAAAACACCTCAACAACGCCAAAGACATACCGGGCAAACACTCGGGCATAACCGGCATTGAAAAGATAAACAAGGTTATTATAGTAGACCAGTCGCCCATAGGCAGGACACCGCGTTCAAATCCCGCGACTTACACCGGCGTTTTCACCTTCATCCGCCAGCTGTTCGCCAAACTGCCCGAAGCACGGCGCAGGGGTTTCGAACAGGGCCGTTTTTCGTTTAACATTAAAGGCGGGCGGTGCGAAAAATGCCAAGGTGACGGCATAATAAAAATCCAAATGCAGTTCCTGCCGGACATTTACGTCAAATGCGAGGAATGCCAGGGTCGGCGGTTTAACGAAGACACGCTTGC
>JBAYFS010000022.1:0-19656 GCA_041667045.1 Elusimicrobiaceae bacterium | reverse complement strand
TTTCATTGTAGTTCACATGTCTGTCAAAGATTGCATATTTTTCCAAAAAAGCCCGGATGAAGCAAGGGCCGTAAGACCTATATCTATGTCCGCCGGAACCTGCGCGCAAGTTCCGTTTCCGGCATTAATATCATTGTCGGGCGTCCGTGCGGGCAGTTAAGCCCGTTTTCGCAGCGCTTCAAATCGCGCAGCAGACGCAGGGCTTCGGTCTCGCCCAGCAGGTCTTTTGCCTTGACGGCTTTTTTACAGGCGGTCATAGCCACAAGTTCGCGCCGCACATCCTCGGCGCACTTTTCCGGATCGCCCAGCACGGCGGACAGGCTTTCCACGAAAGCCGCCAGTGAGTCGTCGCCAAAATCAAACAGGCTCGGCGCGGCGTGCACCAGCACGGTGCGCGGGCCGAACTGCTCTATTTCAAAACCCGCTTTTTCAAGCCAGTCTTTCCACTGGACGATGTTTTCAACCGAACTCGCCGGCAGTTCAACGCTCACCGGCAGCATCAGCCGCTGCACAACTGTATTACCACAGGCCAGCTGGCTTAAATACTGCTCGAACAGAATCCGCTCCTGCGCGGCGTGCTGGTCAATAACGACAAGGCCCGCCCCCGATTCGAACAAAAGATAGCTTTGCTCGAACTGGCCCAGATAACGGTAAGGCGGAGTCCACCAGGCCGGGGCGGCTTCCTCCGACGAAGGCAGCGCCGGTTCGTCCTGCAGCGCTTTTTTAACCGCCGCGATTTTTTCCGCCGGCGGAATAACGGAGGAAACGCTTTCCTCCGAACCCAGCACCGGATAGGCGTTTTGGGAAATTTTATATCCGTCAGGCTCCGGCTTGAGGATGTCCTCTTTCGCGAAGCCTTCGTTTGCGCGCGCGAGATTCTTCTGCGGAGCGATACCATACTGTTCCGGTTCTTCCGGCTCGCGCATAACGGCGACGCTGCCGGCCTCATGCCCCTCGGCGACGGCCCTTAAAAGAGCCGAACCGACCGTTCTGTAAACCGCGCCGAACACGCCGCTTTCGTCAATAAAACGGACCTCTTTTTTCTGGGGATGGACGTTAACGTCGAAAGCCGCGGGATCCATTTCCAGATAGACAAGGCAGGCGGGCTGAAGATTGGAGGACCGCCGTCCTTCATAAGCTTTATACACGGCCTGCGCCAGCGTTTTCGCCGAAACCGGCCTGCGGTTTACGAAGAAAAACTGAAGATTGCGTTTCGGCACCATGTTTGACGGACTGCTGACAAACACCGTCATATTGAATTTTTCGTTCACCGCGCCGAGCATGCCCTTTGAAACCTTGGGGCCCAGTATTTCCGCCGCGCGGGTCTTTAAACCGGCCGCATTGTCGGCCACGGCGGGCAAAGAATACACCCGTTTGCCTTCCGCGTAAATCTGAAACCCCACGCCGGGGTTCGCCAGCGCGCATTCCTCAGCCGCGCCAAGAAGGCGGGCCCGTTCTGCGGCGTCGCCCTTAAGAAATTTAAGCCGCGCCGGCGTGTTGAAAAACAAATCCCGCACCTCCATGGTCGTGCCGGGCACGGGCGGAGCCTCGTTTTCGGAAACGGTTTTTCCGCCTTCCATGCGGATATTCGCTCCCCGCGCGCCGGGTTCGTGGGTGCAGGAGGTTATGGAAAGTTTCGACACGGCGGCAATCGAAAACAAAGCCTCGCCGCGGAAACCGAAGGTGTCCAGTTTGTCCAAATCGGCGAAAGTGCGGATTTTGCTGGTAGCGTGCCTATGGCAGGCGGCGCGCAAATCCGCGGAGTCCATGCCGCGGCCGTCGTCATTGACGCGGATGAGCCTGCGCCCCGCGTCCTCAATGTCCACGCGCACATTGCGCGCGCCGGAATCAACGGCGTTTTCCAGCAATTCCTTAAGCACCGACGCGGGCCGTTCGATAACCTCGCCGGCCGCGATTTTTTTTATATCGTCTTCGCTTAAGATTTTAATGTCGCCCACGGGACTCAATTCTCCATCTGCTTTTTCCACTGCGCGATAAGCTGCAGGGCTTCCAGCGGGCTGATTTTCTCCAGCACAGCCAGCTTAAGTTCGTCTAACACCGGATGGCTGGAAAAAAGCGGAAGCAGCGGGGAGGTTTTCTGCTTTTCGCCCGGCAGATCGCTTTTCTTTTCAAGCGTTTCCAGTATTTTCTGCGCGCGCAGTATGCAGGCCGCGGGCAGGCCCGCCAGCTCGGCCACGTGAATGCCGTAAGACTTGTCCGCCGAACCCTTCTCTATTTTATGCAGGAAAATAAGCTCGTCTTTTCCCGCCGCGTTTTTCCACTCGCGCACGGCGACGTTAAAATTCACCACGCCGCAATACTTCTCCTCCAGATCCGTCAGCTCGAAATAATGCGTGGCGAACAGAACCTTGGGCCCGCCTTCGGCGTTGCGCAGGAACTCTATCACCGCCCAGGCGATGGAAATGCCGTCATAAGTGGAGGTGCCGCGCCCGATTTCGTCCAGCAAAATGAAACTCCGTTTGGTGAAGGAGGACAAAATCGCAGCAGTTTCCTTCATTTCCACCATAAAAGTGCTTTCGCCGCGGTTCACCGCGTCATGCGCGCCTATGCGCGTCATGATGCGGTCCACCAAACCTATGCGCATGCTTTTGGCGGGCACGAAACCGCCCGCCTGCGCCATGATGACCAGAACCGCGTTCTGGCGCAGATAAACGCTCTTGCCGCTCATGTTGGGGCCGGTGATGACCATAATCTGCGGCTCTTTGTCGTTTATATGCAGATTGTTCGGCACGAAACTGCCCGCCGGAAGGTTTCTTTCCACCACGGGATGGCGCCCGCCCTCTATTTCAATATCGCAGGACAAATCAACTTCCGGCTTGACGTAGCCGTTTTCCGCGGCGCAGAGCGCCAGCGAATAAAAAACATCCAGTTCGGCGGCAATGCGGGCGAAAATCCTGAGCTCGCGGTTGACGCCGACAAGCTCCTCTTTAATCTGCCCGAACAGAAAAGCCTCAAGCCGCAGTATCCGTTCCTCCGCGCCCAGGATGCGGGCCTCCATTTCCTTAAGCTCCTCGGTGATGAACCGTTCGGAATTGGACAGAGTCTGCTTGCGGATGTAGTCCTGCGGGACCTTGCCGTGGTTGGCGTTGGTCACGTCAATATAATAACCGAAAACGGAATTGTAACCGACCTTAAGCGAAGAAATCTGGGTGCGCTCGCGTTCGCGCGCCTCGAATTCCCGGAGTCTGGCGCCGCTGTCGCGCCTCAAGGCGCGCAGTTCGTCCAGTTCGGCGTTGTAACCGTCGGCGATAACCCCGCCTTCGGACAGTTTGACCGGCGGATTCTCGCTCACCGCCCGCTCGAGCATGAGAGAGGTTTTGGTAAGAACCGGATAAACATCCTCAAACCGTTTCACGGTTTCCAAAGGAACTGATGAGGTGTTCTCAAACCAGGTTTTAAATTCTTCAAGCCCCAAAAGGGATCTGCGCAGGCCCGCCACGTCGCGCGGACTGGCGGAAGCCGCCGATACTCGGCCCATAACCCGTTCGATATCCGACATGTTGCCCAGCGCGTGGGCCAGATTTTCCCGCTCGGCGGGATTGGTCAGAAAACCTTCCACCACTTTCTGGCGCTTTTTTATCGCCACCACGTCAATAAGCGGATGGAGCAGCCATTCGCGCAGAGTGCGCGAACCCATGGGCGTTACGCATTTGTCCAACACGCCCCACAGGCTTTGAGCGCGCTGGCCGTCGGAAGAAACTATTTCCAGAGTGTTAATGGCGTTTTCGTCCAGTTCAAGCGCGTCCGAAGTTTCCCTGAAAACCGGAGCCAGCCTGCCCTTTAAATGCGGCTCGTTTTCTTCTATATATCTTGCGGCTTTTAGCGCGGCTTTTAGCGCCAGCTGGCGGTTGCCCCAAACCTCTGCGCCCGGCCAGTTTTCCGGCACGGAAAGGGTTTCGGCGGTCCTGTCGAAAACCGAGACCGACGCGCCGGACGGAAAAATACCGGCCCTGCCCAATTTTCCAATAACCTTTTCACCCGCCAGCACTTCGGAAGGCGCGACCCGAGCCAGCAGGGAAGACAGGCTTCTGTACCCGTCGTCGTTCATTTTCTGGGCGCCCCAGAAATCGCCCGTGGAAACCTCGACGCAGGCCACACCCCAGCCGTTAAGCTCGGTTTCAACGCAGACAAGGTGGTTAGACACCTTCGCGTCCAGAAGGGCCTCCTCCAGCACCGTGCCTGGCGTTATCAGGCGCACCACTTCGCGCGAAACGAGTTTTTTGCCCTTGCCCGGTTCTTCCGTCTGCTCGCAAACGGCGACTTTATGCCCGGCTTTTATCAGCTTGGCTATGTAGCCGGTAGCACTGTGAAAAGGGATGCCGCACATCGGCTCACCCTGGCGGGAAGTCAGAACCAGGCCTAAAACACGGCTGGCCAGTTTCGCGTCCGCGCCGAACATTTCATAAAAATCCCCAAGCCTGAAAAATAAAACGGCGTGAGGATAGGCCGCCTTTACGGCGTTATACTGCGTCATTAAGGGAGTTTCTGTTTTTATCTGGGTCATGGCAAGAATATTCTATCAAATAGACTATACTCTGAATACATTTAACAGATGGTTAATTACAAGGAGGCCAAAAAAGGAAGAAAAAGATTTTTCGCGGCGCACAGCGAGTCCAGCCGCACGAATTCGGCGCGAATGCCGGACGCGCCCTCGAAACCGCGTATCCAGTAACCGGCGACTTTCCGCGCCCGCACGATAGCCATGCGTTCGCCGTAATGCTCAACGCTCATGCTCAGAAGATCCAGAAAACAGGCCAGCCGTTCGCGCGGGGAAGGCGCGCACGGTTCCGCGCCGTTAAGGCTTGCGCCAAGGTTTTTAAAAATGAACGGGTCGCCCACCGCGCCGCGTCCGATCATAATGCCGCTTACTCCGCAGTCGAACATCCGGCGCGCGTCCTGGGCGTTATGTATCCCGCCGTTACCGATAACAGGGATGGACACCGCGCGGCAGGTCGCCTCAAGTCCGGCGAAATCAACCGGCCCCTCGTGAAAAGACGAGGCGGGCCTTGCGTGCACCGTAACGGCGGCGGCTCCGCAATCCTGGGCGATTGTGGCGAACTGCGGGCCCAGCAGTTCCCCTTCCCGCAAAGCGGTGCGGAATTTAACCGTCACCGGAATGCGCGCGTTTTCAACAGCGGCGGAAACCACCGCAGCGAACAACACCGGATCGCGCATCAACGCCGAACCGGAACCGGATTTAATCACTTTTTTAACCGGACAGCCGGCATTTATGTCCAGGATATCCGCGCCGTTTTCTTCAGCCGCCGAAACGGCGGCGCGTATCGAATCCCGGTCCGAGCCGAAAATCTGCACCGAGCAGGGATGCTCGTCCGGAGCCAGAAAAAGCATCCGCCGCGTTTTCGCGTTCTCATATTTAACGGCGCACGCCGAAACCATTTCCGCGCACACAAGCCCCGCGCCGCCTTTAAGGCACATGCGCCGGAACGGAGAATCGCTTATGCCGGCCATGGGCGCCAGAACAAGATTATTGGCCAGCTTCACGCCGCCGATTTCAAGCGGACGGACTGTAACGCTCATGTGCCGGGCTGGAAAACGCCGTCATGCGTATAGGAATAGTCGTAGGGCGGGCGGTTGATTATCGCGCTTATTTCGTTGGCGGGAGCCTTCAGCCTGCGCAGAATAAGAATATGGTACGCGTCGGCTTGCTTCTCGAAATTCTCATAAGACTTCATGTCGCTGTAATTGACTTCTATGGGAATAATTTCCTGCTCCGGCAGCTGCGCACGGCCCAGAATGGCGGCCTTGCCCGCGGCGAGATCGCGCTGTTTAAGCGCGAAATAATTGCGCGCCAGAAACAGCTGATGAGCTATCGCGCCCGCGCACCAGGTAACGGACCGGAAAGCCGTTTTGTTCGTAATCACTATAGTGGGGACGCCTTCTTCCACTTCAAAACTGGTTTTATCGCCCAGCCTTATGACATAAACATAACGTTTAATTTCGTTAAACATGGGGCGGTCGTTTTCCCAAATCATCTGCAGGGCCAGAAGCACCTGGTTTTTAAACAGGCCCTTGCGGTCACCCTTTATCTGGAAACTGGCTGACTTGAAACTCTGGTCGTAATTGCTTTGCGCCGCGAGCGGATCCTGGAAAGTCTGCGGGCGTTTCGCCAGATAGTGTTCCAGGCTCGTGGTCCGTTTCTGCTGCCGCTTCTGATACTGCTTCCAGACCGGAGAAAGCACAACGGCGATTGCCATCAGGAAAATAATGATAACTACCACGCCCGCCAGCACAAAAGTGGCTTTCCCGGGCAGAGTCAGCCTAGCGGGTTTCGCGGCGGATGGATCATACACGTTGACATCCACCCGCATCGGCCCCGTAACGGAAGCACGGCTAAGCGGCGGCGGTGGCGGTGCGGACGGACCCGAGGAGCCCGAAGGGTTCCGGGGCGTGAAACCGCCGCCTGAATTGGAATTATATCCGCCGTTCATCAGATATCCTAGGCGTCCAGCTGGTGCGCGTAAGCCTTATAAAAGGCTTCAAGTTCCGTGTCGAAATCGGAAAATTCAAGCAGATGCTTGCGGCAACCTTTGCGCGAGCAGAACTGCACATTGCCGCCCTGGGTCAGGTCCAAAGCGACCATGTGCGAACCGCAGACATCGCACTTGCGGTCCGTTTTAAGGTCCGCGTCACAATGGGGACAGCGGAAGCCCGCCACTTTGTGCTCCGGTATGGCGAAAGGCAATTCAGAATTATAGCTGCCGTACAGCGAACTCAAATAAGCGGAACCCTTTTTGGCGGCGTAGGAAAACTTAACCATTATAGCCGGTTTACCGTCTATCTTATGGCCCTTTTCCATCAGAGAATGCCCGCACTTTGGGCACTTAACGTTGACCTGAATCATCTTTCCTCCGGACAATTTGTTTTAAATATTATACATAAAGACAGAATACCGGGCATTCGTAAAATCAGTTTTTATCCTCAAGCCAGCGGACCGGAGCCTCTTTTTCCCTTGGCTGGCGCACATACAGGCACCAGGAAATGCGCGTGCGGAGCAGCTCTTTGGTGTTGGCGAATTCAACAGCCCGGCCCAGCGCTCCGTAACCTTCGGCGCCCGCGATCATGGTGTCGGTGGCGACGACGCGGTAAATTTTGTCGTTCTTAAGCGGTTCGCCGTCCACCAGGATTCCCTTGACGCGCTCACCTTCGGCGGCGCCCATATTATACCGCACGGACAGGCCGGAAATCTGTATCCTTCCCGCGGGGCTGCTAAGGCCCGCTTCCAGCGCGCTTTTAATGTCTTCGCCGCGCACTTTCATGGACATTACGCTGTCGTCGCCCGGAATGGTGTCGTAAAGCGCGCGTTCCGTCAGGGAACCGGACGGAAGCCCGTTTTTAATAGCCGAATAATTTAAAAGCGCGATGTCGGCCTTAAGCCATCTGCGCATGCAGTCCGCCATCCAGTCGCCCATGGGGGTTTCTCCGCCGCCCGCATGAGCGTACGAATCCTTCGAATAAGCCACTTTCTTGTCCAGCAATCTTACGACCTCGCCGCGTATCCGGGCGAGGTACTCCGCTATTTCAATATCCTCGCCGTACTTGCTTTTTTCAACGCTTATCAGCCGGTAGCGGCAGCGGATTATCTTGCCGGAATACACATTCACGCTCAGGCTCAGCCGTCCCGCCTTTTCAAGTTTCGAACCGGCCTGAACAATATAAGTGTCCCCTATTTTCTCCGGCCTCTCGCTTTCCGGACGGGTTCCGCCGCCGATAATAAGACTTATCCCGGGCACGCGGCGGGCCAGCTCGCCGTCGTCGTCCTCCGCGCCGCGGCGGTAGGCGTTGAAACCCATGTCGGTAAGCGCGATTATAAGCTTGCAGCCTTTTTTGCGCAGTTCCGGAACCACCCGCTCGGCTTCGGCGACGGGGTCGGTAACCGTTATGCCTGACATTTCCATGCTCTGCACGTTTTTATAAACGGAACGGCTCATAAGACCGAAAATACCGGTCTTGACTCCGCCCAGCTCGGTTATGAAATAAGGTTTAAAAAAGTCCGCGCGGCGTTCGCCTGCGCCATAATAAACGTTCGCGCACAGTACGGGGAAATTCGCCTTACTTATCATGGCGCGCAGAGGTTTCCAGCCATAGGAAAAATCGCTGCCGCCGGGGCAAACAGCCGCATATCCCAAATCGTTCATCAGCCTGACGGCGGCCGTGTCTTTCGTGAATTTTCCTTCCGGCGTGTCGTAAAACCAGTTGCCGCCGCCCAGCAGAATATATTTGGACGTTTCGGTTTTAAGCATGTTTTTAAGCACGGCGTAACCGCCGCGCTCGCCTTCCGGCGCGGGATTGGGCCAGTAATAGCCGCGGACATCGCTGGTGTTGTATATCACCAGTTCCTTGGTATTGCTGCACCCGCCCAGAAAGAAAGCCAGAAGAGCAACTGCAGGCAAAACAATTTTTTTCATTTTCAAAACCGCTCAAGAAACTGAAGCGGCGGGGCGGCCTTCATAAGCAAAACCGCCCTGCCGCAAAAACGCTAATCCGCGCGCGCTATGCGCCCGCCCGCAGGGATGTTGACGGAGGGATTCTTTCTCACGCTGTCAATAACGCAATCGCGGATGGAAATGCCGGTATCAAGGATATTCTGCCCGTCCTTGAAAGTCGCGCCGCCGGTGCCGCCGCCCGACAGATAATTATTGGTCACGACTTTGTAATTCGCCGCCAGATCAATCGGCTTGCCGCCAACCGTGATAACAATCTCCTCCACGTCGCCTTTTTCATTGGTGGTATAGGCTGCGGTAAGGCCGGACATCTGCATGCCGCTGCGCAGATGACTGAGATTTTCCCTCATGAGAAAAAGAATCTGCCCGCCCGTAAGATTCATGGTGACCAGCGTGTTTTCGAAAGGCAGAACCTGATAAATGGATCTTATGGTGATGGTGCCAGCTGCGATATCGGCCCTGATGCCGTGCGTGTTTTGAAACGCGATATCCGCTCCGACGGTTTCACGCATGATGTCCGAAACCCAGTTGCCCAGATCCGAGTCGAACTTGCCTTTGCGCGTGATCGCCCGGTCCGTATAGCCGACAACCTTGTCCATCTCCGCTGATACCTGGGTGCTGACCGGTTTGAGCGCCCGCAAAACGCGCTTGTCCTCGCCGATAGTGTCAACCCACAGCGGCACCAGATTCACGGTTACGTTGTCAAGCTTTCCGGTTTTATCGTTAAAGTCCAGTTCCGCGCGCGTCACGCTGGTAAGATAGCCGTAACTCTCACCGAACCAGGTGCCGCTCTGGCTGTCATAATAACCGTGCAGAAGGCCGGTGTGCGAATGCCCGCCCAGAACAAGCGCGATAGTGCCGCTTGAAGCGCGCGCTATGGAAAGGTTGCCTTCCTTTTCGTCAAAATCAGAAAATTTAACGTCCGCCGCCTCCACGGTCTGTCCCACGCATTTCGCGCAGAGCCCGCCGTGAGTGATAACCACAATGGCGTCAACGTCTTTTTCCTTTATCTCCGGAATCAGCTTCGCCACTTCCTGCGCACGGTTCTTAAAATCCAGATCCGCCACATATTTCGGCATGGTGCTTGTTTTCGTGTCTTCCGTGCTTTCGCCTATTATCGCGATTTTCTTGCCGCCCACTTTGGTGATTATGTACGGCTTTGCGTAGCTTACCCGCTGCCCGTCGGAAATATTGTAAATGTTCGCTCCCAGCAGGGGAAATTTCGCGCTTTTGGAAAGTTTCGCCAGATTGTCAGGACCGTAATCGTATTCATGGTTGCCTATCGCGGACGCGGTGTAGCCCAGCAGATTCATTATATTGACCGAAGCCATGCCTTTTGTCAGGTTTCCTTCGGGAGTGCCCTGATACCAGTCGCCTGAATCAAGCAGAATGTGGGGTGTTTTGTCCTTTTTCACCAGCGTAGACAAAACCGCGAAGCCTCCGCAGGGCCGCGTGGAATTATCTTTATCCCACGCCGCCGGACGGGCCGAATACCAGCCGTGCACGTCGCCCGTATGGTAAATCGCCACTTTCTCAGCCGCGGCGTAACCGCCGCACAGCAGGACCGCAAACACAAAGAACAGCATTTTACGCAACATACATTTTCTCCTTACCCCAACGAGTTGTACCACAGCGCCAGAATCCCCGCCCGAAACAGCAGGCCCGAATCGGCGCCGCCCCGCCCCTCATTGAGGCGGGCAAGCATTTCATTCACCGTTTTCACATCGAAAATTTCCGCCAGATCACGGTTTTCCAGCGCCCGCGCCAGCTCCGGCGGCCTGGAACAGATCCATTCTTCCCAAGGCGCCCAGAAACCGTGCTTGCTCCTGAAGGCTATCGAAGCGGGCACGTATTTAAGCGCCAGTTCGCGCAAAAGCCATTTGCTCTTAAACCGGCGGACTTTGAACTCGGGCGGGATTTTATAGGCGAAATCCATAACGTCCCGGTCCAGAAACGGCACGCGCGCCTCAATGCCGGCGGCCATGGTGGCCTTATCCGATTTCATCAGGAGGCAATCCGCCAGCACCGTACGAAAATCGGACAGCAGAACCCCGTTGAAACCTTCCCCGCACTGCGGCTCCATATAAGAAGTGAAAGAGGTATCATACTCCAGTTTCGCCGCGAATTCCGGATTGAGAACGGCTTTTATCCGTTCATCCGAGGAATGAACAGCCGCGTCCAGCCAGTCCGTTTTATTTTTAAACGGAACGGCTTTATAAAACCTGTTTGAGCCGCGCGCGGAAAAATAGGCCCCCGCGGCTTTTTTCGCAAAACCGGGCCAGCGGTTAATTTTATAGGAAAGCATGGCGGCTTTATAGCGGCCGTAACCGGCGAACAATTCGTCGGCGCCTTCGCCGGACAAAACGGCTTTAACCTCTTTGCGCGCGAAATCGCTCAAGAGCAGAGTGGGCAGAATGGCGGAGTCGCCTATCGGCTCGTCCATGGCACGCATAAGTTCGGGAATTCTCGAAAGCACGTTCGCGTCCAGCATAAGAGGATAGTGTTCCGAACCGATATGGCGGGCCACAGCCAAGGCGTGCCGCGATTCGTCAAGTCCGCGCCGCGCGCCCGTAAAGCCTATCGAAAAGGTTTTTACGCGCCCGCCCGCATGGCGCACCATCATGGCGGCTAAAACGCTTGAATCCACGCCGCCGGATAAAAACGCGCCGACCGGTACATCGCTGAGCAAATGCCGCTGCACGCTTTCGTTAAGTATCCGGTCCAGCCTGTCGAGCGCCTGCCCGAACTCCATTTTTTCCGTGTCGGACACGGCGACGCTGTAATACTTCACGGGCCGCGGGAAAACAAAGGCTTCCCCGCTCCGCGGGATTTTAAATTCCGCCAGATGGGCGGCGGGTAGCTTTTTAATCCCTTCAAAAATGGTGTCAGGCGCGTGCACGAACCCGAACCGCAGATAATCACCAACGCTCTTGAAATCCCAGCGTTTTTTAACGCCGCTTTTTATGAGCGAGCGCAATTCCGAAGAAAAAACGAAATAGCCGTCCTGCACGGTATAGTAAAAGGGTTTTATGCCCGCCGGGTCGCGCGCTATAATGACGCGTCCCGAAACGCTGTCCCAGAAAACAAAAGCGAACATACCTTTAAGCCGGCTGACGAACTCTGCGCCGTATTCCATGAGCCCGTACAAAAGAGTTTCTGTGTCGGCGTGCGTGCGGAAGGCGTAGCCCC
This sequence comes from Elusimicrobiaceae bacterium, assembly GCA_041667045.1. GTDB lineage: Bacteria > Elusimicrobiota > Elusimicrobia > Elusimicrobiales > Elusimicrobiaceae > JAQVSV01. The sequence continues at coordinate 7,984 of JBAYFS010000022.1, read as the reverse complement.
TGCGTTCCAGTTCGGGTTTAAGTTCGGGGTGGTTATAGATTTCGCCGTTAAACACTATCGCGTATTTCCCGCAGGGCGAAACCATGGGCTGATGCCCGTTTGTAAGGTCTAGAATGGAAAGGCGGCGGAATCCCAGCACGGCGGGGCCCAGCGAAAGGCCGCCTTCGTCGTCAGGGCCGCGGTGAACAAGCGCGTCTCGCATAGCCCGCATGCGGTTAAGAGCGGAATCCGTTCCGCTTGCGCCCGCCACATTGATTAATCCGCAAATTCCGCACATAGTAATAATATAATAACAAATAATAGCGGCTCAGGCAGGCCGCCCCTTTTTCCGTAAAGCGGAAAAAAGAAAAACCGGACAGAAACGCTGTCCGGTTTTTCCAAACTCTGAGTATTCCAGAATTATCGTTTCGAATACTGAAAACGTCTGCGGGCTTTCGGCTGGCCCGGTTTCTTTCTTTCCACCATTCTGGCGTCGCGGGTAAGGAACCCGGCGCGTTTCATGGCGGCGTGAATCTCGTCGCTCATATCGCCAAGCGCGCGGGCTATGGCGTGGCGCGCCGCGCCGGCCTGGCTGGCGATGCCGCCGCCGTTGACCTTGAGCGTATAGTCATACTTCGAACCGGATTCGACAAGCGTCACCGGTGAAGTGACCAGTTTCTGATATCTTTCGCAGCCGCGGAAATATTCGCTGAGCGGCACGGAATTGACGGTTATCTTTCCGTCGCCTTCCTGCAATTTGACCTGCGCCACGGAGGTTTTTCTGCGGCCTGTTCTTTTGGATATTTCAGTTATATCGGTCATAATCAACTTTCCTTCCCTGAGGCGATTTCCTTCTTTTCAACCAGGAGATGCGCAAACGGATGTTCGCTGCCGGCGTACACTTTGAGCCGTCTGAGCCTGGGCGCGCGAAGCTTGTTTGAATCAAGCATCCGTTTAACGGCAAGCTCAAAAATCTTGGTGGGATCTTTTTCCATCTGCCGTTTGAACGGCGTGACTTTTGCCCCGTCCTTATAGCCGGTGTGCTTGAAGTAGAATTTATCTTCGAGCTTGTTTCCGGTAACCCGCAAGTTCGCGGCATTGGTGATGACGACGAAATCGCCGCAGTCCATATGCGGGGCGTAAAATTTCTTGTTCTTTCCGGCGAGAAGGGTGGCTACTTTGGTGGCGACTCTTCCGAGTGTGTCGGACGAAGCGTCAATAAAATGCCATTTCCGCGCGGCTTCAACTTCAGCTACTGTAGGTAAGTATGTCTTATGCATATTCCGCTCTTTTAATTTAATCTCCACGGACGGCGCAAAACAAAGCGCTATGCCGGTTTCCGGCTCACGCTCGCGGCTTGAAATGAAAATCTTAACTCGGGTATAGAGACGATTTTCCACCGCACTGACGGTCTGGGGCAAGACCAAAAAAACTTCGCGCTTTCCGCTACTGGTTATTATAGCACAATACCCGCCCTTTTTAACAGACCGCGCTAACACGCGCGCAGCGCGGACGCCTGTTTTGCAAAACGGCAGCGGCATTTTATTCGGTTAACCGGGTTGCATTGGTATAATGTTGTTATGTCCCGCGCCGCGTGTTTTGCGCCGCCGGTTTTTGGAGAGAGTATTAATGAAAAAGCACTTTTTGCGTCTGCTCGTACCGTTTTTGGGCCTGTTCGGAGCTATGTGGCTTATGGCCGCCATGGCCGAAACGGATGACAGGCCGATAGTCTATTTCTCCCGCGAGATCAGTTCCACCAAGCTTGTGGAGTTATACAACAAGCTGGGTTTCAAACCCGAAGGCAAGCTCGGCGTGAAAATACATTTCGGCGAAGCGGGCAACGAAAATTACATTCCCCCCGCCCTGCTTGAAAAACTTGTCACCAACCTTAAAGGCACTTTCGTTGAAACCAACACCATTTACGGCGGTTCGCGCGGCGACACAAAAAGCCATTTGCAGACCGCGCGGGAACACGGCTGGACTTACGCGCCCATAGACATTTTAGACAGCGAAGGCGAAACAACCATGCCCTGCAAAGGCCGCTATTTCGACAAGGTTTATGTGGGCAAAGGCATGGCGAAGTACGATTCTTTCCTTGTTATTTCCCACTTCAAAGGACACGGCACCAGCGGGTTCGGCGGGACGATAAAAAATCTTGCCATGGGGTTCGGTTCGCAAACCGGCAAGCGGGTTCAGCATTCCGGTCAGATACCGAACATCGTGCGCGGGCGGTGCATGAAATGCGGCACCTGCCGCCGTGTGTGCCCCGTGGACGCGATTGACGAGAATTTTAATATTGACCGCGCAAAATGCATCGGATGCGGCAAGTGTAAATCCTACTGCCCGTTCAACGCGGTGGAAGCGGCTTCCGGCCCTACCAAAGGACCGGTTTTTCAGGAAAAACTGGCCGAATACGCGCGCGGAGTAACCTCGCGCGGGAAGTTCGCCTACATAAATCTCGCCATGAATATTTCAAAGTTTTGCGACTGCAGCGCCACCGCCCCCAAGCCTTTCATAGGCGATGTGGGCATACTGGCGTCTAACGACCCCGTGGCTCTCGATCAGGCCAGTTTTGACATGGTTAACAAAAAAGCCGGTCTGCCCGACGCCTTCCAGCATGAAAACGGCGTTTCCGGCCAGCACGCGCTTGAATATGCCGAAACGCTGGGCCTTGGCAGCAGGCAGTACCGGCTGATTGAAGTAGAATAAGGGTTTTCGCTTAGTGCAGTAATTCCAAAGCTCCGCGCCCGCAATACCATATGCCTGCCAGAAGCAGAGTAAGGCGGCCTATTTCCCGCGCTCGGGTTTTTATCCACGGAGTGCCCAGCAGCACCGGAGACATGAACAGCGAGGTCGCGGCGTAAAAGCCGAGGAAATAGGATATTCCCTTCGCCGTGTCGGCCAGTTCCATAAGCCGCAGAAAACCTGCCGCGAAAGGCGGGCATATGTTTATGCCCGTAACAAATCCCAAAGCCAGCGGCAGGCGTTTGAAAAAGGGGTTCAGGTCTTTTTTCATCAGACAGGGGCCTTCCCCTTTCACCCGCGCCAGAGCCAGAAAAACCATCAGCGCGCCGCACGCGCACAGACCCGCGGGCAGAACCCAATGCGGCATTTCATATTTTCCGGCTTTGCCAGCGAGCGTCGCCAGAACGGCGAACAACAAATACGCGGCAAGCCGGCCTATAAGGAACTGCGCGAATATGTATAAATTGGTTTTCCAAACATTCCGGCCTTCCGCCAGCATATAAGGAAGCAAAGCGGGCAGACACGCGCCCAGACAGTAAAAACCGGTGGAGAGGCCGAGCAGAAACCCTTCGGAAAACAGAGCGGTCATTTAAAAACCAGTTCAAAAGCTTTTTTTATCGCCGCCGGAGCCCACAGCGAGGAAAACGCCGCCCCCAAAACCAATGCGGCGAAGGTGTGCAGTTTTTCAGCCGTAAACAGGCTTCCGAAAATCCCGGTTCTGGCAGGCAGAGCGGTTCCGGCTACCGTATAACGCAAGCCTCCGCGCGGACAGGCTGAAACGCATTCCCCGCACATGTTGCAGTACGCGCCTGGTTCTGGTTTGCCTTCGGGCGAACGCTTCATGGCATTCATGGGGCAAGCGGCGGCGCAAAGGCCGCAGTTAACGCAGTTTGCCGCGTCCGTTTTAATCCGGAAAGGGCTTAATTTCCCCCACAAAGCCTGCCATGCGGCGAATGGGCAGAGGTAGGCGCAGAAAATCTTTTTGCCGGTAAGCAGCGGCGCGATTGCCAGCGCGATTATTCCGGCGGCGGTCAGCGCGTATTTCATTACCGCGGACATTACCGCCGGGTCCGCAAACGCGGTGGGCACGTTAAGCGGGCAGAACCACTGGCAGAACACCGGCGTGGCGTAGGCGAGAGAAGCCAGCAGCATGAAAATAAGAAGCGCGGCGGGCATATCGCGCAGCGTGACGGCCCATTTGCCGGATTTTATCAGAGGACGGCGGACAATGGCTGAAAAGCCGTCGTTTATCCCGCCGAAACAACACACCCACGAACACCAGGCCGGGCCTATCGCCAAAGTCGCCAGCAGCCACACTCCGGCCAGTTTCAGCGCGCCCCAGAATATATCCCAGTAGCCGATTTTCATCGCTATATATTGCTCGTGCGCCCGCTCGGGCAGAAAAGAGGCCATCGAAATATGGCAGTAGGGCACATTGCGCGCAACAGCGTCGAAACAATAGCCAAGCGTATCGCCAGTTAAAAGCCCGCCTTTAAGCCGGAACAAAAAAGCCGCCGCTGAAACCGTGAAAAAAACGCGCCTGAAACCGGAAACCCTGCCCGTATACGCTATGCCGAAAGCCGTTGCCGCCGCGAATAAAGACCAGGCCAGCGGGTAAACAAAGCTCAGCTCTTTTCCCGCGAGCGCAAGCGAAACGGGTGTTATAACCAGCAGGGCCAGTCCCGCGTAAAGCAGGGCCGAAAACATTTTACTGCGGATTGAGTCTGCCGTTTGCATAATTTATATCCCGGTACCGGAAACTGGAATCAGACCGGACTCACTCCTATACCGGCCCTGATTTTGCCAAGCTTGTAAACACCATCAGAAGCCAGCGGAGAACCCGCCATTATTTTATCCTTTACGAACAGAGGAGTGTCCAGATCAATAAAACTGAATCCGCCTATACCGGACGCCAGATGCGCGGATGCCGTCATCGAAAGCGCGCTTTCCATCATGCCGCCGATCATCAGCTTAAGTCCCGCGCCGAGCGCCAGCCGCGCCAGTTCGCGCGAACCCAGAAAACCGAATTTCATGGTTTTGATATTAATCCCGCAGGCCGCCTTCTCCTTTATAACGCGGACGGCGTCAGGCAGTTTCTGGACCGTTTCATCCGTTCCCACACAGCAGCCTATGGTCCGGGCATAGCGGGAAACTTTTTTAAGGCCGTCCCAATCCCCGCGCGGGACCGGCTGTTCGTAAAAAGCCGGGACAACGCCGTGTTTTTTAAGAGTTTTAAGAAAACCTAGCGAGTCCTCCGCCGAAAAACCCTCGTTCGCGTCCAGATACACCGGGCAGCCGCCCGATACTTCGTTAACCGCCAGCACGCGGTTTAGGTCCAGGTCAAAATCGCCGCCCACTTTTATTTTGAAAGCGCGGATGCCCCGTTTATAAATCGCGGCGGCGTTAACCGCGGCCTCGTCCACGGAGCCGATAACCACCGTCATATCAATCCTGAGGTCTTCCCGCCCGGAACCGAAAAAAGCGCGGAACGGAATTCTTACATTGCGGCACAGCGCGTCCAAAACCGCCATTTCCGCGCCCGCCACGGCGCAGGGATTGTCGGCATATTTTTCCCGCAGGGAATACAGCACTTTCACATAATCCGCGCAATCCGCGCCTTTGAGGTCATGCGCTATGGTTTTAAGCGCGGACAAAGTGGCTTCCGCCGTTTCGCCGGTAATATGGCTGGCGGGGGCGGCCTCGCCCCAGCCGCGCACGCCGGACGCGGTTTCCAGTTCAATGAACGCGTTATCGAGCCTTGTGTGCGCGCCGCTGGCAATTTTAAAAGGCTGGTTAAGCGCGGCGACCAGAGGCCGCACGGAAACTTTCTTTATTATAGTGTCTTTCATGATTGTTTCTGGTTCCTTGAAATCAGCCATTCCAGATAAGCCTGCATAAACGGGTCCAGATTGCCGTCCATCACGCCGCCGATGTCGGAGGTTTCGCAGTCGGTCCTCAAGTCCTTGACCATCTGGTACGGCATGAACACATAAGAGCGTATCTGGCTGCCCCAGCCTATCGCGCCCTTCTCGCCGTAATGGCGTTCCGCCTCGGAGCGTTTTTTGTCAAGCTCCATTTCGTAGAGGCGGGCTTTGAGCATCTTCATCGCCGTTTCCCGGTTCTGATGCTGGGAGCGTTCGCTCTGGCACGCGATAACCACGCCCGAGGGGATATGCGTTATCCGGACCGCCGTTTCCACTTTATTGACGTTCTGCCCGCCCGCGCCGCCCGCGCGGAAGGTGTCGAACTTTATGTCCTTGTCCTCGATTTTTATATCAATATCGTCCTCAAGCTGCGGCAGAATGTCGCACGAAGCGAACGAAGTGTGGCGCCGCTTGTTCGCGTCGAACGGCGAAACGCGCACCAGCCGGTGCACGCCCATTTCGCTTTTAAGATAGCCATAGGCGTATTTGCCTTCCACTATCACGGAAACGTTTTTCACGCCGGCCTCTTCGCCGGGAAGAATATCCGTGATCTTGAATTCAAAGCCGCGTTTTTCAGCCCAGCGCTGGTACATGCGCAAAAGCATGTCGGCCCAGTCGCAGGCTTCCGTGCCGCCCGCTCCGGCGTGCAGGCTTAAAATCGCGCCGCACTTGTCGTTGGGGCCGGAAAGTTTCAGTTCGAAATCTATTTCCTCGACGGTTTTTTCGACCGCCCGCGCATTCGCCATGATTTCCTGCAGGTCCTGCCGCTCGCCCGCTTCGCGGGCCAGCTCGCAATGGACGGACGCGTCTTCCAGTTGGGCTTTGGTTTTCGCGAACCGCGAGACTTCCCATTTCAAATCCGCCAGTTCTTTTGAAATGAGGCCCGCCGCGCGCGTGTCGTTCCAAAAACCGTCCGCCGTGGTTTCGTCTTCTTTTTTCGCTATCTCCGCTTTTTTTACGGGGATATTGAGCAGTGTTTCCAAAGTCGCCATTTTTTTCCCTAGCGACGAAAGCAGATTTTCCACGTCCGAAAACTCCAAGTGTTCCTGTGCCATTGTTATCTTCCTTTTGTTAATTTAAAAATCTTCAGCGCCGCTTCAAGCGTGTTGGCGTGAACGGCCACGATGTCCCGCATGTCCTGAGCGTAGCCGCCGCCCAGCGCCGCCGCGACCGGGATATGCCGCCGCAGACAGGCCGAAAAAACCATTTCATCGCGCCGGCGCAAATCCGCGATGGTTAATTTAAGTCCGCCCAGCCGGTCCCGTTCGCAGCAGTCGGCCCCGGCGAGATACATTACAAACTCCGGCTTATGCCCGTCCAGAACGCGCGCGAGCCCTTCTTCCAGCAGCGCGGCGTATGCCGCCATTGCGGTTCCGGCCTTCACTTCGATATCCAGATCACCGCCGGTTTTAGTGTCCGGAAAAAGATCCGCCTGATGCATGGAAAAAGTGAACACCTCTTTTTCGTCCCCGAAAATAGCGGCCGTGCCGTTGCCCTGATGCACGTCAAGGTCAATCACGGCGGCCCGGCGCACGGCGGAAAATTTTCTGGCGTAATTAACGCCTATGGCGATATCGTTTAAAAAACAAAACCCCTCGCCATGATCGCGGAACGCGTGATGCCCGCCCCCTCCCGCGTGCAGGCCGATCCCGGTTTCCAGCGCGTCTTTAACCGCCATGACCGAACCGGCGCAGGACAGGCAGTGCGCTTTCGAGATAGCCCGGTCAAACGGATGCTCGGCCTTTCTTACATCTTCTTCGCTCAGGTGGCCCATAAGGATTTTATCAATCCACCCGCCCGTGTGCGCAAGCAGAAGGATATCGCGTCCGGGCGGTTCAGGCTCGGCAATCTGGCTGCGCTCGATAAGCCCGCGCGAAACCAGCTCCAAAGCGGCCTGGTAAAACTTGCCGTTTTTAAAGACGTGGCCCGCGTTGTACACGCAGTAGCGCGGGCTGGAAATCACGCGCGCAATTTTTTTCGCCATATTCTCAGTCCAAGCGCGGCAAGGAACACCGCGCACACAAACGCAAAAAAATCTCCGCTCCGCGAATAAAAAGTATAGCCAGGCAAAGCCGGTTCCATTTCCGCGAACAGCACCGTTTCCGCGCCGAGCCGCGTGACGGAACGGACCCGCCCGTACGCGTCAATATAGCCGGACAGGCCGGTATTGGCCGACCGCAGAAGCGGCACGCCGTTTTCAACCGCCCGGAAAACGTTGCTTATGAAATGCTGGTACGGCGCGGCGGTGTCGAGATACCAACCGTCGTTGGTAATATTCACAAACAGCTTCGCGCCCCGGCCCGCGCGCTCGCGCCAGAGATACGGGAAAATAGCCT
>JBAYFS010000021.1:0-19761 GCA_041667045.1 Elusimicrobiaceae bacterium | reverse complement strand
CAAATAACTGCATATATTCATTCCAGTAAACATGCAACCATGCGACATCAAAATAAAGTTTGTGATAAACTGAGCCAAGAGGAACTCCCATGGCGGCAATATCCTGAGCTTTGGCTTCATCTGAGCTGTATTTTCGTTTAGTCATATTAAGTTCATAGCTTCAGTTGAAAAAACCGAAGCCTTGTCATGTATTGATGGTTGCTATGCTTTTGCACAACTTTTGCATGCTTTCAGTAAACTGGCGGGACAGACTGCATAGCATCAAGAACTTTTACGGCTTTTTTTGGATTTTAGTCTTTTCCGAAGTATTAGTCGTTTTTGTGGCCTGTATCTTCGCAATAAGTTTCACGGGATTTACCACTTTGTTGAGAGTGTAAGTTTTTCCTGCTTTGCGGAAACTTACGGCATCTGCTGTTTCAAGCGCGGCGGTCCAAAAAGCTTCCGGCGTTATATCAGCGTCAACCTGACAAGCCAAAGCGTATAAACCTGCCGTCCAAGGGATTATCCAGCTTTGTCCACCGATTCTGGAAAAATAATAATCTTCTTTCCCGTTGGGGTCTGCCAGCGTTCTCGAATCCATTGGAACCTGCAAAGTGTCATTCCCTGAGCCTTCTTGATTACCGCAAAACATCAGGCCGGCTGAGAATACATCTTTATTATCCGGGTTAGCTAAGGGAAGGCGTTCCAGACCATCAACCCGGAAATTTTCATCCTCTACTGTAAGCACAAAAATGCCATTCTGACGCGCATTCTGAATAGCCTCAATCGCCTCGTCATACCCTTTCCATTGTTTGACCATCGCGAGGGATATGGAAATAACCCTAATTTTGCGTTCTTTCGGCAATTGCTTGTTAATGGTTATCAGCCTGTTAATAGACTGGGCGATAGATCCCAAATCAAATTCAAAAACACCTTCTGACGACTTATTTCCGTTGGTCTGGCCTATAAAATACAAATCCGCGCCAGGAGCAACTCCTATCGTTTTTCCTGCCGCAATAGAAGCCACGGCAGGCGCATGCATCGAAGATACATTACACCCTAAACAATGTATTTCTTCGTAGAGTCTCAGGTTGTCGGCATATTCCACGTGTTCAACCAATAAAGATTGATCAATTATGCCTATGCCGATCCCTTTTCCAGTTATGCCTCCGGCATGAAGCTGTCTAAGTCCGAGTCCAGGATTCTTGCCTAATTCCAGAATTTTGACTGGTTCAAATCCTTTTGGCAATTCCGCAGGGAATTTAGTCTTGCTATTGAAGCTTGCATACATCATGTCTCTGTTATCGTTTAAGTCATAGCCAGATAAATCACAATTTCGGAAATCCATCTGGAAGCCATTGCGTTCGTTATCATCAAACCTGAACGTGCTTGTTGTTATGTGGTTCTGAAAAAAAGAATAGTCAGCAGGCAGAGGATGGGTGTCGATTTTGGGAAATTTAATTTCTTGCGAATATGCACAACAAGATGTCAGCAATATTGCTGCGAGCATAGGCGATTTTTTAGTCATGAAACCTCTTCATGGTATTCGGTCGCTTGCAATAACCAACAAGTCAGCGGACAATTTCGCAACCACTTGCAAAAGTTTACAAACTGGCGATTCTCACATTACCACACTGACATCACTAATAACGCTCACATCTGAATAGCTTTTGGTGGCAGGGGTTTGTGAAATCTCACCCGATCCAATCCAATTATTCAAATTTTACTAAATTACTCCAGAAATATTCGCTGTGAAATTTCAAATCAAGAAAAAACCGTACGGACATAAGGAACACGACAGGATTTGGTCACAATTTTCAGATGCGCCGCCGCAAGTTTGAACTCGCGTCATAGGTCGCGCCTCTGATCATAGCTCCGCAATTTGACTACGCACAAATTGCGTCCGCTCTTGCGAAGCACTAAAAACGCATTGCATTTTTCTGGCAAGTGCTTCTCACCCAGAAAAAGCTTTTTACTACTCCAGAACCTGCCGCCCTCTCACACATAAAGCCCAGAAGGCTTTTGTGCGAGCCCTACTCAACGATTTTGCTACGCATAAAATCGTTTCCGTCCTTGCGGATTGCCGAAAACGCAGTGCGTTTTCGGACAGGCAATCCTCACTGCCGTTACGCCCCTCCAAGCTTTCGGGGCTTCACTACCTGCCTTTGGGCAGCGTTCTGGTCGTCTTCGAATCCCTGCCTTTAACTGCGCCACAATTTAAAAGGCCTCAAAGGAATCCTGACTGCGGGATTCGGTCACGCATAAATCCCTTTCAGGGGATTTTGCGCGACCCCGGCTCCCTGCCGCACATAGTGCGGCAACGGTCCCCCCTTCGAATCCCTCACGCACGCAAAGCAGTTTGCGTGCTTCTCTCTACAATTTAAAAGGCCCCGTGCGGTGTATCTGAATGGGGCCTTTAAAATTGTGGGCGGGACAGACTGTATAGTATCAAGAACTTTTTCTGTCCTACTTGTATGGAAAATGTTTGTCTTTAGTTTGTTACATTAAGAATTTAGCGGGGAAAGTTGGTAAGTTTGTGTCTAGCAACTGCGGATTGTTTATTATATCAAGAGAATTGTGGTTAGTCTTTATCAATTGCTCATAGTTTTTTGACAATTGATATTGCGACTGCGTATAGTATGTGTCGCGTTCCAGCTCCCGGTCTGTAAACCGCGCGTATGGCGAAAAATCAAAATCAGGAATGTTAAGGCCAACAAATTTAGTCCGCTTGGGAATATCAGGCAGGGCGTCTCTAGTTTTTAACAATATGCGTTGCCACTCTAGCGGTTTTTTCGCGACCGCCGCATGATGAATCAGCTTTCTCCAGTCATTTCTGTTTTCAGGAATAGGCACATTTGATTCCTGAAGCAATTTTACTAAAACGGATTTGTTTGATAGTTCTGTGAATAGTTGATCTATTCTTGGAATTATATTCCACGCAAAAGCCTCTGTTTCCAATGGCGCATAGCCATAGACTGTGCCCAGAACTATGTAGTATTCAAAATCATACTCGCGCAACTCCATTACGCGTTTATATTCGGATATCCATTCATCCGGATTGTGTGGAAATGTTAAGCAATGCCTCTTGAAAACCGCAGCAACAGTTTTGTCTTCTGAAAGTCGTGATAATGCCTTTTTGTTGGCAATGTTTAGCGAGTCTCTTGCCCTAAAACAAATGATGTTTGCATTCTTGCCTTCTCTGCCTGTCAATGAGCACAACTCCTCACCATTCCTGATATTAGAAGACAGTGGTTTGACCCCGACCAGTGTCATAAGGATATCGGAGCGGAGCGAGTATTGCGGCTGACATGCTGCCGTTCTTATCGCTTTAATTCCAGTGTTAGTGCGCTGCTGATAATGCAAGCCGGAAATCAACAAGATTGACGATATTGCCGCCAAACCAATTGCGATTTTTGTGTTACGGATTTTCATAAGAGTTCCTCTGGTATACTTATACATTTTACCTATTAATATAACCCTTTATACAAATTCGCAATATTGTGTACGGATATCTTTTCTGAAAAAACGGCGGGGATATCTATTAAATAATCTGGCGGAGGGAGTGGGATTCCGGCTCCCCTGAAAAAGGCTAAAGCTTTTTGCTCACCCGTCGCCGGCTGCCCTCACTGCCGCTCTCGCGGCTCAAGTATTTGCCACTCCGCTACATACCAACATCCACGACCATAAGGAACACGACGGGATTCGGTCACAACTCTGCGTCCCGCCGCAGGTCGCATAACAAATTAACGGCCCCGCTTTCGCGGAAAGGAATCGTGACTACGGGATTCCTCCTCCCCCGAAAAAAGCTAAAGCTTTTTTCTCCGCCGTCGCCGGCCAGTTTCGCTGCCGCTCCCGTGGCTCAAGTATTCGCCACTCCGCTATCTGCCTTAGGGCAGCGCTCAACTTGGCTTCGAATCCCTGCCTTTAACTGCGCCACAATTTAAAAGGCCCCATGCAAAAACACCGCACGGGGCCTTTGAAATTGTGGCGGAACAGACTGTATGATATCAAGAACTTTTTGTCTTTCGTTTAATTGGTAACATTACCGTGGCATCAGCGCGAACACGCCCCAGCCCAAGTATTCACGCGTATAAGCGGCGTGGCGCATGGGTCCAGCGGTTAGTTGGGCGCGAACATCTTTCGCTAACTCGTCGTTGGGGTTGGCTTCAAGCCATCGGCGCATGGTAAGCCATTTGGCAGCCTCATATCTGTCCCATCCATCTTGGTTAGCTAAAACCATTTCAACGACATCGTAGCCAAGGTGGTCAAAAGACGCGATAAGCTCTGGAAGCACGAGAAAGTCAGAGATTGACTGGGCATGACACTCCTTGGCAATGTTTTCCATCGGCGGTAACTGCCGCCAGTAAGGCTCGCCGACTAGGATGACACCTCCAGTGCACAGGCTCCGAGACAGAAGCTGGATAGTACCAGCGACTCCTCCGCCTATCCAAGTGGCACCTACACATGCTGCCACACCGACCTTTTCATCGGAGACATAACCAGCAGCATCGCCATGTATGAACTTAACTTGTTCGGCAACGCCGAGTTCTTTGGCGCGAAGTTTCGCCTGCTCGGTGAACAACTGGCTCATGTCTATACCGGTGCCAGTGATTCCGTAATCGCGCGCCCACGTGCACAGCATTTCCCCCGAACCGCTGGCGAGGTCGAGCACATAGGTTCCCCTTTCCATGCGCAGTGCCGCGCCTAGAGTGGCGAACTTTTCGGGTGTGAACGGGTTATGGATGCGGTGTGCGCTTTCGGTAATGTTAAAGATTCGTGGAATATCCATTGCGAGAAATCTCCTTATCTGAATTTGCGTGACCAACATCAGCAAAATCTGGTGGTAGGGCTTTCTCACATTATATCAAGAACTTATACGGCCAGCTTTGCCTGGAATTCAATCCTGATCTAATTTTTTTACAATCTCAGCTTTGCCGAGCATATCTTCAAGAACATTTGCCTGCTGCCCAAAGTGTCCGCTGCCATATACAATCAAAACTTTGTCATACTGGTTAAGCATATCAGCTATGGTTTCAAGAATTGCAGTGTTGCGGACAATGCTAAGGCTATAGTTTATTCTCTGCGTAAACAATGCGTTTTTGTTAGCTAAGGGGGCAGACACATTAGTATCAATTTTATCAAAATCAAACTTTTCCTTATTTTTTTCTTCATACCAAGTCTTAAACTCAGATAATGAAAGTGAATCTATGGTTTCGCGGGATACTACGAGGGCATGTTTATTAAACCACTCGTCAAAATTCACTTTTTTATCAGGATTCTGGCGTTTAATCTCAGGAATCTGGCGTACCACATAAAAGCCGAACAGGTCTTTCAACGTAAATTTTTTATCCAGATGCGCTCTTATATATTCCGCCGATGGTTCCCCGCTGGTGCAGGCAGTTTTTTGCTTTACGGCAAAAGCCACGGCATACGCTGATTCTCCCATGGGCCAGAATTTGGTTGTTTCCAGATTAGCGTCCTTAATAAGGAATTTATAAGACTCGGCTGAGAGGTTTGGTTTCTTTTCTACTCCTTCAATTATCAACGCCTGCGGCTTGAATTCGCTAAAAGCTTTTTTTACAAGTTCAAAAGTTTCGGTTTCAACGGAATTAGAATGACTTGCGGCAATAAACCATAAGCTTTTGCTGCTTGTGCTGAATTTCACCAGGTACGGCGGACGTACATCTTTTCCCGCTTTTACGGATTCTTCCCAGGACATCAGGAGTTTTGGGTTTGGCTTAAATTGGAATTGTTGTTGAGCAAAAACCAGCGGCACCTGACATAAAATCAAAGAGGTTACGCATAAGGACCAAATAATTTTTTTCATTTTAGTTATCCTTAATTTTAACAAAAAGATGACTGAGAGAGAGGGATTCCTCCTCCTTCTCAAAAAACTAAAGTTTTTTGCTCACCCGTCGCCTGCCGCCCTCACTGCCGTTACGCCCCTCCAAGCTTTCGGGGCGTCACTACATGGCGTGGTGAGGAGCGTGTTTACAGGGAAGCATACGGATATGCTTCCCGCCACCTCCGCAAGACCGGAGGCAATTTTTTGCGTAGCAAAATTGCTGAGGAGGGGTTGCGGGCAAATCCGGCGGATTTGACCCGTGACAGCGTTCGGGTCGTCTTCGAATCCCTGCCTTCAAACTGCGCCACAATTTAAAAGACTCCGTGCGGTGTATCTGCACGGAGCCTTTGAAATTGTGGCGGGACAGACTGGATAGTATCAAGAACTTTTACAGTCGGGGTTGGCTGGCAATTTGTATTTATCATAGCAGTTTTCAGTGCTTTCAAAATCTTCTTCCAAGTCACACGCATCAATTAACTTTTTCTTGAATTGCATATATTCGCTAAGTGCTTTACTGTTTTTTATAACACTTTTAGCATTTGTAATATTTCCATACGGTGCACCAAAATAAACAGCCGTGATTTTCCCTATTTTTTGTGAATTATCACCATGATTTGAAAGAAACCGCCATTCTTGCTCTTTACGCCATAGGCTTTCTTTTTTTAGGAGAATTGATTTAACTTGCTTTTCGACCGAGTTATCATTATTCGTGTCCCAATTTACTGGTTTTAGCTTACTTGGGGTAATATAGGAAATTTTTTGTATGAAAGAAGATCCTTTGGAATATTCCCCGGACAGATCGATGTGCTTATTTTTTTTCGGATTATCCACCTCAATTTCAATAGCAATACCTTTATATCCATTGGCATAATAGCTCCACATATGGCGATTATCAACAGAGTCCGTGAATGAGGAAATTCGAAAATCGTTCTTACATCCTCTAATTTTTTCAACATCCAGAGAGTTAGGAAAATAAGTAAAAACACCTTCCCTAATATCATTAAATTCTGAAAACTTCTGGCAATAAAATTCCCCCGTCGTTATTGTTTTACACCTTCGGCATACATCTATTTCATTATTAAGTGTGCTGAATTTATATAGATTCATAATCTCCCCGTCATTATATACGAATAACATATGAAATAATGCGCTATGATTGCAAAGGAATAAGTGTAGATTATTCGTGCCTATTGTGAAACGAATCTCAGTTATGGATACTTACCAATAAATTTGAAGGGTTATCCTCACCTAATGCAAAATCCGGCGAGCCGGATATGCCGCGCCACTTGATAGCGCGGCGGTTTACATAAGGTGGGAGATAACCGCATAAAACCGTGAAACGGCAGAGAGGAAACCAACGGGATTCGGTCACAAGTTTTAATTGTAACTACGCACGGCAACAGTAAAATGGAATCGTGACTACGGGATTCCTCCTCACCCAGAAAAAGCTAAAGCTTTTTCTTCCTTCGTCGCCGGCCAGTTTCGCTGCCGCTCCCGTGGCTCAAGTATTCGCCACTCCGCTATCTGCCTTAGGGCAGCGCTCAACTTGGCTTCGAATCCTTTCCTTTAACTGCGCCACAATTTAAAAGGCCCCGTGCGGTGTATCTGCATGGGGCCTTTAAAATTGTGGGCGGAGAGAGAGGGATTCGAACCCTCGGTACCCTTTCGAATACACAGTCTTTCCAGGACTGCGCCTTAAACCGCTCGGCCATCTCTCCGTATTTTTTTATTATACTAAATCCTTCGCCATATAAGAAATCGCCGAAACTTCCGCCCGAGGAGCCGGCAGTTTGCTAAAATAAACAATATGGCTAAGAAAAAAGATCCCGCGTCCATGGCGACCAACCGAAAAGCGTTCTTTCACTACGCCATTATAGATATTTTCGAAGCAGGCATCGTCCTGTCCGGACCGGAAGTGAAATCGCTCCGGCTGGGCAATGTTTCCATGGAAGGCAGTTTCGCGCGAGTCGCGAACAACGAAGTTTTCATTCACAACCTCACCATTCAGCCCTATGAATTCAACCACGTCGAGAAAACCGATCCGGCGCGCACGCGCAAACTGCTTTTTAACGCCGCCGAAATCAAACGCCTCATAGGCCAAACCCAGATAAAGGGAAACACGCTCATTCCGCTTGAAATTTATTTCAAGGGCAGCTGGGCGAAAATTAAAATCGGGCTGGCCAAAGGCAAGAATTACATGGACAAGCGCGATACCATAAAAAAGCGCGACATGGCGCGGGAAGTGAACCGTGAATTTAAGGGAAATTTCAAAGCGTAACGCGCTTTTAACCGTTGCGCTTCTGCTGCTGGTTTCTTTCTACGCCGCGCTGCGGCCCCTAACCTACATAGGCAGATTTAACGACGACACGCGCCACCTCTTAGCAGCGCAATCGCTTTTAAGCGGGCACTATCTTCAGGAAGCCGTGCCGGGCAAACCTCCCATAACCAACCAGCTGCCGGGCTATCCGCTCCTGCTGGCGCCAGCCGTAAAACTGAGCGGCGGAGCCGGCGGACAATGGGAGAATGTTCTCTTTACCGCGCTTGCCGTTCTGACGATGTTTTTTCTTTATCGCGGCAAAACGGCTCTCGCCCTTTTAACCGGCCTGCATCCGGCGCTGGCCATGCTTTCCGGCACGCTGATGAGCGAACCGGCTTACCTTCTCTGGACGCTCGCCGTTTTCCTTTGGCTGGACCGGAAAAAACCAAATCCTTACGCGTTCATGCTTTTCACGGCGTTCGCCGTATGGATAAGGCCGCACGGCGCGCTGTTACTGCTTTCCGTCCTGCCGTTTTTTATCGGCGGGAAAGTGAACGCGAAAAAAATTATCGCCGTGATTGCGGGAATCGCGCTCGCCGCGGCTCCGTTCATTTACAACATGGCGTCGTCCGGCACGCCGGCCTCTTATTTCGGAGAAATTCCCCAGGCGCGGGGATTTGCTGCGACGCTGGCTTCTTTATGGCTCAACGTTTCCAGCAATATCCTCTACACCCTGTTCAACCTGCCGCTGTTCATTTCCGCTTTCGAATTCCTGCCGCAGGAAAGCGACGCCCTGCTGAAAATATTCTCGTTATCGTTCTGGGCGGTTTTTGCGGCAGGCGCGTTCCGCATTTTCAAATTGCCTGACTATGAAAAAACGCGGCCCCGGCTTGTTTACGCGCTAATGGTTTTAGGATTACACCTGTTTTGGGTCAATCAGAGTTCGCGATATTTTTTAATCGTGCTGCCGTTCGTTCTGGAAACGCTGGCGGCCGGGCTTTTCTTCATGCCGCGCAAAGCGAAAATAACGCTGGCTTGCGCGTTCATGGGATTATTCTGCGTTTTCGATTTCGGCCTGCTCGCCTCCGCCCGCGCTGACAATTCCGCCAAACACGGGCCCGCGCAAACGGCGCGGATGATAAGGGAAAACACCGCCCCGGACGCCATTCTCATGTCCACTTTCAAGGAGAAAGCCGCGTATCTGACAGGCCGCCAGTCTTACGGGTATTACTACGCCGCGGACTCCAATTCATGGTATCGCGATATCTGCGGAATGCGGGTGGCTTATCTCTGGCTGGACCAGGAGTCGTCGATAATACAAACCACCCCGGACCGCAGAAAGGGCTTAAACGCAATGACGGCTCTGCTCAAAACGCAGGTTTCCAATCCTCTGCGTTTTAAAAAAGTTTATGAGAACCCTGGCGAAGATTCCCAAGTGTACCGGCTTCTCTGCCCGCCAGAATTTCAGGCCGCCGCCGCGCAATATGAAACGGCGCTAAAAGACGTGAACGCCACTCGGTTTAAACAAGCCGCAGATAAGATGAAAAATATCGAACGCGCCGGGCTTGCCAAATATCTTGACCGTTTCGATTTCACCTACGGCACAACTCTTATGCTGGCGAGTGAAAAGAAGGAAGCTCTCCGGCGTATGCAGACCGCTTTAACGCTTGAGCCGGATTTCGATCCGGCAAAAAAGAACCTTGCCCTGCTAACAAACAATTCCAAATAAAAAAGCCTCCGCATGGCGGAGGCTTTTTCGCAGAAACGCAAATTCCTAAAACCGTACGCCTAGCGAACCTTCCAGCGCGGGCTGACCGTGCAGCATATTGAACGCGGTGTTCAAATAGCCGAACCGGATGATTTTAAAATGCATTCCGACTGTCGCGCGGTAATCGTTAACGGTAACGTCACTGCCGACAAGCGAAGGATCCGCGCTTGACTCCATCACCATAAGGCGCGTATGGTCGAAACCGACGCCGATATAAGGGGTAACGACCTGGGATAATTTCATGGAAGTTACAAAATTACCGCTGAAATGGGTTATGGAAAAACTCCTGTTGACGGCGGAATGCCCCGCCACGACCAGCATTGACTGCAATGCGTAAGGCTCGTCGTCAACCTTCGTGATGCCCCAGCGGATGCCGCCGCCGCTCATGGTAAGGCCTTCATAATTCGTGGCGCGGATGAAACCGTCAAGCCGGAACGGCATTCCTATTTCCGCCTGAATCCAGGGCAGCCAGAGCATATTCACTCCGGAATTTTTCAGAATCGTATTATCGCTAGACGGGCTGAACTGGGCCGCGGCTCGCACGCCGACGTCAAAACCGGAAAAACCCAGGCTGCGGCCCGTGGAAAAAAGGCCTGACCCTATCAAACCGCCCATGTCGCGCGCGAACGGCTTAAGCGAGTCCGCGGTGGCGTATTTCGAAAAATCGCTGTAAGTGCCGGCGAACGCGCCGGCGGACAGGCACAAAAGTCCCAAACAAAGAACAATCTTTTTCATGATCACAATCCTCGAAGTTCAGTTATAAATTTATAATCTTTATAGCGCTGGACCATAATTAAAACAGCGGCCAGCAAACTCACCACTATTATTATAAAAAAGAAATACAATTCCGGTCTATAAAGAATCAAAACCGCGGCTATCGCCAGAAATCTTGTGTTGTCGCCCAGCAGATTCCACATGCGCACCATGGGTTTGTTTGTCTTGCGGTAAAGCGCGCGGACAGAGTCCGGCACACGCCCGTCCGGGCCGGTTTTTGAAACCATCGCCGCCATAGCGGCCAGATGGCTGCTCGCGAACATTTTCTGGTAAACGTGGTAGCCCGAATAGCAAAACTTGAAAAACCAGCTCAGCTTTTCGCTTTCATTATGCATTTCGACTTTCGCTTTGGTCACTATGGAGGAAAAGGAAGTCCTGTAAAAATCGTAAAGGCTGCTTTGCACCGCCGTAAACATCCCCGAAATTATCGCCAGCGAAAATATGAACACCGCGCCGTGCGCGTGTTCCGGATTGGACAGATAAAGCAGGCACAGGCCCAGATAGGCGCAGGTGAAGGTGAAGTATCCTATCATGCCATCGAGGATACGCCCGCGCTCGCTGCTTTTCCCCGTCATGCGGGCGAGCTGGCCGTCAGCGCTGTCAAGCACGCTGGAGATTATCAAAAGCGCGTAGCCCCACCATATGACGCTTGCGCGGCTCAGCATAAGGCCGCCGGCTATGCCCAGAAACATGCTGGCATAAGTCACCTGGTCGGCGGAAAGGGCAAGGCGTTTGCCCAAAAGGGCTATTCGGAAGCCAAGCGGATGGTAAAACCAGATATCGAGGAATTCCTCCATATCCAAAGCTTTATAAAGCGGCGTTTTTTGTTCCATTGATGTCAACTCGCGGTAAAACTGATAATCACAGTTCCCAAATCTGGTCCTGCTCTTTGAGCATTTCGATAAACACCGGCACTATCTCAGGGTCGAAAAGCGTGCCTGCGCCGTTCTGCGCGCCGGCGATAGCCGCCTCACGGAGAGCGTCGCCCGACAATTTTTTATGCATCCGGATTTCCTCGACCGCGTCCACCAGCCGCAAAATCCGCGCGGCGAAAGGAATGGCGCCGCCTTTAAGCCCGTCGGGGAAACCCGTTCCGTCAAAATTCTCCCGGTGATGCCGCACTATCGGCATCGCGCCCTGGAAGATGTGTATGCCGTCAAGCATCCGGATGGACATGGTGACGTAAATCTGTTCGGGCGAAGTGCCCGCCACCAGGCCGGATTCGGACAGCAGCCGCTCGTTTTTCATGCCGATATAGCCGATGTCATGCAGAAGCCCGGCGTAATAAATATTGCGGTAATCGGGATCAACCATGCCGAACCGTTTGGCTAAAGCGCAGGCCAGATAAGCGCAATGGGTGGGGTGGGCCTGCATATGGGGCGAAGCCACTTCAATAGACGCGGCCATGATTTCCAGCACGTGAGAAAAAAAGTTTTTCTGCTCCTGGATAAGCCGGGTGTTGGAAATAGCCACGGACGCGAGCCCCGCGAGGCTGTTTAGCATCTGCACATCTTCCGGGCAGAAAGGGGAATTATCCCGCCTGTTAAGCACTTCCGCCACGCCTATCAGTTCGCCCTTGTTAAGCATGGGCACAGCCAAAAGCTGGCGGGTGATAAAACCGGACGCCTTGTCAAACTGCGCGGCGAACCGGGGGTCCTGGCGAGTGTCGTTGACTACAACATCCTTGCGCTCCCGGGCCACCCAGCCGGCGATGCCTTCACCCACGGGAACGCGCATTTTCTTAAGCGCGCCGCCCTTGGCGCCGGTGGCTATTTTAAAAAGCAGGTTTTCCTTCTTCTCGTCTAAGAGCATTATTGAACTCGCTTCGCAGTTCAATATTTCCTCGGCGTAATACCCGATTTTCTGGAGCAGGAAATCCAGATCCATTATGGAATGCAGATTGCACGCCAGATCCAGCAGTTCCAGGGCATTGAAATTTTTTCCGCAGCTTTTGTCCGTCATTACAGCTCCCCTTACTTCGCACTTTCCTCGGCGGCTCCGCCGAGGACCTCTCGAACTGTGGTGTAACCCTTAAGCACTTTTTCAAGCCCGTCCTGCGAAATAGTGCGCATGCCTTCTTTTACGGCGGCGTCCCGCAAAGGTCCGGCGGAAATATCTTTAAGGGCGAAATTCTTCAAAGAATCCGTCATGATCAGCAGTTCATGGATGCCGATGCGTCCCCGGAAGCCGATATCCTTGCATTCCGGACAGCCGACCGGCTTGTAAAGCTTCGTGCCGGGCGGTATTTCAAGGCAGTTGTCGCGGAAGCCCGCTATTTCTTCGGGCGACGGGTCATACGGCTGCTTGCAGCTGTCGCACAGTTTGCGGGCGAGCCGCTGGGCTAAAACCGCCTTCAAAGTCGCCACAACGACATAAGCCGGCAGGCCCATCTCGACCAAACGGGCAACTGCGCTGGGCGCGTCGTTGGTATGGATAGTTGAAAACACCAGATGCCCTGTCATCGCGGCTTCCATGGCGATATGGGCGGTTTCCTCGTCGCGTATTTCGCCGACCATTATGACATCTGGGTCAAGCCGCAGGAAAGAGCGCAACGCCGTGGCGAAATCGAAACACTTGTTGTCGCCCAGTTTTATGTCCGGGTTAACGGGAACCTGCACAATCCCGTCTATGTTATACTCGACAGGATTTTCCGCGGTGAGTATTTTGATGTCGGGCCGGTTGACGTAGTTAAGCGCGGCGTAAAGCGTGGTGGATTTTCCAGAACCGGTTGGTCCGCAGACTATTATAAGACCGAAATTCTTTTTTCCACCGATGCCTTTAAGCAGGCCCAGAAACCTTTCCTGGGTGTCTGGCATGAACATCAGTTTGTTGATGTCAACCCGGACGGAGGCGCGGTCCAGAATACGCATGACGCAGGATTCGCCGTACACCGTCGGCACTATTTCCACGCGGAACTCAACGGGTTTTCCCTTGGCCAGAATCTGGATGCGTCCGCTTTGCGGAATGCGCCGCTCGGTGATGTCCATCGAGTTGGTCATGATTTTTATTTTGGCGATAACAGCGGCGCGGTATGACCAAGGAATGGAAAAATTCGCCGCCCGCAGCATGCCGTCCACGCGGTAGCGGATGAGCATCTGGCTGGTTTTGCCAGTGGGATCCTCAAACGGCTCAATGTGTATGTCGGACGCTTTAAGATTAAGCGCGCCCAGAATAATAGCGTTGGTGAATTTTTCTACTTCGGGAGCGCTTGCGTCTATATCAGTGATGTCGGTTTTTTCTTCGTCTTTAAGCTCGATCCCGTCGTCTTCCAGTTCGCCGGATTTTTTAACCGAGGCGAGCAGTTTGTCCATCATCTCGCCTTCGCTTTTCCCGTAAACCTTGTCCAGCAGAAATTCTACGTCCTGAGGAAGCGCGAGATAAGGAACAACTTTAAGGCCGGTTCTGAGATTTATATCTTCCAGTACGAAAAAGTCGCGCGGATCGCCCATAGCCACCGAAAGGCTGTCTTCCGACTTCTGAAACGGAACCGCCATATGCCGCCGCGCGGCGGATTCGGGAACCATCTGGACGATTTCTTTATCCGGCTCCACGGTCAGCAGATCAACGAAATCAACTTTCCACGCTTCGCTCAGCACCTTAAGAAGCGGCACGCGGTCAACCGTTTTTTCTTCGGCTAAGACCTGTTGCAGCGTTTTTTTCTGGGTTTTGGCTCTTTCCTGGGCGGCATTGATATCCTCCTCAGTCGCGAGTTTTTTCTCGATGAGGATTTCCTTGATTGTCCTGCGCCGCGAAAGGCCTTCTTTCTGGAGATCTGCCATTAGGTACAGTTTACCATAATAGCATTAATATTCACAAAGGCCGCTAACCGGAAATTTCCAGGGTATCGCCTTTCTTTACTTTGCCCCTGCAGGCTCCGGCGGCCAGCTCCAAAACTCCGTCCGCTCCGATTACCCAGGCTGATATGCGCCAGGGTTTGATTTCATGGACAACTTTGAGTACCCGCCCCTTTTTGTCAATGAAAACCACGTCAATCGTAAACTTCATGAAAAAAGTGTGAATCTGCGAGCAGGGTTTTATGAACAGGCTTTCGCCCGGATCAAGCCCGGTTCTGGACAAAAGGCCTTCCATCCTGCTTTTGGCGTCGAAAGCGGTTTTAACATCGGCTGAAACAACAAGCCCGCTGGAAAGATTAACGCATTTCATTTTATCAGCGCGAAACGGCCCCTGCCGTTGCCTACGGAAGTTTCGACGTAAAAAATATACACCCCGCTGGCAGCGGACAGTCCGGCCTCGTTTTTCCCGTCCCAGGAAGGAGCGGCAAGCGAACGTACCAGATCGCCGTTCATATTATAAATCCTTATTTTTGTGTCAGACCCCGAAAGAGAAGCGGGAATAAGGAAAGTCAGCGGCTCACCACGTCCGGGCCGAAACGGATTGGGAAAAGCGGTCATCTTTTCCTCCGCCTTAGGATCCACGGCCGAACCGGTAACGGCAAGCCGCAAAGCCTTATATACATTCAAACGACCGTATCCGTAAGTTTCGGTGAAACCGCCGACCGGATCGGCGGAGTTTTCAAGCCAGTTTATTACTGTCGTCGCGCTGGCGGTAGGTTTCGCGGACAAAAGCAGCCCGACAGCTCCGGCCACAAACGGAGCGGACATGCTTGTCCCGCTCATATTTACATATCCGTCGCCGGCGTTAATGCTGAAAACGGCGCTGCCCGGAGCGGAAACCGCCACCTGCGGGCCGCGCGCGGAAAAATAAGTCACTTTTCCATTTTGGTCGAACGCGCTCACCGCTATAACGCCGGGAATGCGGGCGGGACACATAACCGCCTGCCCCACTGTGGGATCAGGCGCGGCGTAGTTGCCTGCGGCGGCGACAAGAACCACGTTTCTGCTTAACGCATAATCAACCGCGAGCCGCTGGCTTATGCTGCAAATGTCGCTTGTGCTGGAAGGCATGCCGCCAAGGCTCATGTTAACCACCGCACGGCGGCCCGTAGCCTGGGCAACATCGGAAATATATTTTACCGCGCTGTAAATGGCGGTGTCGCTTGTGTAGTCGCAGTTTAAAGCGTCGCTTTGAAAAATACGCAAAGACACCACTTCCCCGCCCCAGGCGACTCC
Organism: Elusimicrobiaceae bacterium; assembly: GCA_041667045.1. GTDB lineage: Bacteria > Elusimicrobiota > Elusimicrobia > Elusimicrobiales > Elusimicrobiaceae > JAQVSV01. The sequence goes on along the minus strand of JBAYFS010000021.1, from coordinate 4,048 downwards.
GGCGACTCCTTCGGCGTTATTCGTCTGAGCAGCGGCTATTCCGGCGACGTGGCTGCCGTGCGCGTCGCAATAAGTCGGCGGGTTTTCGTAATGCATCTGCCCGCCGTTATTCAAATCGAACCACGCGTTTTTATCCGCAGAAAGCCTGTTCTTTATGTCGGGATGCGTGCCGTCTATCCCCGAATCCACTATCGCGATAAGCGCCGGGCTTGAAACGCCCGTTTCAAATTCCCAGCCCGGAGTGGCGCTTATATAGGAAAGCCCGTACTGAGAATTCAAATACGGATCGTTGGGGATTTTCTGGTTTTTATAAACCCCGTCCGGCTCCGCCGCCTCTACGATAGCGAGCTGGCCCAGAGCCAGTATGCCCTGGGCGACGGACATCGCCTCCGGCAGTTCCACCCGCAGGAGTGACGGCTCGTCAAGCCATACATCCTTTTTAAATCCCGTGCGCGAAAGCGCGTCTGAAATCTGCCCGGCTGTTGTTCCGGCCTTGAATTTCACTATCGCGCAGCCGGAAACGACATCACGGGGGGATCCGCTCATTTTGCCGTAATACTTTTCAATTTTAAAACCGCCGCAAAACGCCAGCTCCGAAAAAACCGCGGACAAAGCGAAAAACAGCAAGCCGCGAAAAAACTTTTTCATTTCTCCCCCTCCGCAACGGACAGGATCAGCTTCCGCACCGCCGAGTGCAGCCCGCCTTCGGCCTTGAATCCGTCCGGCTCGCTCATCCTGAAATAAGACCTCTTTGGGCCGGACACTTTATAGAGCATAAAATCAGCCGCTACAGCGTCCTCAAAAATTACGCCGGCCTTCATCATTTTTTCGGTTATAGACCGAACACCCGTAAGGCACAAAGCGCCGGATTTTTTAACACAAACCGCATTGCCCGCCGGGACGACCCGCGCGGTTTTGCCGGTTTCAAAAACTTCCAAAACCGCAGCATAAACGCCTTTGTCGCGCAGCGTTATGTCGGCATACCGCCTGCCTGACTTCGAGCAATAAACCGGCATTTGCGGCTGCGGCCCGGACCTTGCGGAAGGGACAAGCCGCACACCTTCGACTATAAAACCGCCGAATTCCCCGCTGAACCTGAAAGCGGCGGAGCCGTCTTTATCCGGCCCGGAAACGCGCGCTATTTCCAAAGCGCTGGCGCCGAATCCGGAAAATAAAAGCACCGCGTACGAAAAACAAAAACAACGCCGGCAGGAAAACGCTTTCCCCCGCCGGCGCAAATTAAAGGCACTGTTATTCCGCTCAGGCGCGCTCGACATATTCACTGGTTCTGGTGTCAACGCGGATCTTGTCTCCCTGGTTTATGAAAAGGGGAACCTTCAGTTCCAGGCCGCCGGACAAAACGGCGGGCTTCGTCATATTGGAAACGGAATCGCCCTTAACACCCGGCACCGTGTCCACCACGGTGAGTTCCACTTTCGCAGGCAGAAGAATGTTGAAGAAATTTCCGTTAATGTACAGGCCTTCCACTTCCTCGTTTTCCACGAGGAATTTCGCCGAAGAACCAAGCCTGTCCAAAGCTATTTCAATCTGCTCGTAGGACTCGTTATTCATGAACACGGCTTTGCCGCCGTCGGTATACATGTAGGAAAGGGGATGTTTTTCCACATCCACGTCCTTGAATTTATCTTCGGGGCGGAAACTGTCCTCAACCACCGCGCCGGTGTTCATGTTGCGGAATTTCACGCGCACCACGGCCCGGGCCGCCGATTTGCGGTGATGCTGGTAGTGAAGTATTTCCAGGATATTTCCCTTATCATCCTCAATAAGAAGGCCTTCGCGAAAGTCTGACGTCGTTATCATAGTTTTACTGCTCCTTTTCGTAGTGTTAAATCAAGAGTTGTTCTGGTACGCCATCGCTTCCAGCGCCTCTATGCGCGCGGTCACCGGCGGGTGGGTGCTGAACATATTGGAAAACGAATCCGTGCCGCTGGAAAATTCGGACCCGCGCGGATCCTCTATGCACATATGCGCCACGCCTTTACCGATGGAGCGCGTCGGCTCAACCGCGCCGCTTATTTTTTTAAGAGCGGAAACCAGAGCCAGCGGATTGCGCGTAAATTCCGCCGCCGTGGCGTCCGCCAGATATTCCCGCCTGCGCGAAACCGCCATCGCCATCAGATTCACTATTATCGGCGACAGGATCAGCAGGATTATCCAGACCACCATCAGCGGACCGCCGCCGCTTCTGCGCTCACCGCTGCCGCGCCCGAAAAACATATACCGGCCCAGCATGTCGGCTATGAGGACAATCGCACCCGCCATGGCGGCCAGAATCGTCATCATACGCATGTCCATGTTGTGGATATGGCTCAGCTCGTGCGCCACAACAGCCTGCAGTTCTTCGCGATTAAGCCGGAGCAAAAGCCCCTCGGTGACAGCCACGCAGGCGCCTTCCTGGTGCAGGCCGGTGGCGAAGGCGTTTAAGTCGGCGTCTGGAATAATGTACACCTCCGGCATAGGCAGGCCCGAAGCGATTTTCATTTCCTCCACGACGTTGAGCAGCTGCCTGTGCTGCGGAATATCGGGATTTGCCCGGTAGGCGTGAACGCTTTTTAAAACCATCTTGGTGCCGCGGAAAAAAGCATTCGCCATGAACACGCCAGCTATCATCAATGCAATAATGGTGGCGAACGGATATTTAAATCCGCCCAACGCGCGGATAGAGCGCAGGTTCCCGTCTCCCGCCATGGCTATGCGCGGAGCCCGTCCCTCTATTCCGGGCACATGATAATTAAGCACGAAGACATCCGCGCCAATCCCTATAACAAGGAAAAACGCGACAAAAGCCATTATTATCAGAGCCGTGGCCCGCCTGTTAGAGGCCTGCTGTTCGTATAAATCCATTGGTAAACTATATCGTCAGATCAACCTGGACGTTTTCCCGCTCCTGCGCGTTTTCTATTTCGAACAGCTCCGCGGGCGAAAAACCCAGCATGGAGGCGAAAATATTGGTCGGAAAAACCTGCTGCTGCGTGTTAAACTTAGTCACCAGATCGTTGTAAAACTGCCTGGAGAAAGAAAGTTTGTTTTCCGTTGACTTGAGTTCTTCCATGAGGCTTGTGACGTTGGTGTGCGCCTTAAGGTCGGGATACGCTTCCGCCACCGCGAACAGACGGCCCAGCGCGCCGGACAGCTCGCCTTCCGCTTTGCCCATCTGCGCCAGATTGCCGGAATTGCCCGCCGAAACCGCGGCTGTTCTGGCCGAGATAACCTTTTCCAGGGTACTCTGTTCGAACTTCATTTCGCCTTTAACGGAATTGACCAGATTGGGGATAAGGTCGTGCCGCCTTTTAAGCTGGATGTCAATCTGCTTAAAGGCGTTCATCACGTTATTTCTGAGCGCGATGAGGCCGTTATAAGTGGACACCAGAAACATCACCGCAAGCCCGATAACCAGCAGTATAGCAATCGTTATCATATTTTGCTCCTATTTCGTAAGGATTTCACAGCCTTTTTTCGTTACCAGAACAGTGTCTTCAATCCGCACTCCGAATTTACCGGGCAGATAGATTCCGGGTTCCACCGTAACCGCCATATTTTCATGCAGTATATCAATACCGCCGACTTTCAGCCGCGGCGTTTCATGAATTTCAATGCCGATGCCGTGCCCGGTGGTGTGGATGAAACGGTCGCCGTAACCGGCTTCGGTGATGATGTCCCGGCAGACTTTGTCAACCGCGCCCGTAAGCACGCCTTCCCGCACCGCTTTCACGCCCGCCTTCTGCGCGCGTTCCACGATGTCGTAGACTTCTTTAAATTCCTCGGTCGGCTGGTTTCCCACGAAGTAAGTGCGCGTGATGTCCGAGCAATAATTGTCCAGCACGCAGCCGAAATCTATCAGCAACGCCTCGTTATTTTTTACTTTCGCCAGGGAAGTCACGTGGTGCGGTTTTGCCGCATTAGGTCCCACCCCCACGATAATGTCGAACGACGGGCCGGAAGCGCCGAAATCCGCCATAACTGATTCGAGTTTGTTTTTGACCTGCAGTTCCGTCATGCCGGGTTTAATGAGCGGCTTTACTATTTT
>JBAYFS010000020.1:0-20055 GCA_041667045.1 Elusimicrobiaceae bacterium | reverse complement strand
TCCTGGCACATGCCCACGCCGTGCCCGTAGCCTTTGCCTTGAACCATAAAGCCGCCTTTGGTGCGGTATATTTTTTTGATGTAGGAACTTTTAAGCGTCTGCCCGCCGATGAAAATGCGCAGATCGTTGCAGTTTTCCTCGAAGGTTCCTTTGTCCGTGGTGATATTCAGCTTGATGGCGCGGTGGGCCTTGTTGCGTTTTGAGATGGTGATATACTTCACCCGCTTAACAGCGTGTCCGCGTGTTTTCATAAAGGAAATAAGTTTGTCGTCCGGCACAAGCACTTCCCAGTCGTAATTGCGCGATAAATCGCAGTAACCGCAGGTTACTCCGTGAAAGGGTTCTATCGCGTCGCCTCCCCACACCGGGGGCGAAGTGCAGCCGCCGCAGTTGGCGTGGTAAAAAGCGGGTATGAGTTTGTCTTCATAAGTAAGCACGAGTCCGGCGGTGGCCTGCACCGCCTCGAGAATGCGCGGCGAGTCTTTCGACGCGCCGACATAGGCCTGGCTGCGTACGTCGGAATGTACATCAAAACCGTCGTTTTTATATTGGTCAATATTGTAAAGGGAATAGGTACGCGCGGCGACGGCCTGCGCTTTGAGCGCCTCTATGGGCCAGTCCTTGCTCATTTCAATGGGAAGCACGCCGTAGAGGTATTCTTCCACGCCGAGTTCTTCAATAACGTTTAGCGAAGTGTTCCCGGCGTTGCGGATGACTATGGAGCCCCTGTAGCTTTTGCCGTCGTATTTCAGCCGGTCGTTTCGGTCGAACGGGGTCATGCGGATGGAGAAACTGAAGGTATAGGACGCGATCGTGATATTCTTGTCGTCGTCGGCGTTCACGGTGAAAGCCGCGGCTTCGGGGATTTTGAATTTTTTTCCGTTGGACAAATCCGTCACGAGCGTGGGTCCGGTTATTTCAAAAGCGGCGGTTTTAATTTGTTTGGCTAAGCCAATGCGTATTATCCCCGTCGGGATTTGTTTGCCGTTGCCGATCGCGCCGTGCGCAAACTGCGCCGCGGCGGACAGAATAAACAGGCTGGCAAATATACGCTTGATCAAAATAAGGCTCCGCCGGAATTTTTGATACCCAGATGGGTGAACGCTTTTTTTGTGGCCACCCGTCCGCGCGGCGTGCGGGCGAGGAAGCCCGCTTTGATAAGATAAGGTTCGATGACATCGGTCACCGTGTCAACCTCTTCGGACACCGCCACCGCTAGCGTGTCCGCGCCCACCGGGCCGCCGTCGAATTTTTCGCATATGGCGCAGAGAATGCGCCTGTCTATGGGGTCCAGCCCTTCCCGGTCTATTTCAAGGGAATCCATGGCAATGTCGGCTATTTTCGCCGTTATTATGCCGTCGCCTTTAACCTGCGCGAAATCGCGCACCCGTCGCAGCAGGCGGTTCGCTATGCGCGGCGTGCCGCGGGACCGTTTTGCCAGCTCCATTATTCCTTTGGGGTCGGCGGCTATATCCAGAAGCGCGGAGGAGCGCGCCAGTATTTTTTCGATTTCTGCGTTTTCGTAAAACCCGAGGTTCATCACTATGCCGAATCTGTCCCGCAGCGGGCCGGTTAAAAGGCCGCTGCGCGTTGTCGCGCCCACCAGAGTGAAACGCGGCACCGCCAGTTTAAGCGTGGTCGAGCCGGGGCCTTTTCCGGTGTTTATGAAAAAAGTGTAATCCTCCATCGCCGGATAAAGCGCTTCCTCTACGGCCGGGTTCAGGCGGTGAATTTCGTCTATGAAAAGGATGTCTCCGTCAGCCAGTTCGGTCGTCAGCATGGCGGCCAGATCGCCGGGCCGGGCCAGCACTGGCCCCGACGTTATCTTGATGTTGACACCCATTTCCCGCGCCAGAATGTAGGCCAGCGTGGTCTTGCCGAGGCCCGGGGGGGAGTAAAAGAGGCAGTGGTCCAGTGCTTCGCCCCGGTTCCTGGCGGCTTCAATGAAAACCCTGATATTTTCTTTAATCTTGTCCTGGCCCACGAAATCGTTTAAGGTCAGCGGCCTTAACGCGGTTTCAAAACCGGTTTTTTCTCCGCCTTGCGCGGCCGGGGATAATATTTCCGAGTATTTCATTTAGATAGAATCCTGAGGGACTGTTTTATCATATCTTCCACGCTCGCGTCGGGGGCGCTGCCGCGCTCCAGTTCCGCTATGGCGTGGCGCGCCTGGGCCGATGTGTAGCCGAGCGATGCCAGCGCCGTAAGCACCTGCGTCAGCTTAGGGTTGCGGGCTTCGGTTTGGATGCGCGTTTCGCCGGCGATTTCCAGGGTGTCAATTTTTTCCCGCAACGCGGTTATCATTTTCTCCGACGTCTTGGGACTGAACCCGAAAATGCCTTTGAGCACCCGTTCGTCGCCCGAGGCAATGGCCGCTTTGAAATCCGGAAGGCTGCGCAGCGCCTTTCCTAGAAATTCCAGCGCTTTTTTTGCGCCGGTTTTAGGTATCTCGGTTCTGAAAAGTTCGAACAGTTTTTTTTCGGGCAGGTTCAAAAAACCGTAGAGGAGAACCCCGTCATACTGCGAAAAACTCTGGCTGATATATACTTCAGCCGTCGTTCCTTCGGGAAGAGCCGCCGCGCTGGGCCCGGCCATATTAATTTCATAGCCTACGCCGCCGGTTTCCAGAATCACGCTTTCGGCTTCGCTCTGGATTATTTCGCCTTTAAGATACGCGATCATAAAGCCTCCCGCGCCGTTTGGCAAGCGATGGTGAAAGGGGCCGTTTTTATATGCGTCAGCGCTATGGCCGCGGCGTCAGCCACGTCGTCGGGGCGGAGCGTTTCTTTAAGTTTCAGCATAACCTGCACCATGCGCTGCATCTGCGCTTTGTCCGCCGCGCCGCTGCCCGCTATGGCGGATTTAATTGACGGCGGCGAGTATTCGCCCGTCGCAAGGCCGCCCAATTCCAGCGCCAGCAGAATCACGCCGCGCGCCTGAATGGTGGCCGCCACGCTGGCGGCGCGTTTTGCGAAAAACATTTTTTCCATCGCCGCGCAGTCGGGCCGTGCGGTTTCTATAACTTCCGTCATTCCTTCAAAAATTATCGCCAGGCGTTTGGGCAAAGGCATGCCCGCGGGGGTGTGGAGCAAACCGCAAGAAACAAGGAACGGGTCGGCGGCGCCCTGCTTTTTCACTACCGCCCAACCCGTCCTGTCAAGACCGGGGTCAATTCCCAGTACGCAGATATCAGTCGTCAATTTCCGCGAGAAGCGTGTCCGGGATGTTAAAGTTTGCGTAGATGTTTTTTGTGTCATCGTGCGATTCCAGCGTTTCTATGAAATTGACGATTTTCTCCGCGGCTTCCTTGTCCTCGATCATCACTTCCGTATCGGGGAGCATGGTCTGTTCGGATGAGTCTATGGCGATTTTCCTGTTTTCCAGCTCTTTTTTAACCGCGTCAAAGCCGTCGAAGGAGGTGATGACTTCGTAATAGTCGCATTCTTCCGGATTGCGGACGTCTTCCGCGCCGGCTTCAAGTGCTATGCCCATGAGATCGTCTTCGCTCATGGCGGCTTTTTTCACCGTCAGATATCCTTTCTTCTGGAACATATAGGAAACGCAGCCTGTGCTGCCAATGTTGCCGCCGGAGTTTTCGAAAATTTTTCTTATTTCGGAGAAAGTGCGGTTTTTGTTGTCGGTGGTGGTTTCCACTATCACCGCTATTTTACTGGGGCCGTAACCTTCATAGGTAAGCTCTTCATAGGTCGCGCCGGGGAGCTGCCCCGTGCCTTTCTGGATGCCTCGTTTGATGTTTTCCGCGGGCATGTTCGCCGCTTTCGCGTCGTCAACGGCTTTGCGCAGCCGCGCATTTGTTTCCATGTCGCCGCCGCTCATTTTCGCCGCGATTGTTATTTCCCTTATTATCTTAGTGAAAATCTTGCCTTTCTTCGCGTCAACCGCCGCTTTTTTGTGTTTAATGCCTGCCCAGTGTGAATGTCCACCCATAATGATATCCTTAGTTTCTAAAATTACGGCGCTCTGCGCGCCACGCTATACATTATATAATAACATTAATGCCGTTGCAACAAAAAACCCCTCTTTGGGAGGGGTTTTTTGCTCTTGATACTGGATATTTATTTTGTTGCGGGTTTTTCTTCCGCGGGAGCGGCTGCCGGCGTTTTGGTTTCTTTTACGGGTTCGGTTGTCGTTTCGGCGGATTTGGTGACGGTAAACTCAAGCGATTTCAGCACCGAGTTCGCGGAATCAGTGATTTCAACTTTCCACAGGCCGGGCAGAATTTTCTTGTTGCTCCAGGTGCGGTAACCGGCGGCGGGCGCGGTCAGGTCTATTTCCGCGACTTTCTCGCCTTCATGGTACCAGACATGCTTGATGCTGGTGGGTTCGCTGGCTTCTCCGATCTGGGACCAGCAGTATACGCTGCCGGCGTTTTCTTCGAAGGTTGCTGCTTCGCCGACCGGCATTTTATTGTCGATCGAAACGGCGATGACGGCTTTTTCAATCGTAACGGAAACGGGTTTCGCTTCTTCCTGTTTCTGCGCGGTTTCCTGTTTCGCGATGGGCGCGGCTTCTTTCGCGGGCTGTGCTTCCTGGGCAAACGCTGCGCCTGCCGGCAATGCTATGGCTAATGCGATAACTGCGATGTTCTTCATTCTCTTTTTCTCCTCAATTTAACACCCGGCGGATTGTTCCGCCTTAGATATATTGTGGCAAATCGCAATTTGCATTTCAACAGGCGCGCAGGGTTTTGCAGAAAAGCCGAAAAACAGGTAATATTACTATAGATAGGAACAAAGGGCTGTTTTGCCTCCTTAGCTCAATTGGATAGAGTATCTGCCTTCGGAGCAGAGGGTTACAGGTTCGAATCCTGTAGGAGGCATTGTTTTTTTGCCGTATATATTATTAATGGAAGTATATGGTATACTATTCGCACTACGCCTAATGAAAAACTCGCGACGGAATATTGTTTCAGCACTGCTGGCTTGCGGCCTGATTGGTTTATCCGCGGCGGCCAACGCTGCCATAGCTCCGCAGAAAGCGGGCTATGACGCCGCCCGGTTTTCCATTAAACCTTCAGCCAAAGCCAAGGTTTTCGCCGAACCGTCTGAAAACGATTATAAGACTTACGCGAAATTCCGGAGCAAAACTTCCCAGTCCTGGCAGGCGACTTTTTCGCCCCGCACCGCCATCCCCGACGTGCTTAAAGGCGGGACCAATCTTAAATATTCCGGCGACGCCGAGTCCGCGGCGCGCAGTTTCCTGTCCGAAAACAAGGATTTTCTGAAAGTGGATCCTTCTCGCCTAAGGCTTTCCTTGAAATCAGAAAGCATGGGTGTCCGGCACCTGATTTTCCAGCAGTATGAAAACGGCCTGCCTGTGCACGACGGCACGGTGAAAATTCATATCGCCGACGATGGCGAGGTCGCGTACTACCAGTCCCGTTTCGCGCCTGACGCCTGGAACGTTTCGCCCTCTCCTTCTTTAAGCGGGCAAAGCGCGGGCCGTATCGCTTCTTCCGACAGTTCTGGCAAAGCCGATGTTGACGGAGCGGCGCTGGTCTATTATCCGGATGATAACGACGGCAAGGTGCATCTCGCCTGGAAAATTCAAGCCAACGGTTCCGATTCCAACCGCTGGGTTTATCTGATTGACGCCGGTTCCGGGCAGATATTGCTGCGCTACAGTGCGCGTTTCCTCGCCACTTCGGGGCGCGTTACCGGACAGGTTTTCGCCCTTTTTCCCCAGACCCGCGATTTTACCGATTACACTACCCTGCCGATGCGCAACCAGTATGTCTGGATCCAGACTCCAGACCGGGTGGCGACGACCGACGCGGACGGTAACTATTCCTATTCCTCTTATGACGGAAGGATTTTCACCTCTTTGCAGGGTCCGTATTTTTCCGTGGTCAGCATGCGCGACAAAAGCGCGCACTATGACAACGGCGGCGGTGTATGGGCCGGGGTAAGCGTAAGTTCCGGCAGTCCTCACCCGTATGCGGCGGGCCAGATTTATTCTTCAACGGTAACGGTCCACCCGTCCGCCGTTAAGGTCATGCCGCACTTCGCGGCTGGCTTCCAGGTCGGCGAGATGGATACATACGCCAATCTCAACATCCCGGACCAGCTTTACATTTCCAATCCGAACGGAAAAAATCTGGCGGCGTATACTACCCAGCGCGATTTAGCGTTTTTTGGCGCTCCGGTTACGGGTTCCAGTTACACCGTTACTCTTGTCGCCAGTCGGGAGAGCCCGGGCACGGAAACCGGCTACCAGATTGATTTTTCTTCGTACCTTTATCTCACGCAAACCGGCGCGTCGCCCGGCACGGCCAGTTTTGTGTGGCAGCCGGCGTATATACCATATGGCGATCGCGTCGAAGCAAATATTTTTTACCACTTAAACGAAATGCGTGCGTTCTTCTACTATGGTGTTGACGGCGCGAACCAGCGCCCGGCGGATCTTAACTTCCTTCTGCCAGTGATGGCGCACGCGCACGGCGCCCCGGATTCCAGCACGGAAGGAATGCTGAACGCGGCCTATGATTCGGAACGCAAAACGCTTATGTTCGGCGACGGCGCGTATGACGGCTCCATTTCCCAATACCGGTCCTTCGGGCTTGACGCCACTATCATAAGGCACGAGTATGTGCACGCCGCGCATGACAGAATCTGCCCGCTTCTTTATTACGGTGAGTCCGGCGCGATATCGGAAGCCGTCGCGGATTACTGGTCGCTCAGCTCGCTGCGCAATGCCGACGCCACGTTAACGCCCGTCACCAATAAATTCGGCGAGTTCCTGCAATCCGTTTTCGGCGAAGGCGTGGTGCGCAATTTAATGCCGTCCGGCTGCGACACCGGCAGCGCCAACTGCAAAAAACTTTCTGGCTGGCGCGGCGAAATTCATGATGACAGCCTTATCATAAGCCAGGCGCTTTGGCAGCTTCGCCATTCCGCGTCCACCACAACTTTTTTGGGACTTGATTCCTATCAGGCTACTTATGCAGGTTCCGGCCAGATGCCTATCGCGGATTTTCTGGTATGGAATGCGTTGTTCTTTTTTCCTGATTCCTTCACGCAGTTTAAAGACGCCATGGATTATGTCACCCGGAAATATTATGCTTACGATGACTCGAAAAAGAATCTTATTCTTTCCAAAATCAGCCTGGCTTTCGCCGACCACGGCATTGTGAACCTTGCTGGCGGCGACGCGTATGAACCGAACAACGGTTCAGCCGTGGCGACGAACGGGACGACTATCGCGCCCGTGTCCGCCACCATATATCCCGCTTTCGACGTGGACTATTATTCCGCGCCCGTTCCCGCCGGGCCTGTCAAGGTGACTTTGAAGCGCCCTTCCGCCGGAGATGGAATTTACCACGTCTATCTGCCTATGATTCTGGACACCAAGCTTAAAGTCGTGGCGAGAATTGAAAATCCCGATATCGGCAATCCCACCTGGTCGGGCAATTGTCCCGCTAGCGGCATTTGCTACAGTACGCAGGAAAAAGTTTCCCTTGAATTTACAGCCGCGGAAAACGGGCGGTACTATTTCGTTGTGGCCGCCGGGCCGAATGACGATCTTTATAACTGCGCCACCACCAGTACGGAACCGTATACTCTGACATTTGATTACGCGCTGGACAACTCCGCGCGCGGCGAACGCATAAACACGGTTTTTGACGGCGACGTTATTGAGTTCTCCGCCCGCTACAGCAAGTACTATTACAATGATTACAGCGGGACGGCGCCCGCCTGGGTCCCGTCAACGATGACGGCCTGTCTGGAGAATTTCGCGTACGCCCAGCTGCGCGATAATAACATGCGTCTTCTGGACGACACGAAGGCGACCTCCGATACCCCCGGCACCTACCTGAAGGTTAAAACCGATCCCGTGCGCGACGAAACCAATCTGACTTTGGACGGGAAAGTGGAACTGCTCCCCGGCTTTGCGGCGCGCTATCCCGCGCTCGGAACGGTGTATCTTGAGATTTTCGCCAATGTCCGCGGCGCCAGTCTGACTTCAACCAACAGTGTGGTGTCTTTGGGTATTTCATCGCCGATAAATCTGGCGGGAAAGACTAACGAGGTCGTTATCTGGAACAATCTTTTCAATCCCGCCAAGGGGCAGAAGGCGACGGTTAAATATGAATTCACTGGTCAGGGCTCTCTTTCCCTTAAGGTTTACACGCCGGACGGCATGCTGGTGAAAGAGATTTACAGCGGGAGTGTCGTATCGGGAAAAGGAAACGCGCTTTGGGACGGACGCAACTCGCATGGCGACATGGTCGCCAGCGGTGTGTACTATTTAAGAATTGACGGGCCCTCGTTCACGGATTTGCAGAAAATGGTGGTTATCCATTGATGGTTTATAGGAAATTCAGCCGGCTGTTTGCCTTCGCGCTATTGTTGGTATTGTGCGCGGGGCGTTCGTTCGCGTCGGTGGGCGAATCGGCTCTTTCCATTCTAAAGATGGACGTTGGGCCCCGCGCCATGGGTATGGGCGGCGCCTATACCGCTTTGTCCGACGATATTTACGGCATGAACTATAATCCCGCCGGGTTAACCCGCGTGCAGGGGTTTCAGGCCGGCGGCGTGTTTTTTAAAGGCGTTACCGATTCGCGGATGGAATATTTTGCCGTCGCGCTTCCTTTGCCGTTTTACGGCCTGGGCGGCTTCGACCAGCCCCGGCTGGGTGTGGGCCTTCTGTTCTCACAAAACGGCTCGCTCGGCTGGAATCAGCTGGGCGCTGACGGCACTCCCACCCGGACAGGCGAATCAATCAGCGCGGGCGGCGATTTTATATTTAACGTGACCTACGCGGAAAAATTCCACCTCAACGAGTTTAACATTTCGCGGCTAAAAAAGATAAGCGTGGAACATAACGTGGGCATGACCCTTAAAGTTGTCAGTTCCAAACTTCCGAATACGGACGGAACAGAACTGCGCGCTCTGACGGGTTCCGTTGATTTGGGCTATCTCGCGTTTTTTCCTGATTTTAAGTCCAGCCTGGCTCTTGCCGCCACCAACGTGAGCGGAGAAATAAAATATCTTGATGACGGCGCAATGCTTCCCATCGCCGTGCGCGCCGGTTACGCATACCGCAATATTGACATTTTAAACCGCGGTTTCATCGGCACCGTTGATTTCCTCCGTTATGTGAATGACGAGCAGAACCGGCTCAGAATGGGTATTGAAATTGATTTTGAAAAGTACGCGGCCCTGCGTCTTGGTTACCGGTTTATGGAAGATACCGGCGGGTTCACCGCGGGTTTCGGCACCAGTCTGGACAGGTTTAATTTTGATTTCGGCATTCAGCTTGCCGGCGATCTTGGCACCAAATTCCAGCTCGCCATGACTTACAAATTCGTCCCCGAATACAAAAAGAAGCTCAAAAAACCGCGTCCGAATATCATAGACATGGACTCATCCGACGAATCCACCGCGAAAATACGGGAACGCAAGCTTCAGCGCGAACGCATTGAGCGCACCCGAGAGCTTGAAGAAAAACAGAGGCGCGATGAAGAACGCGCGCGGGACTATGAAGACGAGCGCGCCAGCCGCGATTACGAAAACCGCCAGCGTCAGCTTGACGAACAGGATCGCCGCCAGGACGAGCAAGAGCGCTCTAATCCCAACAGTAACGCTATCCTGCTTTACTAACTTGCAGGCCACTTGGTCTGCAGGGCGCACGCAGTCAAAAAGCCGCGCTTGCAGCCTATGATCTGGTTTCTAAATTCAATTGGAAGATTTAAGAAGTTCCGAGCCCAGCGCCGCGGCGCGCAGGGTGTCCGCGGCCTGCTCGGATATGGCATAAACGGCGTTTCTGCCCGCCACTGTCACGCGCCTGCGGGCGTCCGTGTGCGGATACAGTTTTATTTCAACCGGATCGTATTTGCCTGCGATTGAAATTCTTATGACGCGTTGCGGTTTTTCCCCGATTGCCGCGCAGGCTGTCTCCGCGCAGAGGATTTCTTCGGCCTGCAGGTTAGATAGTGCCGCCAGTATAGGGGTGATGACACTCGAAACCGTATCGCCGCGCAATTGCAGATCGCCAGCTTTCCATTGCCCGAAATTTTTCTGTAAAAACGGTTCGCCCTCAATATCAATGCCGGTGACGGAGGCGGGCATGATAGCCAGTATTGTTTTGTCCATCCAGCCGGATGGCGGGACCGCCAGTAATGTCCAGTCTCCCGTTCCTTCGCTTATCGCCCCGTTATATAGAAAATAGGACAGCGGGCCGTTTCTTTTGCCGAGGGTGAATTCCGTCAGCGGTCCGGCGGGTGTGCGGGCTGAAAACCTGATGCCGTCACCCATGCCGAAGCTGGCGAAATTAGCGGGATTTTTTGTAAGTTCCGGCGCCAGTCTAGTACTCCGCAGAGCGGATAACAGTGCGGCTATTTTACGCCTGTCGGCCCGCGCGGTTATGTTTCCGGAAACCAGCCAGGTTCCCCCGGCTTTTTTGAGGTTTATGACGGTGCCGTCCGGCTGGGCTATTGTGATTTCCGTTGTTTGTAAAACGGCTTGCGGGTCAGCCAGCAGTTTCATTTTATCCGGCATGGACGCTATGCGCGCCAGACAGGCCAGCACGGTCACAATAACGAAAGACCAGAGCAGCCATCTCACGTTTTTCATTTATTTTCCGAATATAAGGCGCGGTTTTTCCTGCGCCGGAGTACGTTTACGCGCCACATCGCCAGGCCCAGCAGAACGGCGCACAGCGGGGGGAGCAGTACATTAGCGTATTTGATGAAAGCTTTTTTTCCTGCGGGCAGTTCCATAAGCGGCGAGAATGACGCGCTTTTGCTTCTGATCGCTATCATTTCGGAATCCTGGCCCAGCCATTCGAGGCAGTTTAGGAAAAACAGATAATTGTTGTCCGGCAGCTCTATGTTTTCAATTATAAACTTTCCGGTTCCCACGGCGATAATCCGGCCCGCTTTTTCCGAAACCGGCGTAGCCGCGCCGGAAGCGGGGAATTTATTTTCAAGGAAAACAGCAAGATTGTAGGGGCCGGAATAGATGTCCGGCACGGATTTGATGAACGGCTCAAAGGGATTTATGTTTATGAACCCGCTGTCCGCTTTTGCGTCAGGCATTCCCGTCGGCTTCACCCAGCTTTCCCGTGACGATTTGGCGAGCACGGCTTGTGAAACCGCGTCCCGCGCGGTGATATTTAAAGGAGCGCAGAATGGAAAGAACAGCTGTCCGAGCGAGGCCGTTGGCGGCGTGTCGGTGTTTAAATCAGCCACGTTTAAAAGGGGGAAATAGTCCACGGTGTTTTTCACGGCGTAGTCGCCGTTTTGGCGCGCAATCTGAATGGCCTGACTCTGCCTGTCCATCACCATATCCGGTTCCACGCTTATGCCGTGCCGGGCCAGGAATGCGTTTAAACCCGTGTCGTTGGGCTGGGCAAGAAAGGATTTGAGCATTATGCCCTGATTGTCCGCGGCGGTAAACAGCGCGCCGCCTGCCGCAAGAAAATTATCCAGCGCGCTTAACTCCCCGTCCGTGAATTTTTTATCCGGGGAGAGGATAACCAGGATATCCGGGAAGGTTTTGCCGGGATTGGCGAGGTCCTCCTCCGTAATCTCAAAGCGCGTGCGCAGGTTCTGCACTAATCCGGCGGGCAGTTCGTTGAATGATTTGCCGCCGCCGGCTGTCACAAAACCCAAACGCCGGGGCGTTCCCTTTACCATGAAATTGATGAGGGCCGTAATGTCATATTCCAGCGTTTTAATGTCCGCGACGAAGGGAATCCTTTCCGTTTTGTCCTTGTATTGCACGGTCAGCCCGAAAAAGCCTTCCCGCTGTTCGAATTTCTCTTTTGAATAGATATCGAACATAACTGGCGTTATGCCGCGCTCCGTGGCTTCGCGGGCGGTTTCGCCATCTTGCACTTCCACCAGCCGGTAGCGCACTTTTCCCTTTGAAGCCGTTTGGTATTCCCGCGCGGTATTGATCAGATAATCTTTTGCGACCGCGATTTGCGGCGGCAGTTCTTTTGACGCGTACACGGTCAGCAGAACCGTTTCCGGCAGCGCCTGCGTTATTTTGGCGCTGGCGGGGCTTACCGAATATATCTTTCCGCGTGTGAAATCCGCGCGCGCGTGCACTTTATAAGACAGCGCGTTAAGCGAAATATAAATTCCGCAGGCCAGTAATCCCGCCGTCAGAGTGTTCGCCAGAAAATTCCGTTTCATTTATGCCTTGCCGCAACGAGCTTTAAATTGGTGAAAAACAAGAACAGTAGGGCCGTGCTGAGAAAATAAATCATGTCACGGCTGTCCAGCACGCCGCGGTTTAACGCTTCGGCGTGCGAGTCTATGCCCGCAAAATCCGCCAGTTCCGCTATGCCCGGCGGCAGTACCGCCGCTACTTTTCCTGAGATAAAAAGCGCGAAACAAAACAGGAATCCGATAATGAAAGCCGTTATCTGGTTTTTTGTGAGTGCGGAGGCGAACAGCCCTGCCGCGCAAAAAAGCGTTTCAGTCAGCAGAAGTCCCGCGTAAGCGGTCAGGAAGGTGCCCGTGTCGGGATTGCCGATAACGGTTACGGTGACGGGATAAAGCGCGGTCAGGAGGATGGCGGCGAACGAAAGCGTCAGCGCGGCCAGGTATTTAGCCGCGATTATCTGCCACTCGCAAACGGGCAGGGCGGCCAGCAGTTCGGCGGTGCCGGTTTTGTGTTCCTCGGCTATGAGCCGCATAGTAACCGCCGGGACGAAAAAAGTGAGGATAAGCGGCGCGGACCGCAGGAAAGTTTCAATGTCGCTCTGCCCCCGGATGAAAAACGGCGCCGCGAAAAGATAGCCGCAAATGAGCAGAAACACCGCCATTACGATATAAGCCGTTGGCGTTGAGAAATAGTAGCCGGTTTCCCGTTCGTAAAGCAGGTATGTTGCCCTTATCGCCGCGCGTATGTTCATTGTGTCAGGTTCCTGAAAATTTCTTCCAGAGAGGAGGTTTCCCGCTTTAGTTCCACGGCTTTCCAGCGGTTTTCCGCCGCTTTGCGGAATATATCCGGGCGCAAATCTGTGTCCTGCGCCGTCAGCGTGAATTCGGTTTGCCCGTTTTCCGTTTTAACCGCGCAGTCTCTCGCGCCGGGAATGGAAAGCAGGGCCGCTTTCTTCTCGTCAATGTCGTCCGTTTGGGCAAGTGTCAGTGAAAAGCGGAACTCGCCGTTATTGAGGATGTGTTTTGTTTTTCCCTGCGCGGCAATTTTTCCTTTGTTGATTATTATCAGCTCATCGCAGATTCTGCGCGCTTCGTCAAGAATATGGGTTGAGAATAAAATTGTTTTTTCGCTGCCCAGATTCCGGATAAGGGCCCGCGCTTCTTCCGCTTGATTGGGGTCAAGGCCCGTGGTGGGTTCGTCCAGAAACAGCACCGGCGGATTATGCAGAATTGCGTTAGCCAGTCCGATCCTCTGCCGGTAGCCTTTTGACAGCGCGCCTATCTGTTTGCCCACGGCGCCGCCAAGCCCGCAGTTTGCCACGGCGTTTTTCACGGCGTGCCGCAGTTCTCCGCCTTTCAGGCCTCGTACCGCGCCGTTGTAAAGTAAATAATCGGCGGTTTCCATGTCTTCGTAAAGCGGATTGTTTTCGGGCAGATAGCCGATCAGCCTTTTGGTTTCCAGCGGCGCTTCCGTTACATCCATGCCTGCCACGGTCAGGGTTCCTTGCGTGGGGGCGATGAACCCGGTGAACGCTTTAAGGGTGGTTGTCTTTCCGGCGCCGTTGGGGCCCAGAAAGCCGGTAATCGTGTTTTTTCCGGTTTCAAAGCTTATGCCGGCAACCGCCGTAACCGGGCCGTACCGTTTGATAAAGTTTTCCGCTTTAATCATTTTCTGTTTTGTATGAACTCTGTACCACGCCGAGATATTCTTTGAGGTGTGCGGTTTTTTCCTCATCGCCGCCTTTGTTGTAGAAATAGATGAGATTGCCCAGCGTGAGCGCGAGCATATATGTGGAATCGGCTGGATCAAGGAAAAAATCCTCCCACGCTATCATGCGTGAGCGCACGTAATTGAGGCAGTCTTGTTTCCTGATGATTTTTCCCTGCATGCCGGGCGCGAGAAAAACCCGGCCCGTGGGCGTGTGCAGCTGAACGAAAACCATGCCCGGCAGGTGCGTGCCGTATGAAGGAATGCCCAATCGTTCCGCCACTAAAATGAAAAGCGAACTTAAGGCCAGAGTCGTGCCGCGTTTCGTTTCCAGCACCCGCGACAGATAAATGTATTCCGGCGCGGCCTGCCCTTCCGGGTGAATCGAAAACCCCTGTTCCGCGAAAAGCGAAGCTGAAAAAGCGCTCAGAAAGCCGGTCAGGTCCTTCGTGTCTTTAACGCGTTTTGAGGTCAGGTCCGCCAGCGCGTCAATTTTTCCGGTGAATTCTGAGAGGGACAGTGTCGGATTTTCGAATTTTGATATGAGGAAAAGCCCTTCCTCAAAATCCGGTTCGCCGTTCCGCTTGAAGATGTTCTCAAACATGGCGGAGAGCATGTTGCGCCGCGCGCAAGCCACTATCTGTTCCACGAAGCCGGGCGCGCTGTTCAGGTTTTCCCCGATCAACGTGTCAATTCTCTCGGGATCGCGGCGGACTATTTCCGCCAGCTTTGTTTTAAGGCTTTCCGCGTTTAAGGTATCCTCGTTCGCGATAAGTGCGATCAGGGCTTTTATCTCGTTATCCGGCAGTTTTTTCGGGTTTCTTACTGACATCGCTCGTATCCTCTGTGATGAAAATTACTGAACGTCGTTTATCTGGTCTAGCACTTTGGCCGCCGTGAAAGGGGTTTTTCGTCCGGCTTTGGCGTAGGACGCCGAGTCCCAGAAATTCGGCCTTTCCGACACGGTTTTGTAATCTGCCAGCGCTTTGTTCCGGTCGCCCAGAATATCGTAAATCTGCCCCCGGCGCAAATAACAGAACGTGACCCAGCCTTTATCCGGATACGGCGTGGTGTTTATTCCCTGATTGAACATGGATATCGCCTGCCCGTATTCGTTCTTCGCTATGTGCGCGTCGCCCGCGGCGAGATAGAAAAGGGCCGCCTGCTGGTTTATCGTGGCGTTTTTCAGCGCTGGCAGATCTTCCAGAAAGCTGTTCGCCAGCTTTATGGTGTTGTCCCAGTCGTGCATATTGAAAACAGTGAGAAACTCCACGAAGCGGAAGAAAATATTTCCTGGATCGCTGTCGCGCAGTTTTTGCACCATGAGCAGCGCTTTCGCGTAGTCTTTTTCGAATTGGACCAGAATGCTTATGTAAAACAACTGCGCCTCAATATTGAAAAACCGGCCTTTGTTTATGCAGATCTCCAGTTCTTCCATGCCGCGTTTCCTGTCGCCGTTCACGAATAGCAGGGCGGAAAGTTTCAAAACCCCTGGCAGGGAATCGGCGTAATAATCGTAAATGCCGAGCCCCGCGTAGGCGTCATAAATGCGGGGATTGAGCTTTACCGCCTGCAAAAGATACTTCCTGCCTTTTTTGCCTTTGACGAACGCGCTCCACCAGCTGCGATCAACCGCGTACCAGCGCGCCATAAGGCCGTATGCCGTGCCCATAATGAAATCGGCGGAGGCGGTGTCACCGCCGTTGTCGAGCCAGTTTTCGCTAAGGCTGACCGCCTTGTTGGCGTAGCTCAGAAAAGTGGTTTCAAACACTTCCTTGTCGGCCGAATCGCCCGTCATGTCATAATTCTGGGAAAACTTCCACCATTCCAGCGCCGCCAGGGCTAGATAGCCGGCGGGGTGTGTGGGGCTGGAAACGATCAGCTGGCGGAATTCCCTGTTGGCGCCGGACAGGTCAAGGCTGTACATAAGTTTTGTGCCGGCGATCCATTGCCGGTCTATTTCCGGGCCGAGCGAGAAAGGTTTTTCGTCCTGGGCGCGGGCAAAGCCGCACGTCGCCAGCAAAAGCGTTGTGCAAAGAGTCAAAAACACGGCGGTCCGTCCGCCTTGCCGTTTCCGTTCCATAATAATAGAATATAAAAAATACCATTAAGCCGCAATCGGGAGGGGGGATGGAGAAATTTTGCGCAGTGTCCGACGCTTTGGTCAAACCGGCGGTGTTATTTGAGCGCGCCGAAGCTTCGCAAAGGGTTGTGTGCCGGGCTTGCGCGCACGGCTGCGCCATTGAACCGGACGCAAGGGGTATTTGCCGCGTCAGATATAACGACGGGGGAATTTTAAACGCGCCCTACGGGTACGTTTCAGCCCTGGCGGTTGACCCGATTGAGAAAAAACCCTTTTACCACTTCTTGCCTAATTCGAAAGTGCTTTCCTACGGCATGCTGGGATGTAATTTTTCCTGCAGCTTTTGCCAGAACTGGGAGATTTCCCAGTTTTTGAAAGGCGGCGCGCGCGAACCGGCTTTGGACCGTGTTTCCGCGGAAGAAATCATCAGCTACGCCGTTAACATGAAAACGCCTTCCATAGCGTCCACTTATAACGAGCCGTTTATAACGTCCGAATGGAGTTTTGATCTTTTTACTCTCGCCAGAAAACACGGAATAAGGACAGTTTACGTGTCCAACGGATTCGCGTCCGAGCGCGCGTTGTCATATATCATGCCCGTGCTTGACGCCTGCAACGTGGACCTGAAAAGCTTTAATGATGAAACCTACCGCCGCATCATGGGGGGCAGGCTCCGGCCTGTGCTTGACACTATCGAAACCCTTTGGCGGGGGGGCAAATGGGTTGAGGTGACAACGCTGGTTGTTCCCGGGCTAAACGATTCCGATTCGGAACTCGCGCAAATCGCAGAGTTCGTGGCGGGTGTTTCCGCGGATATGCCCTGGCACGTCACCGCTTTTCATCCCATGTTTAAAATGACCGGCGTTCCGGGCACAGGTGCAGAAACTTTGGCGCGCGCTGTGCGGGCGGGACGCAACGCGGGCCTCAAATACGTTTATTCGGGGAACATGGCTGGCGGTCCCGATGAGAACACGGTTTGCCCGTCCTGCAAAAAAGTGATTATCGAAAGGCAGGGATTTTCAGTTATTTCAAAAGAAATGGACGGCGCGCAATGCCGTTTTTGCGGATGCCGGATAGCCGGCCTATTTTCTTAGGGTAAGGTTATTGAAAGGGCGTTTTCCCGGATCGGTTCTGAACGCCGCGGCTATGCCGAGCAGCAGTCCGCATACAGCCGGCGTCGCCGCTAAAAGGCCTGACGCAAAAACAGATTTTTTCGCCATATAGGCAGCCGCGAGGCAGGGTACGGCGGCTATGGAAATTACCACCGCCAGTTTCTGTTTCGCGTTCCGGGGCCTCAGCAGGCTCAGGCCGAAAGCGGCAAGATAATAACCGCCAACGGCGTTCAGCGTGGAAATCACGGCGAAGGCCAGCGAATCGTAAAAATGTTTATGCGAGGGATAGAGGATTGAGCCGTATTTGTGGATAAAGTACCGGCTGGCCAGCCATTGCGTTCCCGCCGCCGCAAACAGCGTCAGGCTTTGGACGAAAGCCGAGAACGCGCATATGACAATGCTTCCGGTGGCGTAATCTCCGGCCGCTTTATCCAGCAAAGCGGAGACCGTTTCATTTTTTGAAACGCTTTCGGATTTTTGTCCGCCGTCCGTGTCTTTCCGCGGTCTGCCGCTCATTTTAGATAACCGAATTGTTCCAGCGCTTCTTTTTTGCTCCGCCATTCGGGTGTTGTCTTCACGAAAAGCTCAAGCGATACTTTCCGATCCAGGAAGCTTTCAATTTCTTTCTGGCTGGCTTCGCGCAGTTTTTTAATGGCGCTTCCGCTTTTGCCGATTATGATGGCTTTCTGCGCGTCCCGCTCGACGTGGATAATGGCGCGTATGTGGTCCGGACGGTTTTGCGTTTCGTGAAATTCCTCTATTTCAACGTTGCAGGAATAGGGCACTTCCTGTTCGTATTGCAGGAAGATCTGTTCGCGTATGAATTCCGCTACGTAAAACCGTTCCCAGCGGTCGGTCCACTGGCCTTTGGGAAAGTAATGCGGGTGTTCCGGCAGCGCGGACAGCAGTTCCGCGCGCATCGCTTTTATGCCCGCGCCGGTTTTGGCCGACACCAGAAAAGTTTTCCTGAAAGTCAGCAGTTCGCTGAATTTTCTAACCGCTTCGTCGGCCTGTTCTTTGTTGTTGGCGGTGTCGGTTTTGTTCACCACCAGATAAACGGGGACGTTGGCTTCTTTAATAATCGCCGCAAGCCTTGTTTCCTGTTCCTGCGGCGCGCGCGGTTCGGTAACCAGAACGATGACATCCGCGTCGTCTGAGCAGGCGCGGCGGATATTTCTGGTCATGGTGTTCTGGAGCGCGTATTCCGGCCTTAAAAAACCGGGCGTGTCCACGAAAACCGCCTGAGCGTCGCCTTCTTCCACGATGCAGGTTATGTTCTGCCTTGTGGTTTGCGGTTTTGGCGTTACTATGGAAATTTTTCCGCCGGCAAGGCAGTTTAAAAGCGTGGATTTGCCGACGTTGGGAATTCCTGCTATGGCGATGAAGCCTGCGTGCTGGTTTTTTTCTGTCATTTTTGGGGTTATAAAGGGCAAACCCGCCACTTTTGGCGGGTTTGCCGATATGTTAATTTTTTACGTTCGTCCAGAGGAAAAGGCCCGTGGCCTTGTCCAGCTTGCGGCTTTTTTCCTCGCCCACAAGTTCCTGGATGAACAGTTCGGACGCGAACACTTTCGTTCCGCCCATAAGGTGCCCGCCGGAAACTTTACCTTCGGCGGTTTCAATCATTATATGCGCGTGGACCATCGGCCTGCCGTCCCGGAGGCTCACGTTGCCCGCAAGGCTCAGGATTTCCGCCGCGCCGTCGTATTTGTGTTTGATGTAGGTTTTCTTCTTCTGATCGTAGAATCCGTAATTGCAGCTTATCGTAGCGCCTATGCCTGAGACCAGGCCGCATTTTATCTGGTTCTCCACGCAAAAATCTTCTAGCGCGGCCAGCAAATCATCCCCCTTGCTGATTTTGAACAGGTAAGTCCGGCCTGTTAGATACGGTTTATCTGACATTTTCTTTTCCCCTTAAAGAACCAACTATTTGCTGGTTGCTCTGGATTTTCCTCAAAATTTGCAATCCAGACTGTGACAGTCCGTTATAAACGCCGCCAAAAGCGCGACGGCCGAGTCCATGTCGCTTTTCCGCACGGTTTCCACGCACGAGTGAACATATCTTGTGGGAATGGAAAGCGTGCACACGGCCGCGCCTTCGCGCGCCAGCTGCATGACCGACGCGTCAGTACCGCCTTTGTTGGCGATTCTTATCTGATGGGCAATTCCGTGCTTTTCGGCAAGCCCTTTCAAAAAACGCATGATTTTAATGTTCGAAACCGTCCGCCCGTCCCGGCCCGTAATAGCCACGCCGCCCCCGCTTGAGGTCGCGAAATTCTGGGGGCTGTTGCCCGGCACGTCCGCGGCGGCGGTGCAGTCTACCGCGAGGCCGATTTCCGGTTCCACGCCGAAGGCCGCAACCGTCGCGCCTTTCAGCCCGATTTCTTCCTGGACGGTGAACACGGCGTAAATGTCGCTTTCCTGGCGCTTTACCTGCCGCAGGGCGCTGATGATGGCGTAAACTCCGGCCCTGTCGTCAATGGCTTTCGAGGTAATGCAGTCGCCCATTTCAATGGTGTCGCGGGCGAGGGTTACTGTATCGCCGAACTGGACTGTTTTTTTCGTTTCCGCGGCGGACATGCCAGTGTCTATGAATAAATCCGCAAATCCCACACCCTGCTTCATTTCGGCCGCGTCCATCAGGTGAATGGGCTTTGTGCCTATAACGCCGGGAATATCGCCATTAGCCGTGTGGATAAACACTCGCTGCGCCAAAAGGGTGCGCGGGTCTATCCCGCCTGCGGGTATAAATCGCACGAAACCTTTGTCGTCAATATAGTTAACCGCGAGGCCGATTTCATCCATGTGCGCGGCTATCATTATTCTGCGGGGCTGTTTTTTAGAGCCTTTGCGCAAACCTATCACATTTCCCAGCGCGTCAACTCTGATTTCGTCAACAAGGGGAGTCAGGAGTTTTACGGCAAGCGCGCGGATATTTTCCTCGCGTCCCGCCACTCCGTGGGTTTCTGCGATAGTTTTGAATAGCTTAAAATCCATCTCTTGATTATAGCATATT
>JBAYFS010000019.1:0-20173 GCA_041667045.1 Elusimicrobiaceae bacterium | reverse complement strand
TTTTCCGCGTGGAAAGCGTGCCGACTCTGTTTTTTGTGCCGCTTTGCGGGAAACCCGCAATGGCGTCCGGGGTTATGCAGAAAGCGGCGCTTGAGAAAGCCATAACTGACGTTTGCGGCGTGAAGTGAAAGGAGACTTTATGAAAAAAGCTTTTATTGATCCGGCGATGTGCGACGGTTTGCCAACTTGTGTAGTGAAATTCACCTGTCCCGTTAAGGCGGTCAGCCAGAAATACGGTCCTTTAGGCGGCGTGTCCAGCGTTGACAAGGATAAATGCATAGACTGCGGAAAATGCGCCGCCATTTGCCCCCATCACGCCGTACGGATGCAGTAATGGTCCATATATATGTCAAAAACGCCGGCGGGCATTAACCGCCGGCGTTTTGTGTGGATTTTGTTCAAAGCAAAAAAAGCGACTTAAAACCTGAAAAGGTGTGGCTGTGTAAGCTTATTGCGGTATGTTTGCGGTTTTCGCTTCTTCCGGCGTGAAAACCAGGGTGGCATACATAGTCCGGCATAATTCGCTTTCTTTTATATCGGGATTCCAGCCGCCCCAGGAATTGCGCGAAATAAAGTGGTATTCGCCGTCAGGAGCCTGCCTGTAGCCTATCAGGGTGAAGCCGTGTCTGGCATCGCGCGATTCCGGAGTCTGTCCCCAGCTTTTCAGATAGCTCAGGTCTACGCCGACGGAAATGGGGATTTGCGATTTTAACAGCGGCAGAAATACTTCACTGACCGTTTTTCCTTCCTTGGCGCATTGCTCTTTAGACAGAGTTGCGGATTGTTTGGAATACTGCGTGTTGACCCAGAATCCTGTGCTGAACCCGGCTAGCTGATTTTTAATGGCTTCCCGCTCGGCGCGTAATTTCTCTCCGGAAATTTTAAAAAGCTGTTCAATTTGTTTTTTCATTCCCGGCTGGGTTTGCAGCTTTACCCAAATATCGCGGATCGAGACAGCTTTTACCGTTTCAGTGGTTGCAGGCATGAGCGGCTGCTCCGCTTTTTCGCCGGGTTCGTAGATATCAGGATTGTCCACGTTGGCGTTTATGTACTGCAGGGTTTTTTGCTCGGCGTTGCGGTACCAGGAATACATTTTTTCAAATTTATCGTAGCTGGGAGCGGAGGCCACTCCGTGTTCTATAACGAATTTGGAGTCGTAGTAGGGAACCCCGCCTTCAGTCAGCACACTGGCGCCGGTTGTCAAAAACAGCGTATACGCGCTGCCGTCCAGCAGCATTTTCCTCAAAAACAGATCCGCTTCCGAGAACCTGATGGTGCGGTGGTATTTCCGGTAATAGGCGGCTTCCAGCAGGGATATGGAAGTGAAGACGTGGCATGAGCCTACATTGCCCTGCTGGCGGTCCGCGTAATCTTCAAACTGATAGCTTAAATCCACGGCTTGGTTCACGGCAGGGTTTTTGAGGGGCGCTATGCCATGATATTCCGCCAGAGGATCTTTTGTTTCAGGGTCATACATCCGCAGCAATACAAGAATATTGTTGCCTTCTGAAAGCTTTAATGAAGCGGTTATCAGGTAAAAAGCGAGCTTGTCCCCGGCAGGGAAAGATTTGAAGTATTCCGCTTTGTCGCTGTTGACTATTGTTGTCCCGATATCCGAGTAGGATGGGGGGGTGGCGTCTTTTTTCTTCAGCCAGAAGACAAGCTGGGTATTCCCGCCGGAAATTTTCAAAGAGAAGGTGCCGTCGGACGGAACATAATCCGGGCCGCCGTTCACTTTATCGTTCTGGGTGATGCGGCCCGTAATATTAAGTTGTAGGTTCTGCCCGGACCATTGTTGCACCGGCAATTCTGCGGCATTGCTAAAAAGGTCCTGAAAAGATTTCTGTTCCCTGCCCCGCGCGCCCGCAATCGCTGAAGGCGCAAACAGCGCGACGGCCAGGATGGTAAAAACCAATGAAAGTTTTTTGTCGCTTCTCATAATATATCCTCGCAACACGTTGTGGCAGTATATATTTTCTGCTTGGGGTTTCTACTTCGCCGCGGATATTTCTTCGGGAGTATAGACGCCTCTTGTGGCTCTGACCCGGCATAAGGCGCTTTCGCTCAAATCGGGGTTTATCCCGCCCCAGGAATTGCGCGAAACGAAACGGTATTCTCCGGTCGGGCTGAGTTTATACCCAATAATAGTGAAGGCGTGCTTGCTGTCCCGGGAGGTGTCGGTTTGCCCCCACTCCTCCAGGCCGGCCATATCCACTGATACCGATACGGGTCTTTTCTCTTCCAGTTCGGCCAGCAGTATTCTTTTGACCGGAATCCCTTCCGCCGCGCATTTCGCTTTGTCGTATCTGACAACTTCCGGCGCATAATCCGGGTTGCTCCATTCCACGGCTTTGAATCCGGCGAGCTGTTTTTTTATGGTTTCCCGTTCTTTTTTCAGGACCTTGTCTCCGGCGCCGAAAAACTTCATCAACTGTTCCTTCATGGCGGGCTTGGTTTGCAGATCGGCCCAGAACTCGCGAAGATCAATTTTCTTTTTGCCGGCGTCTGCAGACAGGTCGGTTTCATCTGCGTAGGAATTAATTGAAGACATCGTTTTTTCTTCCGCGTTGCGGTACCAGATGTAAAGTTTCTCAAGCTTTTCGTAACTGAGCGAGGTGGCTACTCCGTATTTTATAACGAACTGCGAATCAAGATGCGCGTTGCCGCCTTCCTGCAAAGTGCATTGTTTGCTGTAAACGAAAGGCGCGTATATGTCATCGGAAAGGATAACCTTGCGCAGGAACAGATCGGCTTCCGAAAACTTGATTTTCTGGTGGTATTTTCGGTAATAGGCAGCCTCGAGTATGGAAACGGAGGAGAAAACGTGGCAGGAGCCTATTTGGCCCTGGTTGCGGTCAGCAGGATCCTGGAACTGATAGGACAGATCAAGGGTTTTTCCAGTTTGCTGCGTTTTAACGGCGGCAATGCCGCGGTATTCCTTTAACAGGGTTTTTCCGCTTTTGTCCAGCATTCTTATCAGCACCAGCAGGGAGTTGTTTTGCGCGAGCCTGAGCTGCGCCGTTATCACAAAAATCGAGGTTTTGTTGTCGATAAGGCAGTTTTTGAAGTATGCCCGCTTGTCATTGTTATTGAGACTAGTGCCGATATCCATGTGGGTCGGGACAAGGTCAGCCGCTTTTACCCAGGCGATAATCTGGATATTTCCGCCGGATATTTTCAAGGTGAAGGTTTTGTTGTCCAGTTCATAAGCCGGGCCGCCGTTATTTACGGCTTCTTCCATTACGCCAACGGTTTCAAGCTGGAAATTCTGGGCCGCCCATTGCTCCACAGGCGCGGGAGACGCGGCGGTGAAAAGCGCCGGGAAAGAGACATCTTGCCTGGAGTTCTGCCCGGCGTGCGCACAAGGAGCGCATAAAGCGCAGGCCAGCAAAGCCATTACGGATAAAGTTGAATTGCGTGTTTTCATAAGCACCTCAAAACCTCTATACCTTATCCTATAGTATCAAAATATATCGCACATGGGCCTAAAGACCTACGCCAGGCTCACTCCAGCATCGTTATTCCGAAATAACACGCGAATATCCACCATGCTTTGGTCAATCATAAGACTAAAATATACCGAGGCATGTAACGGACAGCGAAATTCCTTCGATAATAAACCCAATGAGTCACTAAGAACAGCTGTCCGATACGCTTACATGATATGTCGATCTTTTTCTTAAGGAAAGACCGCTTCTGTTTGCAACTTCAAAAATCCTATCATTACAACCGCACGAAATATGAATTGCGACCTACTGCCTTAGTCCTTAAAAGCGCTCAAATACGCAATAGAAACAAACCTCTGTCAAAACTTAGCCCGCTAAATTTGAAGGATTTCAGTAAGTTTCAATAATAATCTCACCACCCGGGATACCTGGCGACTTATTCTGCCCCTCTGTTTGGTCCGTTGTATTATCCGGAATTTGAGCAGGCGCATAATCCGGCATATTATAAAAGGGAACCTCATCCGATGTTTGATCCGAAGCGTGTTCTTGATTACTGTCTATCAATTCAATGCTATTGCCGCCGAAAGCTTTAAATTCTTTACGGTATCCGTAATAGATGTAATCTTTTGCGGGATCATTGGCACGCCAATCTCCATATTCAATATGCTGAATTCCCATCTCTACAGAATCAGCTACTATCTCGGAACAATGTCTGATTGCTTTTATGCCGAAACTCCCACTGTCCAGAGTTATACGGAACACATCATCAGCATCATACTGAAGACCTTTTTCGTAAATTTCTACTATTGCAGAAGGTTTATACGGAAGCTGTTTTCCCTTTTTCCCAGACTCTAAATAGCACATTTCTCCCGGGCATATCCAATTACTACATGGATAAGACACATCTTGCACCATATATCCGGTTGGGCTGGAAAGTAAAGCTAGGACAATATTACGATCATTATCATGTCCAGCCACTACAACATCATCAATGCCATCATCATTGAAATCCCCCTTTACAATAAACGGAAGGGATTTTGCCGAATAATGGTAATTTTTCAATTCTTCGGCTGAATAATCTTCAAGCCCCCACATTTTGAAATTCTTATTATGGACCGTTACTATTTTTTCCAGCGCGCGGGGCAATTTTAGCTCGTCAAAATACTCAGACTTCAATTCGGAGGGAGGCAATAATCCGGGAGAAACATTGTGGAGGTATTTAAACTCTTTTTCATATACATAGATTCTCTCGGCGTTGGTGATAAAAAAATCCCAATATAAATTTTTATTGAAACTATTTGAAAACGCGGCTATCCCGTCATGGGGCATCACAAGTTTGTCGCAATTCTCCTCATAGCAAATTTTTAAACCCAGTCCGCGCCTAACCAGGCGAATATAGTCAGGCTGTTCAGCTTTGTATACTTCCTGAACAGGAAGCGCATAATAGCCACTGCCGCGCGGAATGATGGCTACAATTACGTTTCTATCTTTTGTATGCCCGGCAACAACAAAACTCTCTTTCCCTTCACCAGTAAAATCGCCTTTGATTATGTATGGCAGCTCGTTTTTCGAAAAAGGATAATGTTCTATTCCTTTAGAGTAGTTTGCCATAGTCCATACCTTGAAATCTGGACTGTACTTGCGTAAAGCGTTCTTTTGCGCTTCATTGATCGTCAATGTTTTTATATATTCAGGTTTCAGCTCGCGGTCCGGCGGGTCTGGACGCCTGACCACTGTAACATCGCCTGATGAAGAAATTACTTCAACTTTATAACCCAATGTTCTGGATACACTCTCGGCTGTTGCCCCAAAAATTAGCCCCTGTCCTAAAAGAAAAAAACTGTGGGACAAATATAAATCAATTTTTTCGTAATCTTCATAATTTTAATCATAATCTCCAGAACATGGTGGCGGGTTGACATTATGACCTTACCCCATTTGTTAGACAACACTCAAGTTGTTAACTGCAATGTTAAGCCGCATTTTTTGCGAACTCGCTCGGTATTGTGTATCCCAGCGAGCCGTGCGGCCTAAGGTCATTATAG
Organism: Elusimicrobiaceae bacterium; assembly: GCA_041667045.1. Lineage (GTDB taxonomy): Bacteria > Elusimicrobiota > Elusimicrobia > Elusimicrobiales > Elusimicrobiaceae > JAQVSV01. The sequence goes on along the minus strand of JBAYFS010000019.1, from coordinate 14,682 downwards.
TCTATTCTCCATCTTCCGATCACGTCCCGCGCTTCCGCCAGACTTCCTAACCATTTGACGTTCAGACACTCGTTTTGCATTGTAATGCGGGAAACTGTAGAATTTAGAGGTAATTGAAAATGCGCCGGAGCGCAGCGGCCCCGGCGGCATTTAAGGAGCAATACATGATAAAGCATCTGTCTTACGTGTTACTGCCGGCATTGGCTTTAAGCGTTTTGGCGGTATCTGCCGGTTTCGCCGCGGAACGCGCCGACGTGCCGGAGAAATATAAGTGGAATACCTCGGATCTGTATCCCACGGAAGAGGCCTGGTCCAAACAGGCGGCGGACCTGACCGTCCGGATTCCCAAACTGGCGGAGTTTCAGGGCAAGCTGGGCAAGTCGGCCAAGGAGTTCTACACCGCTCTTGACGCTATGATGAACGCGAATAATGAACTGTCGCGCCTGTCGGTTTACGCCAGTATGCGCAAAGACGAGGACACCAGAATTGGCCGGACATCGGAAATGAATCAGACTGCGAGCGATTTGTGGGTAAAATACGCTTCCGCCGTTTCATTCCTGCGGCCCGAAATTCTTGCGCTGGGCGAAAAGAAAGTGATGGGTTTTGTTAAGGAAGACAAACGGCTCGTCGAGTACAAACCGTGGCTCGAAGATGTTTTGCGCTATACGCCGCACACGCTTAACGCCGCGGAGGAAAAAATCGCGGCCCAGGCGGATATGATGGCAATCGGCGCCTCGGACACTTATGAAACGTTCACCAACGCCGATTTCCCTTATCCGGACGTAACTTTGTCCACGGGCGAAAAAATCCGGCTGGACGCTTCTGCCTATACCCGCTACCGCGCCCTGACGAATCGCGAAGACCGCGATCTGGTTTTCAAGACCTTCTGGTCCGCTTATAAAAATTATGAGCGAACGCTGGGCTCGACTCTTAACGCGCACATTAAAACGCATATGTTCAACAAAGACGTCCACAAATACGGCAGCTGTCTGGAAGCCGCGCTGTTCGACGCCAATGTGCCGGTTTCCGTGTATAAGCAGCTGGTGTCCGATGTCCACACCAATCTGCCGACTCTTCACCGATATCTCAAACTGCGCCAGCGCATGATGGGCGTTGACCAGCTGCGCTATGAGGATCTTTACGCGCCGATAGTTAAAAAAGTGGAGCTGATGTACACGCCCGAACAGGCGATGCAGATGGTTATGGACGCGGTTTCCCCGCTCGGTCCTAAATATCTCGCGGATCTCAAAACCAGTTTTGACAACCGCTGGGTTGATTTTATTCCGACCACCGGGAAAAAATCCGGCGCTTACAGCACCGGAGTGTACGGAGTGCATCCCTACCAGCTGCAGAACTTCACCGGCCTTTATGACGAAGTTTCCACGCTGGCCCATGAATCAGGACACTCGATGCATTCGTATCTGTCCATGACCAACCAGCCTTACATTACCAGCGATTATAAAACCTTCGTGGCGGAAGTGGCTTCCACGCTTAACGAAAATCTGCTGTTCAGTTATATGCTGGGTAAAACTTCGGACCGGGACACCAAGCTCTATCTGCTCGGGACCCATCTCGACGGTTTGCGCACCACCCTGTTCCGCCAGACGCTGTTCGCGGAATTCGAGCTGCGCATGCACGAAATGGCGGAAAAAGGCGAACCTGTTACAGGCGAGAAGCTGACCGCTTTGTATCTGAGTCTGCTTAAGGAATATTACGGCGACGCCGCCGGAGTTTGCAAAATAAACGACCTCTACGGCGTGGAATGGGCGTATATTCCTCATTTCTACTATAACTTCTACGTTTACCAGTATGCCACCAGCATAATGGCCTCTTCTATGCTGGCGGACAATATCCGCGCACAGGCCGCGGCCGCCACTCCTTCTACCGCCGCGCGGGACGCTTATCTGAAGCTGCTCGCGTCTGGTTCGGAGGATTATCCCATCGCCCTGTTAAAGAAGGCCGGAGTTGACATGACGACTTCCGCGCCCTTTAAAGCGGCGATGAAAGAGATGAACTCCATTATGGATGAAATGGAAAAACTGCTGGCTGAAAACAAATAAGTCCGGTGGATTTGCGAAGTTGTTAAAAAGGCCCCCGTGAAAGGGGGCCTTTTTTTGTTTTAAAACTTCTTCTTGATTATTACCCGCGTGCGCGCAGGGGAAAGGGAACTTGCGGATTTTATCCGGCGGCCCGTTTTCTGAAAAGCAGACGGAAGCACTCGCCCGCCGTCGCGACTAAAATGACAAACACCAGCATCATCGCAATGAGCGAAAGCCACGCCAGCATATAATTGCCGCGCGGCAGATAGTTGAAAAATATATTCTGGTAGCCTGCGGTTATGGTTACCACCAGCATGAAAGCCGCCGGCACGGCCGTAACCCACGCGTATCTGGTTTTGCCCATTTTCATTATCAGCACGGTGCCGATTAAAAGGGCCGTGGAGGCAAGCAACTGGTTGCTCATGCCGAAAATCGGCCAGATGGTGGAAATATCGCCGTTTAAAACGAGATAAAACCACGAGCCGGTAAACAGCAGGCTTGTTAAAATTACTCCGGGCATCCATTTCGCTTTTTTGAATTGTGGAAAAACCACGCCGAAAACTTCCTGCAAAAGAAATCTGCCGACCCGTGTACCCGTGTCGACGGCGGTGAGGATAAACAGCGCCTCAAACATAATGGCGAAGTGATACCAATAGCTCATCATGTTTTTCATAAGCGGCATGGATGAAAATATGTAGGACATGCCGACAGCCAGTGACACGCCTCCACCTGTCCGTCCGGCGAGCTGTTCGCCGGTGGCTCGGGACAGTTCTGGCAGGTTTACCACGCTTAAGCCTAGCTTGCCGAAAGCCTCTGCGCTGGCGTTTATGGCGAAATAATCCGCCGGTACGAGCACGCAGGCCGCGATCAGCGCCATAATGGCCACAAAGCCTTCCAGTAGCATGGATCCGTAGCCTATAAAGAGAATGTCCCGCTCGCTTGATATCATTTTCGGCGTGGTGCCGGCTGCTATAATGGAGTGGAATCCGGATATTGCTCCGCAGGCTATGGTGATAAAAACAAACGGGAAAACAGACCCCGGTATAATTGGTCCGCCGCCGTGAATAAATTGGGTGAGCGCCGGCATCTGCAGCTGGGGATGAATATAAACTATACCAAGCGCCAGCATTGATATCGTGCCGATTTTAAGATAGCTTGACAGGTAGTCGCGCGGGCACAGTAAGACCCAAACCGGCAGAACCGAGGCAATAACGCCGTAGGCCGCAAGAAAATAGCAGATTTGACGTTTTGGAAAGGTGAACGCCGAAGCCAAGGTCGGGTTCGCCGCAACGTACGGGCCGGCTAATATGGCGATAAAAAGCAGCGATACTCCCAATATGCTTGTGCCGGTAACGTCGCCCGGTTTGACTTTATACAGGAAATAACCCATAAGCAGCGCTATCGGCATGGTGGAAAACACCATGAAGGTGCTCCAGGGACTGTTCGCCATCGCGTTTACAACCGCCAGCGAAAGCCCCGCCAGGGAAAGAATTAAAATGAAAAGCACCGCGACAGAGGTAACGGCTCCTGCTGTTCTCCCCATTTCAGTTTTCGCTATATGGGCCAGGCTTTTCCCGTTATGCCTGATGGAAGCGAAAAGCACAACGGTGTCATGCACCGCTCCGGCTAAAACCACGCCTATTAAAATCCACAGCGTTCCCGGCAGATAGCCGAATTGCGCGGCCAGCACCGGACCCATTAAAGGTCCCGCCGCGGCTATGGCGGCGAAGTGGTGGCCGAACAGTACGAAACGGTTTGTTTTGTGGTAATCGTGTCCGTCGGCGTGGGTTAACGCTGGTGTGGGGCGCGAGGCGTCCACTCCTAACACTTTGGCGGTAATAAAAAGTCCGTAATACCGATACCCGATGGCTAAAACACATAGTGAGACGAATATTAATGTAAGTGCGTTCATTGTTTATCTCGGATGTTGTAAATATATTGTACATCCTAAGAACGCTTTATTCCAGCGCCGCGGCCGGAATCTTTGCCGAACGCTTCCGGCGGAGAAGCAGGCGGGCTTTACGGCCGGCTCTCTCGTTCTTATTGACGAAAGAGCAGGTGTCAACGGAAAAAAATTTACAGATATAATGTAAAATACTTATTTGTAAGTTTATGTAAAGAAATAGGATAATACTGTAAACTTTAGTAGAATATAACTGCGTGATTGCAGGTTCGCCGCGGTTAACATTATGCAGTTTCGCTGACACGATCTTGCAGCGGCGGTTGAGTCACTATTTTTACAGGACGGTGTTTTATGAAAAGAAAAGGATTCACCTTAGTCGAGCTTGCCGTGGTTATCGTAATTATCGGCGTGCTTGCCGCCTTTGGCGTTCCGCGGTTTAGGGAGTCGGTTGAAAGAAGCAAAGCGTCGGAGGCGTATAATTACCTCTCGGCGGTTCAGTCTTCACAGGAGCGGTTCCACAGCAAAAACGGGCAGTATACGGCGGACCTGTCGGAATTGGATATTCAGATGGGAGTGCCGAAATATTTCAGCCTCGGCGATGTGACGGCCGACCAGATTAATTGGGATATAACGCTTTACCGCACCGGCGCCAGCGCGGGATACGGGCCTTACACGGTTCATTTCGCGGAAACTGGTTACAAGGTGGACAGCAATATTCCTTCAGCTATCAATCCGATGAGTCAGTAGGCACGTCTGCCCGATGTGTTTACCTGATATGCCGGTCTTTCTCTCAAAGGAAAGGCCGGCTTTTTTTACTGAAATTTTTTGCGCAGGGCTTTGGCTACGCAGGCCGGTATGCAGCCCGCGATTTCCCCGCCGTGCGAAGCCACTTCGCGCACCGTGCTGGAACTCAGATAGACGTAATTCACGTTCGGCATAAGGAACACGGTTTCCATTTCCGGATATAAGAGCCGGTTGGTGTGCGCGAGCTGGAATTCATATTCCAGATCGCTTACGGCGCGCAGGCCCCTTATGGCGACCCGGATATCGTTTGCTTTCATGTAATCAACCAGCAGGCCGGAAAAGCAGTCCACCCGGGCGTTGGGGATGTCTTTCAAAGATTCCCTTATAAGCGCCGCTCGTTCTTCCGCTGAAAAAACCGGCGTCTTGCCGCGGTTCACCAAAACCGCGACAGTGACTTCGTCAAAGCTTTTGCAGGCGCGTTCGATAATATCAATGTGTCCGTTGGTTATCGGGTCGAAACTGCCGGGGTATACCGCCTTTCTTACTGTCATATCCGCCTCCGTTAAATAAAAATCATGCCGGACACGCTGGCTTCCGGATACATCATCATCGTTTCCGTAAGGCTTACGCCGATACGCTCCGGCTTAAGCAGGGAGAAAATGGTCTTCTGTCCGTCCAGATCGGGGCAGAGCGGGTAGCCGAAGCTGAACCGCCGTCCCGCGGTTTGAGGCGGCAGGGCGGGAATTCCTCCGCCCGAGCGGGAGAACGCTGTCCCGCTTTGCGCGAATTCCTGGGCCGCTTCAGCCATGGCTTCAGCCGCGGTCATCGCCGCGATGTTGAGCATGTGTGATTTCACATATTCGCCTGATTGCGAAAGTTCGTTTGCCCGTTCAATGCAGCCCGGCCCGGCGGTGCATACGAACAGGGCCACGCTTTTGCGCGCGCCGGAATCTTTGCGCGGGACCAAATCCGGCAGGCATTGGATATTTTCCGTTCCGGCAAGGCGGGGAAAGGTAAATTCCGCGGCGGCCTGTCCGCCCCGTCCATAAAGACGCAGGGTTTCGCCCTGCGAATCGGCCTCGAAAAAGCCCAGCAAGCCTTGCGGCTTGAGCAGGTTTTGCGAAAACGCCTCATAAAAAATTTCCAGAAAAAGTTTTTCGGCGGCCAGGAATTTTTCGTCGCCTTCGCTGCGTAGTTCGCAGATATCGCGGCGGAAGCCCAGGTGCTTGTTAAACAGCATGCGTCCGTTGACCAGCGCAATGAGCCGCTCCGGAGTTTCCGGAGCGAACCGCCGGATTTCATAAAAATCTTCCGGGCGTCCGGTCATTTTACGGGGCCGCCCAGCGCTTCCAGAGCGGCGGCCAGCCCGCTCATGGCGTCCTGGCAGTAAAGCACGGAGCCTTTGTAGCGGGGCGCGATTTTTTCGTCGGTGAATTTTTTGCTGAGTGCCGCTCCGCCCACCGCCAGCGGCACGGTGATCCCCGCTTCGGACAAATCGGCGGCGATAGAAATCATGGCTTCAGCCGAGCGGGTTAACAGGCCGGAGAGGCCGATAATGTCCGGCTTGAAAGAGCGCGCGTTTTCGATTATGGTTTCGGTGGGCGTTTTAACGCCCAGGTCCAGCACTTCGAACCCGTTGCTTTTGAATATTATGCCGACAAGGTTTTTGCCGATGTCATGCACGTCGCCCTTCACCGTGGCGAGCAGCAGTTTACCGCGCGCGGCGGTGTTGCGTTTTTTCATCTCCGGTTCCAGAACGGAAACGGCGTGCTTCATCGCTTCCGCGCTCTGCAGCACCTCGGTCACTATCAAATCGCCCTTTGAAAACGCCTTTCCCACTTCCGCCATGGCGCCGGAAAGCGGGCCGTTGATTATTTCAAGCGGGCTCATGGTTTCAAGCAGTTTCAGCACGGCAGATTCAACGGGCGTTTTGTTTCCTTCCGCCACGGCGTTTTGCAGAATATCCGCGGGGGACAGGCTTATGTTTTGAACGGATGGTTTCTTCTCGCGGTAAAGCGCGGCGAAGGCTGCCACGGTCCGCTCGTCCGCGTTTTTAAGGAGCGCGTGCGCCAGATTTTTTTCCGCCTCCGGCATGGAGGAATAACGGGTGAGTTTTTCTGTGTTGACTATCGCCGAATCCAGGCCCGCTTTAACGCATTCATGCAAAAAGACCGAGTTGAGCGCTTCCCGCGCCGCGGGGGGCAGGCCGAAAGACACGTTGCTCACGCCAAGAATGGTGCGGCATTTCGGAAAATGTTTTTTGATAAGGGCGATTCCCGCCACGGTTTCGCGCGCGGCGGCGGCGTATTTTTCCTGTCCGGAAGCCACGGGGAAAACCAGCGCGTCGAGTAGGATATCCTCCTCCGGCACGCCGTTTTCCGTTAGCAGGGCGACGATGCGTTTTGCCACTTCCAGTTTCCGTTCGGCGGTAAGGGCCATGCCCTCATTTTTGTTTTCGTCAATGCAGCCGGCCACGATGGCTGTTCCGTATAACCGGTTAAGCCGCGCGGCTTTCAGGAGTTTTTCCGGCCCGTGCTCCAGATTGACGGAGTTCCAGACCGATTTGCCGGGGCACAGTTTCGCCGCTTCCATTGCGACTTGCGGATCGGTGGTGTCAATCATTATGGGGTTTCTCACGGCGCGGACAACGCGGCCCACATATTCGCGCGCGTCGTTCATTTCATCGCGTTCGGGATTGGAAAGGCAGACGTCAAGAATGTGTGCGCCCGCTTTGGCCTGCCTGCGGGCCACATCAACCGCTTCGTCCCAGCTGCCCTGCGCGATCATGGTGCGGAAAATCTTGCTGCCGATTGAATTTGCGCGTTCGCCTGCTAATAAAGGCGGCTCAATTTCGTCCCACAAAACGGCGGCGGCGCCGGAAAATCCGTGCGCGGAATTCGCCGCGGGCAAACCGGGTTTCTCGTTTTTTAAAGCGTCCGCCAGCGCCTTTATGTGCGCGGGCGTGGTGCCGCAGCAGCCGCCGGCGATGCCTAGTGGGCCGAAGTTTTTTATTTTGCGCGCGAACGATTCCGGCTGTTCGGGATATGAACCGTCGTCAAGCGGCAGGCCGGCGTTGGGCATGCAGAAAACTGGAAAACGGGAAAGCTGCGCCAGACGGCGCACGCGGTGGACCATCTCATCCGGTCCCGCCGCGCAGTTGAACCCGAGCGCGGCCAGATTGTAATGCTCGAAAGCCAGATACGCCGCGTCCACATCCTGCCCGCTGAGCATTTTTCCGTCGCGCCCGATGGTGACGGAAAGGATAACGGCGATGTCCTTACCGGATTCCCCGACCGCCCGGAAAGAGGCCGATAAAGCGGCCCGCGCGTTAAGCGCGTCCTGTTGGGTTTCCACAAGTAGAATGTCGACCCCGCCGTCGGCAAGGGCTTTGGCCTGTTCATAATAAACGGTTTCCATTTCGTCGTAAGAAATGCCGCCGGTAACGAAAACGGATTTTGTTGTGGGGCCGATTGAACCGGCCACAAAGCGCGGCCCGGGAAAAGAATCCGCTGTGCGGCGGGCCAGTTCCGCCGCCTTAAGGTTTATTTCGCGCGTTTTGTTTTCAAGGCCGTATTCCGCCAGCACGACGGCGTTCGCGCCGAAAGTGTTTGTTTCGATGATATCCGCGCCGGCTTCCAGATAGCTTTCATGCACTTTGGAAACCAGGTCCGGCCTTGTTAAAACAAGGTTTTCGTTGCAGCCGTAATATTTTTCCCCGCCGAAATCGTGCGCGCCGGGGTTAAGCGCGGCCAGTTCGGTGCCGGTGGCTCCGTCTATTATCAAAACGCGTTCTTTAAGTAGATTTCGTATTTTCATTAATCAATCCTTTATTAAATTATGCCAAATCTATCAGATGCCACTGCTGGCTGTAAAGCTCGGCCAGTTTCTTGCGGAAAGGGAAATTCTCCGGCTTGACCAGATTAGGGTCCTGGCGGAATATTTCGTCGCGGTCGGCGATGGCGGTTTCAAGCATTTCCCGGTCTTTGAAAATATCGGCTGTCTTTAAATCCGTTTCGCCGTGTTGGCGGGTGCCCAGCACTTCGCCGGGCCCGCGCATTTTCATATCCTCTTCACCGATTTTAAAACCGTCGTTCGTGGAACACGTGATGCTTATGCGGCGGATGGCGTCTTCAGATTTCGCGTCGGAAACCAGAAGGCAGATACTTTCATACTCGCCCCTGCCCACGCGTCCGCGCAGCTGGTGCAGGCTGGCCAGGCCGAACCGTTCAGCGTTCTGGATGAGCATGACGCTAGCGTTTTTCACGTCAATGCCGACCTCGATGACCGGAGTCGCCACCAGAATGTCTATTTCCCGGGCCAGGAATTTTTCCATGACGGACGTTTTGTCCCGCCCGTTCATCTGCCCGTGTATCATGCCCACCTTGAATTCCGGAAAAACGTCTTTGGACAGACGCTCAAATTCCTCTTTGACGGATTTGAGTTCCAGCGCCGCGCTCTCGTCTATAAGCGGGTGCACGATATAGGCCTGCCGGCCTTTGAGTATTTCCTTGCGCACCGCGTCGAAAGCCGCCGCCTCGCCCACCGCGGAGGTGGCGACTGGTTTTCTTCCCGGCGGCATTTCGTCTATGACCGAAATGTCCAGATCGCCGTAAAAAGCCAGCGCCAGCGTGCGTGGGATGGGTGTGGCCGTCATCACCAGCAGGTCCATCATGCTGGTTTTCGCGCGCATGAGCGCGCGTTGTTTCACGCCGAAGCGGTGCTGCTCGTCTATCACCGCGGCGCGCAGGTTTTTGAAAGCGACGCGGTCTTCTATAATCGCGTGCGTGCCGACTAAAATCTGCGTTTCCCCGTCCGCCAGGCGCTGCAGTATTTTTTTCCGCGCCGCGGCGGTTGTTTTGGAGGTCAGCAGTTCGAATTTCACCGGCAGGCCGGACAGGAACTTCTTCATCGTCATGAAATGCTGCTCGGCTAAAATTTCGGTAGGGGCCATGAAGGCGCCCTGATATCCATTTTCAACGGCGAGCAGCAAAGCTGACAGCGCCGCCACGGTTTTGCCGGATCCCACGTCGCCCTGCAAAAGCCTTGTCATGGGGCGCAGAGAACACATATCGCGGAAAATTTCTATGATAACCTTTTTCTGCGCGCCCGTAAATTCAAAGCCGAGATGTTCGCGGAACGGAGTCAGCAGGTTTTTCTTTATTTCATAGGAATAGTTTTTCCGTTCGAGGCGGGTCTGCCGTTTTTTTATGGTCCACGCGCAGGCCAGAAGCAGGAATTCGGAATACACTATCCTCCTCCGCGCCGCCTCCAGCTCGGCCATGGAATTGGGGAAATGGAGGCCGTATAAGGCCTGCTCCATGCCCAGCAGTTCGCGCTTTTGCATGAGTTCTTTGGGCAGGAATTCCGGACTGTGAAGAGCTTTGGCCTGCAGGGTGGCGTAAACGGCTTCGCGCATTGTTTTCGAGCTGAGGCCTTCGGTAAGCGAATAGATGGGCACTATCCTGCCGATATGAATGGCGCGGGCTTTTTCATCGTCGTCGGCATAGTATTCCTCCACGTGGATGGTCTGGGTGGACGCGCCTTCGTTTTCTATTTTTCCGACGAACCAGATCATTCTGCCGGGGAGAAGGTCTTTTTTAAGGTTTTCAAACGGATCGTAAGCGAGGCCCGCGGTGCGCTTAAACCAGATCGCCGTGAATTCCCTGCCGGAGGAATTAAGGCATATCGCGCGCATGATCGAAAAACTTTTCCGGGTTGGAATTTCCCTGGTGAAAAGGACCTTGCCCTTTGTTACGGCGTGCGCGCTCTGGCGGAACAGGGAGAGCAGGGAATCGGTTCTTCTGTCCTCCCAGTCGCGTGGAAAATTGTATAATAATTCTTCGGGCGTCTGTATGCCAAGCTTTGAAAGCAACTGCGCCCTTTTGGGGCCGATGCCTTTTATGTACTGGATTGAGGGCTTGGTGTCCATTGATGTATTGTACAAATTTGAGAAAGTTTCAGGAATTTAGTACTATAGGTGTATTATGGCTTATAAATGCAAAATATGTGGTAAGGCGCCTGTTGCCGGAAGATCATACAGTCATTCGCATAAGGCTACGAAACGGACTTTCAGGCCGAATCTCCAGAAACAGAGAGTCATGCTTGAAGGAAAGGTTCAGAGCGTTTACGTTTGCACAGCGTGCATCCGAAGCGGCAAAGCACCTCGCCCCACAGTCTAAAACAGGTATTGCCTGCAAATTGCGAAAAGACCGCGCATAAAGCGGTCTTTTTGTGCTTTCCGTTAAACGATTCCGATTTTTTAGGAATCGTTTTTTGTTTTACTCCGTTTGCGTTGCCGTGCCGCTTTTAAATGAACGGCGGCGGTTTTTGCCCAAATAATTTTATATAATGATTATATAATACCATTGAATGGCGGAGACACATCTTGAAACGTTTTCACTTCTTATTGATTTCCCTTATTTTGGCCTCTTCCCCTGTTTTTTCGCAAACGGGCGCGCCCGACCGGGTTTCCTCCGGCACGGCGGCGGCTTCTGCCCAGCCAGCAAAAGAAGATAATCTGCAGACCGACCCGGCTAAAGAGTCCTCCGCTTTTGAGGAGACGGTTTCCGGGCAGCAGCAGGAAACCGGCACGGGTATTGATACCGACGTGGAAACCGATGCCGAGGCGCTCGCCTCCGGCACTACGGAACAGCTGGAGCTGGATAAAAACGGACCCTGGATGGTCTGCGCCGAGCAGGCCAGCGGCTATATCAATTTGAAAGAGCGCACCATATTAAAAAACGCCAAAGCCAAAACCGGCGAGTTCTACCAGCGGTTTTTCATCGGTGAGGATATCCAGGCGCTGATAGGCCTGGGCAGTATCGAGCGCGTTTCGGTGGACGTGTCGCGCCTGCCGGGCGAGATGAAGTCTTCTGATAAATCAGGCCCGTATCCGTGCCACAAAATCACCTACATCATAACCGAAAAGCCCACGCTTGAGGATATTGAGCTGCTGGGGCGGGACGAACTGTCAAAAAGCAAGATTTTAGACGCGATGACGCTCAAGAAAAAAGATTTCTTTTCGCCCGGCAAGGTGAATCTGGACATTGAGGCGGTCAAAGCCAAATACGCTGAGGAAGGGTATATCTCCACCAAAATAACCCCGGAAGTGGTTAACGGGAGCAAGCCGAACAGCGTTATCCTGAAACTGCATATTTCCGAAGGTGAGGAAAGCAAGGTGGCGGACGTCATTATTTACGGGCTTGGCGACGGGTTCCCCCGTAAAAAGATCCTAAAGCAGACCGAGAACAGGCCCGGCAAAACATTCAGCGAGAAAGACCTGCCCAAAGACCAGGCCGAAATCAGCCAGTTTTACAGAAACAACGGTTATTCCGACTTTCAGATAACCAGCGCCAGCGTGGCTTACAGTGATGATAAAAGCCAGGTCGTCATTATTTACCACTTCAACGAAGGCCCGCGTTCCAAATTCGGAGAAACCAGTTTTTTCGGCAATACCATTTTTTCCGATCCGGAACTTCGCAAAGCTCTTGTTTACAAGAGAGGCAAAACGTATAAGCAGGAATATTTCGCCGATTCCCTGCGCGCCATTCAGGAAATGTACGCGGATAAAGGGTATCTGCGCGCCCAGGTCCAGCCGGAAACGAAATACAATCCGGCGACGGGCGAACTGGATATTGAACTGTATTTTGTGGAAAACTCTGTGGTTTACGTCGGCAATGTGGACGTGGAAGGCAACGAAGCAACGAAAAAATATGTTTTCACCCGCGAAATTAACGTAAAACCGGGCGACGTGTATTCCTCCTCCAAAGTGCGGCGCAGCCACGACAAGATAATGAACCTGGGCTTTATTGATGACGTGCAGGTGGATATGGCGCCCTCTCCGGAGCCGGACAAGGTGGACCTTAATTTCAACGTTGTGGAAGGCAAGCCCGGCATGTTTACCGCGGGCGGCGCGGTTTCGTCCGTGGACGGCGTGTACGGCGAAATTTCGGCCCAGCACATGAATCTTTTCGGGCGCGCTCAGCGGCTGGCCCTATCGTGGAAGTTCGGTTCCCGCGTTCTGGATTACACCTTAAGCTGGACAACGCCCTGGGTTGACAAAAAGCCGGTCAGCCTCGGTTTCGATCTGTTCAACACCAAGCGGCTGAAACCCTATTCCACGTCATCAACGGCTTACCGCGAGCATTCTTCCGGCGGACGCGTGCGCGTCGGCCCGCGTTTTGACGATGACAAACTGTCCCTTAATTTCGCTTACACCTACGAAAGCATCACCGTAGACAATATCGAGTCGGCTTTTAATACTCTTCTGTTTCCCGGCACAAGCGTAACGTCAAGTCTGTCCACCGAACTGGTGTACGACACGCGTGACTATATCTGGGATCCCACCAGCGGAATGAAAAACTCCCTTTCCTTCGAACTGGCCGGCGGACCATTAATGGGAGATATTGATATCTGCAAGATAGGACTGTCCTCCAGCTACAACTACAAGCTTTTCGAGATAGACGATTACCCGTTCGTCTGGTCGCTCGCCAACCGGTTCGGCGTGGTGACGCATTACGGCAAAACGGATTCGGTGCCCGTTTACAACCGCTACTTCCTGGGCGGACAGGACACCGTGCGCGGTTACGACAATAACGGCCAGATCGGTCCCTCGGACGGCGGAAACCTGTATTATGTGCTCAATTCGGAAATCCGGTTCCCGCTGGCGCGGGAGCGGCGCAAAACGCTGATCGCGGGCGCGTTCTTTTTCGATCTCGGCAACGACTGGAAAAATTTCAGCAATATCAAACTTATTACCGGCGCCGGAGAAAACGAGTTTAAAATGGGCGCCGGGTTCGGCATACGGTTCACGACGCCGTCCTTCCCGATAAGGCTTGACTGGGGTTACGGTTTCAACCACAAGCCGGGGGACAGCAAGTCGGAGTTTTACTTTACCATCGGCAATGTTTTCTAGGCGCAGAGGATAGCATGAGAAGAATATTATTTTCGCTGGTTTTAGCGGGGTTCGCAGCGGCCTGCCCGGCACTTGAGCTTACCCTTACCGAAAACCGGGGCGAGTTCGGCAGCGTCGGCTATGTGGATGTCGAGCAGGTGTTTTCCAAATATCCCGAAACCGTGCGCGCGAAAACAGAACTGGACACGGAAATAAACAAACGCGAAGAACAGCTCAAGGCGCGGCGCCAGGAACTGTACGCTATGCGCGCGGAACTTGAAAAACTGCGGAAAGACTTTGCCACGCTCAAGCGCGAAAACAGCGTTATGAAAAACGAGGCCGCCGCCCAGCAGGCCAAGACCGCCGCGGCGCTTGCCGCGACCGAAGTACGCGCCCAGGCGGATATAAAGCAGACTGAAGACACTTTAAAAGACGTTCTCCGGGAGGACAAGGCCGAAATTTCCACCGTCGCCGTCAGCCTGCCGGTTTCAACGGCTCCGGCGTCTGAAGCCGTGGTGCCAAGCGTTTCCCTTTCTACAGCGGTTTCTGCCGTGGCGGTTTCAACCGGACCGAGCGCGGCGGAACTGGCCGTTCTTCCCGGTTTTGAAAAACCCGAGCAGTCCGCGCCGCCTCCCCAGCAGGAGCTGATAGTCCGGTCTTCTGCGGAGATTGCCGCGATGGAAGAAAAAATAGTTTCGCTGGAAAAGCGCGTTCTGGAAAAGGAAAAGACCGTAGAGGAATACCGCCAGCGCGCCGAGAAGGAACTGCTGGAATACGAGAACAGGCGCATGGAAGTTATTTTAGGCAGGATATATTTTGTGCTCAAAGACGTGGCTGTGGCGGAAGGCGTGAGCGTCGTAATAGACAAAAAAAGCATACTTTACGGCCAGAACGCGGTTGATCTTACGGGAAAGCTGCTTAAAAAGCTTGAGGAACAATAAATGGAATTGAAATTTAAACTGAAAGACGTTGCCGAATTCTGCGAAGGCGAACTGGCGGGCGATCCTGAAAAGGAAGTGGGCGCGCCGGCTCCGATTGAAATTGCCGCCGAGGACAGTATTGTCTATCTCACGGATTTAAAGAAAACGGAACTGCTCGGCGCG
>JBAYFS010000018.1:0-20270 GCA_041667045.1 Elusimicrobiaceae bacterium | reverse complement strand
GTTTTCAATCCCGGCGACCATGGCAGCACCTTCGGCGGCAATCCGCTCGCCTGCGCGGTTTCGCGCGCGGCGCTCAGAGTGCTGGTTGAGGAAAAACTTGTCGAGAAGTCGGCTGAGCTCGGCGCGTATTTCCTCCAGAAAATCCAGGGCATTAACTCGAAGCACATCAAAGAGGTGCGCGGACGCGGCCTGTTCATCGGGCTCGAACTGCATCCCGAGGCCGGTGGCGCGCGCAGATTCTGCGAGGCGCTTATGAAGAAAGGCCTTTTGTGCAAGGAAACGCACCAGCACGTCATCCGCTTCGCTCCTCCGCTTGTCATCACAAAAGCCGAGCTGGACGACGCGATCTCTAAAATTGACGAAGTCATGACTTCCATATAGTTGCGCCAAGCCGCGGCGCGCATGTGCGCGCGCCGCGGCTTTTTTTCATGGAGATTAAATGAGCTGGAAAGCTGATTTTCTTGACCGGTTTAAGGATTTTTCCGTCTTGAATGAACCCCTGTCCGGCTTTACTTCCTATCTGATAGGCGGTCCTGCGGAAGCGTTGAGCTTTCCCCAGTCTGATGCGGACGTTTGCTCTTTGCTCGCTTACGCGCATGATAAAAAAATTCCGCTTACCGTGCTGGGGGCCGGCACAAACGTGCTGATCGGCGATTGCGGCATTGAAGGCATTGTCTGTATTCTCGGGCACTGCGACGCCGGGTTAAAAAGGATTTTTCGCAGAAGAAACGTCGCTTTGCATGAAAAAGGCTGCCGTCCGTTATGCTCCGTTAATTACAGTGGCACAAGGATTTCTTCCGGCGCGAGCGTACTGTGGGATTCCCTGGTCTTAACCGCCGCGCAGGCCGGTCTGGGCGGCCTTGAGCGCCTGTCAGGCATTCCCGGAAGCGTGGGCGGCGCGGTATATATGAATGCCGGCGCGTTCGAGGCAAGCGCTTTTGACGGTCTCGCTCAATTCACCGCCGTTTCCCGCGACGGGAAAAATATCCGCGTTTTCAGCCGCGCGGATGTTAAAGCAGAATACCGCCATGTTGAAGGTTTGGACGGGCATGTTATTCTTTCCGCGGAATGGGATTTGCGCGTAGCGGGCAGAAATCCCGTTATGGCGGAACGCAGGCGTGTTCTTGACCGGCGCGCGGAAAAACAGCCCCTCGATTTACCTTCAGCCGGTTCCGTTTTCAAGCGTCCCGCCGGGGATTTCGCTTCCCGCCTGATTGACGCGGCCGGTCTTAAGGGCCGCAAAGTAGGCGGGGCTGAAGTATCTTCCAAACATGCTGGCTTTATCGTAAATACGGGCGGCGCCACCGCGGCGGATGTAAAGGCTCTTATGGGAATTGTCCGCTCGGAAGTGTATGAAAAGTTCAAGATTGAACTTGAACTGGAGCAGATACTGCTGGGCAGCTTTGGTCCGGAGGCGCAATAAATGCCCAAGGAGTTCGCTCACTGGTGCATAGCCGAAAAAGCGCGCATGGCCCTGGCTGCCAAAGGGAACGCTTTTGCCGTTGTTTTGGAACAGTACAAACATATTTATCACCTAGGCGCGGTCGCGCCGGATTCGCTTTATTATCCCGTATATATGCCGCAAGCCGCCGGGTTTGGCCGGTCCGCCGCCGCGATTCACGGCGCCGGCTTCGCCGAGCCGTTTCGCAATACCGGCGCGCGGTACGGAAATCCGGTTCTGCCCGCCTGCCAGGCTTTTTTGGCCGGCGCCGCCGCGCATGTTGTGGCGGACAGTGTTTTCCATCCGTTTGTCTACTATTTTTCAGGAGACTCCCATTCGCCGGACGCGCGCACCGCGTTTGACGCCGTGGCCCGCCACAGGCACATCGAAACCATGCTTGATTTGCATTACTACGGAACAGTGGGCCTGCCGCATTCCTATTCGATGTACGAGCTTCTGCGGGAAAAGGAAATATCGGACAATGATTTTTATGAAATGATGTCGAAATTTTACGGCTGCGGCATCAGTCCCGCCATGTCGGAACTGGCGCTCAAAACGCATGCCCACGCGGTTTATCTGGCGCGCAACAGACTGGTGGTTAATGCCATAAGGCTGTTGAACCGGGCGGCTTTCCGCCGGTTTGAAACCGTGCGCGGCATGTGCTATCCCGCGCTCAGACGTCTCAGTTTGCCTTTCTTTGAAAATCAGGTGCGCTATAAACATCCCAAAGACGGTGTTGAACGTTTTGAAAGCGTGTCCGGCATGGAAACGCGGGCCCTTGATCTGTTAGCTTCTATTTTCGGGAATTTCACCAGCGTGACCGGCGGCGATTTGCTGGCTCCGGAGATCCGTGATGTCCTTAGTGACGGCACCTGTGGGCTTGAGAAGGGAAATATGAGCTATACGGATACTTCCGCAAGCCTGTTCGAGTTGCTTAAATAACGCGCACGGCCCGCAACGCGGGAAACGGCGCGTCAAGGAGGAAAAATTAAAATGAAAAAAATATTGCTTATATTCGCGGTCTCGTTTTTCAGTTTTGTCCCAAACTCTTCAGCCAGCGGTTATCAAACCGCAGATGAGCTGCAAAACCTATTCAGTTCCGTGGCGGAGCAGAGTAAGCCCGCCGTAGTGAGTATCCGGAACCTGCAAAACGCGATAGTGCCGAATTATTATTTTTTTGGCGCGCCGGTGGGCGGCACGCAGTACCAGATTCAATCCGGGCTGGGGTCCGGTTTCATAATCTCGCCGGACGGCTATGTCATTACCAACGCGCATGTTGTGCAAGGCGCGGATTCGCTGGAGATACTCCGAACCCTTCCCGACGGGAAAGAGGAAAAATACACCGCCGCCGTTTCCGGCATTGATCCCGTTTTGGACATAGCGCTTCTGAAAATTAAAGATCCCAAACAGCTGCCGTATCTCAAACTGGCGCGCGAAATAAAAAGCAAGGCGGGCCACTGGTCCATAGCCATAGGGTCTCCGTTCGGCCTGGCCCAGACCGTGACCGTCGGCGTAATTTCGGCGGTGCGCCAGAGTCTTAACGTGGGCGGCCGGAAATACGATAATATTATCCAGACCGACGCCGCCATCAATCCAGGCAATTCCGGCGGTCCGCTTTTGAATATTGACGGAGAGGTCATAGGTGTCAACAGCGTGATTTTCACACCGTCGGGCGCGTATGCCGGCATCGGGTTCGCCATCCCTTCCACCGAAGTGCTTAAGGATCTGGACGCCCTGCGCGCGGGCGCGAAAGTTTACCGCGGCTGGGCAGGCTTGCAGATGATTCCGCTTAATCCCGTGCTGGTCCGCAGGCTTGGCCTGCCTGTCGGGCTGGGCGCGCTGATCGAATCCGTGGTGAGCGGTTCTCCCGCCGACAACGCGGGCCTGCGCCGCGGCGATCTTATTGTCGAATGCGACGGAGAGCCCGTCCAGTCGCCAGAATCGGTGGCGTCGGTAATCGCCATGCGCAAACCCGGTTCGAAGGTGTTTCTGAAGGTTATCCGGGGCGGGCAGACTGTGAATGCCGCGGTTACTCTCGCCAATATGCCGGGCGCCGGCGCTTCCCAGTATGTGAAGGCCGACGAGCCGCGCGGCGGCGAGTTTAACTGGAACGGGGCGGTTTTAACCGAAGCGGCGGGCCGGGTTTCTTTTTCCGGCTTTGACGCGGGCTCCCCGCTGGCGGCGTATCTGCGTCAGGGTGATGTCATAGTAGCCATAAACGGCGCGAAAATTACTTCCGTCGCGCAGGCGAAAGGCGTGTGCGCCAAAGTCGAACTGTCGGACGGCGTGGTTTTCGATATAATCCGCAACGGCATTCCGATGTACGTGAGCCTTGCGGTAAAATAAATATTGTCCCGGAGTTATTATGCATGAATGGGCTCTGGCGGATTCGGTGCTTAAGTGCGCCGACGTTTCCGCCCGTGAAAACGGTTTAAAACAGGTTGATGAAGTAGTCATAGTTCTGGGCGAACTGCAGAATGCTGACGCGCAGTGCCTGGCAGATGTGTATAACGAACTTAAAGGCCAGTACGGCGAGCCGCTCTCTTCCAGCCGTCCAGTTTTCGAGACAGAGAAGGCTGTTTTCCTCTGCCGCGCCTGCGGCCTTGAAACGGAGTTTGGGGACAGGGATAAAATGGCGCACGGGGAAACCGAGGCCGTGCACTTTATCCCCGAAACCGCCGGCATTTACATCAAGTGTCCCGCCTGTTCCAGTCCGGACCTTAAAATAGTGGCGGGCCGCGGAGTTTACATACAAGAGATAAGAGGCGGGAAATGAAACTTGATCCGCGCGGTTATGTGGTGGAAAAACGTCTTTCCGGCGTTAGGCGGATTCTCGCCGTTACGGGCTGGAAAGGCGGCATAGGCAAAAGTTCCACGGCCTGCGCGCTTGCGCTCGCGCTTGCGGACGCGGGCTGTAAAACCGGCCTGCTGGACCTGGATTTTACCGGTTCTTCCGACCACGTTATCCTAGGCGTAAAAAACGAATTCCCCGCCGAAATTGACGGCCTCAAGCCGCCCGTCGTTTCCGGCGTGGCTTTTATGGGCATTGCTTATTTCTCAGGAGGTCATGCGGCGCCTTTGCGCGGGGGGGAAATCTCAAGTGCGCTGCTCGAGTTACTGGCCGTGACCAACTGGGGGGAACTTGATTATCTCGTGCTTGATATGCCGCCCGGCATTTCGGACGCCGCGCTTGACGCTCTTAAGTTCTTCAAACGGGCCGAGCTTATCGCGGTTACCACTCCGTCGGTGCTTTCGCAAATAACGCTGGAACGGTCTCTGGAAATGTTTAAGGGCCTCGCGAAATTCGCGGGCATTGTGGAGAATCTGTCCGGGCTCGGGCCAAAAGCTTCTTATGCGGGGCTTCCGGTGCTGGCGAAAATTCCTTATGACCCGCAATGGGAAAACGCGGTGGGCAGTCCGGCGGCTATACGAAAGACTTCTTTTTTTCTTGAACTGAAAAAAAACTTAACGCCCGCGTTGCTTCGCGGGCAATAATATTTTTATAAAGAACGGAAGCCGGGGGGTGTTCCCCCCGGCTTCCGCTTTTGTACTGCACTGTTAGGATTTGTGTGTGCGCTTTAACTGCGCCTCTTCGTTGGCGAGTTCTTCCGCCAGGCATTCCCGTTCCACCACGTTGAACGCGTTGGGATCCCTGCTCAGCTTTATTTTAAACCGTTTTTCGAACCAGACCTGGAAGTCGTCCATAAGCGAATAGACAACCGGGGCCATCAGCAGCGTGATGAGCAGCGACAGCGCCTGCCCGCCGATAATTACCCACGCCAGGCTGCTTCTTGCTTCCGAGCCGGCGCCTTTGCTGAATGCAGTGGGGAGCATGCCGGCGATGATGGTCAGCGTTGTCATCAGAATGGGCCGGAACCGCGTTTTGTTGGCTTCCACTATGGCGGTGTGGCGTTCGTGTCCGTGCGCGCGCATCGTGTTGGTGTAGTCCACCTGCAGTATGGAGTTCTTCTTCACTATGCCCACAAGCATGAAAATACCAAGGATGCTGAACATGCTCAGCGGCTCGCGGGTGATGAAAAGAGTCAGGATGGCGAACGGTATCGTAAGCGGCAGCACCGACATGATTGACACAGGCAGAATGAAGCTTTCAAACTGCGCCGCCAGAATCAGATAGATGAAGATAAAAGACAGCGTAAAGGCGGTTACGAAGCTTTTTAACATCTTTGCCAGCTCCTTGCCTTTACCCACCGCGCTGGCGATGTATTCGCCGGGCGGATTGAGTTTTTTAAACTCCGCGTCGCATATTTCGTAAGCTCTGTTAAGCGCAATTCCTTCCAGATTCGCCTCCACTGTTAAGCGGCGCAGGCGGTTATAATGTTCAATCTGGGTCGGGCCCATGGCGGGTTTTATGGTCGCCACGCTGTCAAGGCGCACGGTGCGGCCCTTTTCCGCCTTGATTTCCATTGCCGAGATGGTTTCAATGTTGTTGCGGGTTCCCTCGTCGGCGCGGATGCGCACCTGATAGAGTTCCTCGCCTTCCTTGTATTTCGTTATATCTTCCTCGCCGCCTACCAAAGTGCGCAGCGTGCTGGCGATTTCGGATATTTTGACATTGAGGTCATGCGCGCGGTCTCGGTCTATGATAACCGATAATTCCGGTTTTGCGAAGGAAACGCTCACGTCTACGTCCACAAACCCCGGTATGGTTTTAAGCTTTTCCGTGAGTTTTTTTGAATATTCCTTGAGCTTGTCCAGATCCGGGCCTGAAATCATGTACTGGAACCCTTTCTCGCCGCCGCCGAAGCCGCCCGCAATCAGCACGGCCACACGCAGATCGGTATACTTGTTCAGTTTTTTGCGGACGGCCGACATGATTTTTTTCATGGAATCGGGACGTTCCGTTATCGGCACTAGTTCCACCGCGATCTTGCCCTGGTTGGTTGACGCCGCCTTGTGCCCGTCCGAAATACCTACGGTGGTTAACATGTTGGTGACATACGGGACGGTTTTAACTTCCGTTTCCAGCTGGCGGAAAATTTTTCGCATTTTTGGCAGGCTGGTGCCTTCCGGAGCGTTGATGCTGATCAGGAACTGCGAGGTGTCTTCTTCAGGAGAGAAATCCTTTCCTATCCATTTAAGCATGGGGAAGGTTACCAAAGTGATTAAAACCGCGAAAATCACCATTTTCCACCGGTGTTTAAGCGCCCATTTGAGCATGGCGATGTATGGCTTCGACAGATGTTCATTTATCATATCCGTGAATTTTTCAAGCCGGTTTTTCGAGCGGTGCTTGACCTTCAGGAAAATGGAGCAAAGCATTGGCGTGAGTGTGAGTGCCACGAAAGTGCTTATGGCGATAGCGGCGGCCACGGTGAGGCCGTAGCTTTTGAAAAAACGGCCCACAATGCCTTCCATATATGCCAGCGGAATGAAAATGACCAGCAAAGACGCCGACATGGCGATCACGGCGAACGATATTTCGTCGGAGCCCTGTATGGCCGCTTTAAGCGGAGTTTTGCCGTATTCGTCCATATGGCGGTAAATGTTTTCCAGCATGACTATGGCGTCGTCAATTACTATGCCTACCGCTATTGTCAGGGCCAGCAGGGTGATGTTGTTTAGCGTGAAGCCGAACAGATTCATCACGGTGAACGTGCCGATAATGGAGGTGGGAATAGCCACGGAGGAAATTATCGTGGACCGCCAGTCGCCCAGGAAAAGAAGCACCATTAGGGCGGCGAAAATGGCGCCCAGCACAAGGTGTTCCTCGACGGCCTCAACGGATTTCTTGATGTAAACGCTCTGGTCTGTGACGATGCTGTGTTTTATTCCCGGCGGCAGGAACGGCGTTATGGCTGCCAGTTTTTCCTTTACAAGTTTGACCACTTCCACCGTGTTCGCGCCCGACTGCTTGACCACTTCAATGTTCACGCAGGGTTGGCCGTTGAAATAGGCCGCGTCGGTCATATACTGGCCGGTATCTTCAATGCGCGCAATGTCGGACAGTTTTATGGGTGTTTCGCCTATCGTCTTTATTACGATATCCTTAAAGGCTGAAACGGATGGGATTCTGCCCAGCGTTCTGAGCGTGTAGTCTTTGCTTTCCTGCTCGACTTTTCCGCCGGGTGTTTCAATGTTCTGTTCTTTGACTGCGTCTTTTACTTCGCTTATAGGAATATTAAGCGAGGCCAGTTTCACCGGGTTTACCACGATATGGATTTCGCGTTCCCGCGCGCCGATCATTTTAACCGAACCCACGCCGCGCACGTTTTCCAGCAGTTCCTTGACTTTCTTTTTTGCGATCTGGGTTATGTCCACCAGATCCCTGTCGCCGTAAACGGCCACGTTGATGACGGGAATGGCGCTGATGTCGAACTTGCCGATGACGGGCGGCTCGAACCCCTGCGGCAGGTCTTTCTGCACGCCGGAGACTTTGTCGCGCACGTCCTGGGCGGCGGTGTCCACATTCTTTTCGAGGTCGAATTTTATTAACACCATGGACGAGCCTTCCGAACTGAAGGACAGCATTTCGTCTATGCCGTCAATGGTGTTGCAGCCTTCCTCTATGATTTTCGTTACCGAAGTTTCTATTTCCTCCGGTCCAGAGCCGGCCAGCACGGTGGTTACGGAAGCGTAAGGGAAGTCTACGTTCGGGTACAGATCCACGCCCAGCTTGGTGAAGGAGAAAGCGCCCAGCACCATTATGGTCAGAATCATCATTACCGTCATGACCGGGCGTTTTATGCTCAAATGGGTTATTTTCATATTTTTATCCGACTGCGGTTTACGAGCCCGCGCGCTTCATGCGCGCGAAAAAAAGCGTTTCATTAGAATGCAATTAATCTGTGATTTTGATTTTGCTTCCGTTTTTCAGTCCGTACAGGCCGAAAGTGATGATTTCCTCTCCGGCCTTGGCGCCGCTGGTTATTTCGACATAATTTTCCGTGGTGATTCCTGTTTTTATGGGAATCATTACCGCCCTGCCGTCCTTGCCCGGCTTGAATACGAAATAATTGCCGTTTTCGGTTATCATCGCGTCCGAGGGGATTACGATGGCGTCGGTTTTTTTATTGAGAGCCAGAGCCACTTCGCCGAACATGCCGGTTTTGAGCTGTCCGTTTTTGTTGTCCACAAGGATTTCAGCGAGCGTGGCGCGGGTGTCCGGATCTACCACGGGGCTGATTTTGTATATGGTGCCGCGGAATTTTTTATTCGGATAGGCCGCTATCTGGATCTGCGCCGTCTGGCCTTTATATAACAAGCCCACGTAGCGTTCCGGAACGTTTATCTGCACGCGCACTTTCTGCTGGTCAACCACAAGGGCAATGGGTGTCTGCGTCGTCACGTTGGCGCCGACGTCCTGGTAAATCCTGCCTATTTCCCCGTCTATGGTGGACGGAACGACCATGGGTTTGTGCACCACGCCCACTTCGTCGCGTTCGACGAAAGCGATGTTCTGGTCTTTTTTCACAACGTCGCCTTCGCTTAAAATGTTTTCTTTAAGCTTGCCCGCCGCGCGGGGATAGATGATCGCTTCCTGCCAGGCTTTTACCGAGCCGGGGAGAATGATGTTGTTTTCGATGGTCTGGTAAGTCGCGCTACCGACTTTCACCATGAACGTGTCGTTTTCAAGGCTTTTAAGGGGACTGCCGTTCCCGTTAGAGCAGCCTTGCGCGGCAATTAGAGTCGCGGATATTGCCGTTAAGATAAGTACCGATGTATTTTTCGTTGCGTTCATATTTGTCACTCTCCTGCGGCCCATTTTATTTCAACTAAAGACGTGAAGGCGTCTCTGAGGGCGGTCACATAGTTTAGCTGGGCTTTGTTCAAAGCCAGCGTCGAGTCGTTAAGTTCCAGCTGGCTTGCCAGCCCCTGAAGATACTGCACATTGTAGGCGGTCACAACTTTTCTTGCCTGTTCCGCCGATTTTTTCTGCGAGTTCACCCTGCGTACCGCTTCGCGATAGTCCAGCCAGGCCTGTTTCACTTCCGATTTGACCTTTCGTATTGTGTCCTGGTAATTTTCAAATTTCTGCTGGTAAGCCAGATCCGCCTGTTTTACCTGGGCCTGGGTGCGCCCGCTCTGGAAGATAGGATAATTCAGGGTCAGCCCAGCCGCGCTTGAAAATGAATACTCCTGCGCGCCCGGCAGCATTGTATTTGACTGTCCGTTATAGCCGCCGTTTAAAAAACCGTAAAACTGGGGAAAAAAGTCGCTTTTGGCCAGGCGGACTTTGGTTTCGGACAGGTCCACGGCCAGTTTCGCGCTTTTTATTTCCGTCCGGTTTTCCAGCGCGGCCGCGTAAAGCGCGTCCAGGTCCGGTTCGGGGCCGAGAATATCGTGAACCTTGTCAGTAATGAGGATTGGATCCTGAGGGTCGCGGCCCAGCAGCGTGTTTAAGGTCAGCAGTCCTGTTTCCACGAGATTTTCCGACTGAATCACGGCCGGGATGTGGTTTGACACCTCCACTTCCTGCCGGTCAACTTCCACGTCGCTGGCCAGGCCTTTTTCGAATTTCTCCTTAATCTCGTCGCGGTGCATCGCCGCGAGATCGTAGGTTTCCCTTTCAATCGTCACCGCCGCGGACGCGGCTATGATGGAATACCCTATCTGGCGCACGTTCCTCGCCACCAGTTTGCGCGCTATTTCCGAGCCGAATTTCCCGCTTTGCGACAAAAGTTCGGCATATTTTATTCCCGCCTTGACCTTGCCGCCCGACCATAACACCTGGTCCATTTGCGCGGTGCCGGTATAGGCGTTGTCGTTGCCGATGTCAATTTTCTGGCCCATCATGAAAAACGACTGCTTTTTCAGGTTCCGGGTATAGCCGCCGCTCAGGGTGAGCGAGGGATAGGCATAAGACTTATATTCGTTTATCTGCGCGTCATAAATCTCGCTTACATACTGCGAATCTATAACCGAGGTGTTGTTTTTCAGCGCGATCTCCACCGCTTTCTCGATAGAGATGCTTTCGGGCGGCAGGTCCTTGCACCGGGCCTGCGCCGAAAACATAAGCAATGCCAATGTGATGTATAAGGGTTTCATAGTTTTTTACGGCTTTGCGCCTTCCAAAATAAAATCGGCGTACTTTTCGGCGAAATCTTGTGTAAGCATGTGTTGCTCTCCGAAAGCGAACAGCGTCAATATGTGCAGATGGCACGAGTGCAGTGTGAAGGCCACATAAGGGCCGGAACCTTTTCTGATCTCGCCTCGCTCCTCCGCCAGGCGGAATTTTTCCAGCACGAAATCGCGGCCCGTCACATAAAGGTCGTACATGAGCTTGCCGAGCGGGGTTTCCCTGTCCGTCCCCATCGCTCTGAGCAGGAACTGGGCCGATTTGGGCTCCCTGTGCAATTCACAAAGCCTGTGCTCGATGAAGGAAACCAGAATGCCCCGGAAATTCGGGCTTTGGTTTTCAATGCAGGTATACATTTCTTTCATATGCTCTATTGTCTGCGCGTATAGCTGGGAACAGAGATCTTCTTTATCTTTGAAATAATAGTACAGAACCGGCTTGGAAACGTTGACTCGTTCAACGATTTCCCGTACCGAGACTTTTTCTATTCCCTTTTCCGCGATTAATTCAAAAGCGGCTTTCAATAGCTGCGCGCGTATTTGAGGGCTGTTGGCTTCCGTCTCATTCATAATATTACCTTCTTAAATTATAACCCAAGACACCCGGAGCAGGAAAGGTTTGAGGATGATTTGGGAGGGGAGGGTACATGCTCGAATGCCTTTCCCACTACGGGATATCTTGGTTACCTACCGGTAGGTAAATTACCTACCTACCGGTAAGTATACACCCTTATTTCCCGATTGTCAAGGCAAACTTTATAGCTGATTCCGCGCAAAATTGTACTACACGCTATCCGGCAAAACGCGTCATTTGCTAGCAACATATCTTATAATTTTCAGTACGGGATGACACGCACGGGCTTGTCCTGTTCAGATGTTTTTCCCGAGGCAAACTACGCGGACAGACCTGGTATCACCGCATAATGCGCGGGGTTGCATGGGGCGGGGGAATATTATACAAATCTATAATGCGTCCCGGAGCTGGCGGAATGTCCTTTTTCCGGCTGTTGCCGCGCCGGGCGTTTTGACAGGGAAAACTTCTATGATGAAAAAATCAGGCTGGATCGCCAAAGGCGCTTCCGCCCGTTCGCGGGAAGGCCGTGCCGTTGGCGGGTTTTAATGCGCGGGAAAAATATTGTTTTTAAAACAGCTGTTCCGGCTTCCGCGCGTGGCGGCAAAGCGGAACTGCTGCACCTGCTGCGTGAACGCGTAAAAGAACTTACGGCGATTCACGGCACCGCGCGTATTTTGCAGAAAGACGATCATTCCATTCCCAAAGTTTTGAAAAAGGTTTTGCTGTATCTTCCGCCCGCCTGGCAATATCCCGAGATAACTTCGGCGCGGATAAAATTTGACGGTTTTGAGTGCGTCACACGGAATTTTTCCGTTTCACCTTGGTGCCAGAAAGCTACTTTCAGGACTTCCGACGGGAAAAAAGGCGAGCTGGAGGTGCGGTATCATAAAAAAATGCCGCCGGCTTTTGAAGGTCCTTTTCTGGCGGAAGAACGGAGTTTGATAAATTCGCTGGCGGAAATGCTGGCGTCATATATGGAACGCGAAAACGCGCGGCAGGCGCTTGTGGCGGCTAAAGATGAGTTGGAAGACCGCGTGGCGCGGCGCACCGTGGATCTGGAGAAACTGAACCGGGCCCTGCGCGCGGAAATAGAAGAACGCAAGAACAAGGAACGGAAAATCCGCGCTTACCAGCGGGAGCTGAAATCCATGACCGCCGAACTGGCGGTGTCCGAGGAACTGGAGCGGCGCAATCTGGCTTCGGAACTGCATGAGCAGATAGGGCATACGCTGGCGCTGATTAAAATGCGCCTGGCAGCCAGCAATGGCGGCGCGCCAGATCTTTCGGAACTGGTGGACCGCGCCATTAAAGTCACCCGCGATTTGACTTTCGAACTGGGGTCGCCGGTTCTGTACGAACTGGGGCTGACGGCGGCGGTGGAGTCGCTGGCGGAACAGTTCTCAGAAAAATACGGCATAAAAACTTTTGTTTCCTATTTTTATAATCCCGACACGGTGCTTATTGCCGAAGAGATAAAACTGCTTTTGTTTAAGGCGGTGAGGGAACTGCTGCACAACGCGGCGAAACACTCCGGCGCGCGCGAAGTCGTGATTGTTTTGCGCATAGCCAAGGGGCGCATCATGATAACCGTGTCCGATAACGGGAAAGGATTTTCGCTGTCCGGCAGAAAAGTGTCCACCGACGCGGGCTTCGGGCTGTTCAGCATAAAGGAGAGGCTGGGCCGGTTCGGCGGAACTATTACCATCAAATCGTCGGCGAAAAAAGGCGCGGCGGTTACTTTGGTTTCGCCTGTTACGCTGAAAAGGGGCAAAAAATGGAAATAAAGATTCTGCTGTGCGATGACCATAAAATTTTCAGGGAAGGCCTCAAAATCATGCTGTCTGCGAACAGGCGGTTCTGCGTGGCCGGCGAAGCCGCTGACGGGGTGTCGGCTGTTTCCCTGGCGAAAAAACTGGCGCCGCACGTCGTTATTATGGACATTTCCATGCCGGGCCTCAACGGTATTGAGGCCTGCCGGAAAATTGTTGCCGCGCATCCCGGCATAAAGGTTATAGCGTTGTCCATGCACAAAGACAGGCGCTTTGTCACGGGCGCACTGCGTTCCGGCGCGAAGGCTTATCTGCTCAAGGAGTCCGCGTTCGGCGAACTGGCCGAGGCTATCCATTCCGTCCTGGCGGGAAAGGTATATCTGGACCCGGGTGTTTCTTCGCTGGTCGTGGAGGATTATATAGGCAGGCTTACTGCCGCCGACGAGTCGGTCTTTACCGTTTTAAGCGCGCGGGAACGCGAGGTCCTGCAGCTGATCGCCGAGGGCCTGCCTACCAAACGGATAGCGGCCTCTTTGAAGCTCAGCGTAAAAACGGTGGAAACGCACCGCAATAAAATTATGGCGAAACTGCATCTTAACAACATCGCCGCGCTTACCAAGTACGCCATCAAAGAGGGCCTTACCAGCCTGTAGCTTAATTCACCAACAACAATGGGTTAAGGAAAATAGCGGTCCCGACTAGGGGCCCGCCTGATACTGTGCCGCGCCGTTTTTTACTACGGTGTAAATAAGCGCCCTTTGCGCGCTTACGATACCATTCTCAGGAGAAAAACACCTATGATGTTTGATACCGGCAATACGGGCTTCATGCTTATCGCTACAAGCCTTGTCATGCTTATGACCCCCGGCCTCGCGTTTTTTTACGGCGGCCTGGTCGGCAGGAAAAACGTTCTTGCCATTATGATACAAAGCTTCGTGTCTATGGGGATTACCACCGTTTTGTGGTACGCATTCGGCTATTCGCTTTGTTTCTCCGGCGGCGAAGGCGCCGTTATCGGTAATCTGAACAACGCGTTCATGGCGGGCATTAGCCCGACTGACGCGTTTTCCGGTTCCGCAAGCATTCCGCTGATAGTTTTCTTCGGTTATCAGATGATGTTCGCGCAGATAACGCCGGCGCTCATTACCGGCGCGTTCACCAATCGCGTCAATTTCAAAGCCTATCTGATTTTCCTTACGGCCTGGCTTATTTTCGTTTATTTCCCCTTATGCCACATGGTGTGGGGCGGCGGAATGCTCGCCAAATGGGGTGTGCTGGATTTCGCGGGCGGCATAGTGGTTCACGCCACGGCCGGGTTTGCCGCGCTGGCTTCGGTTTTCTTTGTGGGAAAACGCCGAATTGTTGAGTCGGGTGCGCACAACGTGCCGCTGGTCGCCATCGGCACCGGCCTGCTGTGGTTCGGCTGGTATGGTTTTAACGCCGGCAGCGAACTGAAGGTGGACGCGGTGACTTCGCTGGCTTTCATCAACACCGATATCGCCGCATCGTTCGCCGCCGTGACATGGCTTGTCCTGGCGTGGACTATCGAGAAAAAACCCAAGTTTGTGGGTCTTTTAACCGGTTCCATAGCCGGTCTGGCGACCATCACTCCCGCCGCCGGTTATGTCACCACCACCAGCGCGGCGTTTATCGGCATTGCCTCAAGCGTGGTTTGCTATTTCGCCGTCAACCTGAAAAACAGAATGCGGTGGGACGACGCGCTTGACGTGTGGGGCGTGCATGGAGTGGGCGGCGTGCTGGGTGTAATCTGCCTCGGCCTGTTCGGCACGGTGGCGGTCAACTCAGCTGGCGCGGACGGTTTGTTTTACGGCAACAGTTCTTTCTTTGTCAAGGAAGTTGTTGCCGTTACGCTGGCCGCCGCGTATTCGTTCGTGTTTACTTTGGCGGCGCTGAAAGTGATTGACAAAGTAACTCCGGTCCGCACTTCGGCTCAGGAAGAAAACGCCATGGACGAAGCCGTTCACGGCGAATCGGCTTATTTATAAAAGGAGCGGTAAATTGACTTTATGAAAAAATTATTCTTTGCAATTGCGCTGATCGCGGCGCTGGGCGCGGGCGCGTATGCGACTCCGTCCACCCAGATCTGGATACCTTCCACGGATGTGCAGAAATTCAAAACCGTGCATCTTAATATAGACAACTATCTGACCTCGGCCAACGAGCCGGACGGGCACCGCAAGCCCGTCGTGTCCGTTATCGGACCCACGGTCGGCGTTCTGCCGTATGAAAAAATCCAGGCGGAAGTGGGGTTCGACATAATCCAGCAGGGCAACGCCGCGTATGACAATGCGCCCGTGTATCTGAACGGCAAGGTGGCTACACCCGAAAACTCGTGGTTTGACCAGTCGCCCGCTCTGGCGGCTGGCATTTATAACGCGGGGTTCAAGACCGACTATACCAATCAGAACGTGCTTTACGCGCTGCTGGCGAAAACGCTGCCCGTGGCGGGACGTGTTTCCGCCGGGTATTATACCGGCAACAAAAAAGTGCTGCTGGACGAAAACGGCACGGCGCAGCAAAACGGACTGCTGCTGTCGTGGGACAGGACAATGCCTGAAATTTCCGACAATTTATGGCTGGGTGTTGACTATCAGGGCGGAAAATCGGCGCTGGGCGCGCTCAGTTTCGGCGCGGCATGGTCTTTTACCCCCAAGGCGTCCGTGCTGTTCGGCTATGATGTCTATAACAATAATGACGCCGCCGGCCGCAATACGTTCACCGTTCAGGTAGATATAAACTTTCCGTAAAAGATCGGTTCTGGCGATCAGCCGCCCCGCTTAGGCGGGGCGGCTTTTTTACGCCGGGAAAAGCATTCCTGCCCGGTTCCGCAATTTCGCGCTGCCTCCCGGCGCGGGGCCTGCCGGATGGCAAAGCCGGGAACGCAATGTTATAATTTAAACAGTCTTATCTTTGAAGAGGCGAAAATGAAAATCGGAAAATTTACAATTCTCCTTTCAGCCGCGTTCGCGGTGTGCGGTCCGGTCGCTTTTTGCGAAGAAATAAAGAAGGCCCCAGGCCAGTCCCCTCAGGAGATAATCGCGGAGGATTTCGGCCCGCAAATGAAAACCATCGGAGTCATCGGAGGGGTGAGCTGGGTTTCATCCATTGAATATTACCGCCGGATGAACGAAATCGCGATGGCGAAACTGGGGGGCCTGCATTCGGCGAAAGTGCTGATGTTTTCAATCGAGTTCGGCGACTTTTCCAAACAGGAACGGCTTGCCGAAAAGGGCGACTGGGTGCCCTTGCGGGCAACTATGGTGGACGCGGCGGAAAGGCTTAAACGCGGCGGCGCGGATTTTCTTATAATATGCTCCAACACGCTCAACTCCACGGCGGAGCTGATAGAGGCGCAGGTTAAAATGCCCGTTCTCCACATCGCCGACGCGGTAGGCGCGGCGGTGCGTGAAAAGGGGCTTAAAAAGGTTATTCTGCTCGGCACGAAACATACCATGGAGCAGGGGTTCTATCAGAAAAAGCTGGCGCAATACGGAATTGAGGTCGTCACTCCCACCGAGGAGGAGCGCGGTTATATCAATAAGGTAATTTTCGACGAATTGTGCGCCGGAAAGTTCTACGATAAATCGCGCGCGGAATATGTGCGGATAATCAACCGGCTTATTAAAGAGGAAAAAGCCGAAGGTGTTATTCTGGGCTGCACTGAAATACCGCTGCTGGTTAAACAGGCGGACGTATCCGTGCCGGTTTTCGACTCGACCGAACTGCATTCCCAAGCCGCGGTGGCCTACGCGATAAAGGACCTGCCGGACGTTCACTGATTCCGATTTTAACGCCGGGCGTTAAGGCTTGGGCGTTGCCATATCTCGCCTTGACTCGGCTCCCGGGCAAATGCGATAATTAAAGCGCAGTCATCATACAAATTAAGGGGATAACATGAAAAAAATAATAGCATTGTCGGCCTTGGTTTTCTCCGGCTCGGCAGTTTTTGCCGCCGGTTACGGCAGCGCCGGTTGCGGACTCGGAAGCCTGGTGTTCAAAAATAACAATATGACCCAGATTCTTGCCGCCACCACCAACGGTACCTTCGGCAGCCAGACTTTCGGCATCACCTTCGGCACTTCCGAGTGCAACAGCGAAGGTATGATCAAGATTTCCATGGCGCGCGAAAGCTTCATTGAATCCAACTACAAAGACCTTGCCCGCAACGTTGCCAACGGCAACGGCGAATATGTGAACAATCTGGCGAAGCTTTACGGTTATGATTCCGCAAACAGCAAAGCGTTCGTTTCTTTGCTCCAGAAAAATTATAAAACCATTTTCGCGGCCAATGACGCG
The DNA here is from genome assembly GCA_041667045.1 of Elusimicrobiaceae bacterium. Classification (GTDB taxonomy): domain Bacteria; phylum Elusimicrobiota; class Elusimicrobia; order Elusimicrobiales; family Elusimicrobiaceae; genus JAQVSV01. The sequence goes on along the minus strand of JBAYFS010000018.1, from coordinate 3,133 downwards.
AAAGTGGCGGTTACCGAGATTAATAAACTCGTAGCCACCATATAAGCCGGAATATATGAATTGCAAACGGGCCAGACACTCAAATGTTTTGGCCCGTTTTCTTTTTGCCTTTTTGCTGTGCGCCTCGAACGCCTGCGCCGTCGCCCAGACGCTGGCCGCGGCTGATAAAGAGGCTCTGCGCCAAAAGCTGTATCGTGACGTAAAGGACCGCAGCCTCTGGGAAGACCCTTACTGGCGGCGCCTGCTTTATTACGAGCGCAACTGGCTGGGCAATTACCGCAGCGTCTGTATAAACAGCGCTTTCTTCCTTTCGCCCAAGGGCCGGAAGGATCCCGCCGCGGAACTTTACGCGGTTGTGGACGGCCTGTTTTATTCCGGGGAACTGGAGAACGATTCGCCGGAGTGCCTTTTCCCCGAACGCTATAACTGGCTCCGGCGCACTCTTTCCGTAGACGAGCGGCTGCTGCCGCCCAAAACATGCCGCAAATTCCTGGAGTGGAAAGGGCGGCTGGCCCCGGAATCCGTCAGCATGCTTTTTGCCGCGGGATACCTGAATAATCCTTCCACTCTTTACGGTCACACTTTTCTGCGGCTTCACAGCCCCGGTTCGTCCGGCGCGGATTTGCTGGATTACACGATAAACTACGCCGCCACGACGGACACGCAAAACGGCATTCTTTTCGCGCTTAAAGGGCTGGTCGGCGCATATCCCGGGCAGTTTTCCACCATACCCTATTACCTGAAGATACAGGAATATCACAATCTGGAAGATCGCGACCTCTGGGAGTTCCCGCTCTCCCTGTCCGGGCCGGAAATGGACCGCCTGCTGCGCCACGGCTGGGAATTGGGCAAGGCCTCGTTTCCTTATCTGTTTTTCACGCGAAACTGTTCCTGGCAGCTGCTTCCGCTGTTGGATATAGCTAAGCCGCAGCTGGATTTGTCCAGTCGTTTTCCGCTCTGGGTCATTCCTTCTGATACGGCAAAAGCGGCGATCGCCGCTTCCCCTCCGGCGCGGCCCGTATGGCGGCCTTCGCTTTGGAAAACTGTGGAATGGAAACGCGCCCAGCTGTCCGGCCCGGAACAGGATTACGTGCTGGCTTTGGCGCGCGGCGATCAGCCCGCCGCCATAAAACAACTTTCCGCCCTGCCGCCCCGGCGCGCCGCCGCGGTTCTGGAAGCCACGGCCGACTATCTGAGCTGGCGGCTGTACGCCCGGCAGATAGACAAGGAAACGCTGGACGCGCGGAGCGATCCGCTCCTTATGCTGCGGGCTGAACTGGGCGAGCAGGAAACTTTTTCTGGTTCTCCGTCCATGCCTATTCTGTTGACTGAAGCGCACGACAGCATGCGCCTTGGCGCCGGAGTCACGACCATAAAAGGGGCCGGTCCGGCTTACGAATTGCAGTGGCGTTTCGCCCTGCAGGATATTCTGGACCCGCCGGACGGCTATCTGCCGGACGCGGCCCTTGAAATGGGTTCGCTAAGAATGCGTTACGCCCCGCAGCAGAACAGGTTTTATTTCAAAGAGGCGAAACTGGCCCATGTCCTGAGCCTTAATCCGTGGGACAACTGGGTGCGCCGCAAATCGTGGGAAATAAATGTGGGGCTTGAGCAGGCCGACGAAACCGGCAGACAGCCGGGAACAAGCGCGGTATGGGATATGAGCGCGGGGTCCGGTCTGGCTTTTGAATCCGGCCTGCTTTCCCGGGAATTGTTTTACACTTTACTGGTGGCTGATTCCGGCCTCAGTCCCGCGCTGGATAAAAACTGGCGTATCGGCGGAGGCCTTAAGGCCGGGCTGCTGGTCGAGGGCGGTCCTGTGCGCGCTTTGGCTGAAGCCCGCTATTTCGGCTACGCTTTGGGCGACACCGCTCCGCAGTGGAGCGGCGGCCTGTCAGCTTCGGTGCAGCTGGCGCGCAATAGCGCGGTCCGCGCGGAATACTCCTGGCGCGGTCCGGCCCGCGAGTGCGGAATTTATTTTCAGCAGTTCGTGTTCCCTCCGTAGATATGAAACATTTAACCGCCGCCGCCATTCTTTTTTCAACCTGCGCCTTTTGCGGCTGCACGAAACTTTTTTTCCAGCCGCGGGGCGAACTTTTCGCCGATCCCGCGGATTACGGACAGCGTTATGAAGTTATAAAATTTCAGTCCGCCGACGGGACCGAACTGACCGGCATGTTTTTCCGTCCCGAAGGAAAAGCTGCCGGCACGGTGGTGCATTTTCACGGCAACGCGCAGAATATGACCGCCCATTTTCCCTACAGTTCCTGGCTGGCGGCGAAGGGGTTTAATGTTTTCATTTTTGATTACCGGGGTTACGGCGCGTCGGGCGGCAGCGTTTCCGTGTCCGGCGCGGTGGAAGATGGTGTCGCCGCGATAGCGCAGGTCAAAAAAATCCCGGGTGTTGACGGCGGGAAAGTGGCTGTTTTCGGGCAAAGCCTTGGCGGAGCCGTCGGCGTGGCCTCCGCCGCGCGCGTAACGGGCGAACCTGTTGCCGCGCTGGTGCTCGACAGCACATTCTATTCTTATCGCGGAGTCGCTTCAGCTCTCCTGCTCCGGCACTGGTGGGGCTGGCCGCTGTTCTGGTTTCCGCTGGTGGCGGTAAGCGACAGTTTTTCGCCCGGCGACGATATCGGGCGGATGAACTGCCCTAAACTTTTCCTTCATTCCAAAAGCGATCCCATGGTGCCGTTTTCCCAGGGGGAAAAACTTTACGCCGCCGCGCCGGAACCTAAAAAGTTTTTGCCTGTTCCCGCCGGGCATGCGGAAGCGTTTACCGTATTCCGCGATATTTACCGGCCGCAAATGGTGGAGTTTTTGAACGCGGCTTTCGGCAAGCCTTGACGGTTTTTCAGTCCTGCCGCGTTCCCAGAATGTCTATGGTTAAAGCCTGTCCGTTTTTCCGTATCGCCGTTTTGATGCCGTAAACATCCAGCAATGATGTTTCGGTTATTATCTCGGCGGGACCGCCGTGCCCGTAAACGGTTCCGTCCTTCAGCAGCAGAACGCTGTCGCAGTATCGGGCGGCGAGCGTAATGTCATGCGTTACGGAAACGACTGTTATCCCCTTGGTTGAAAGGCCGGACAGGATTTCGAAAACCTCGGTTTGCCTGCTGATGTCAAGGTGCGCGGT
>JBAYFS010000017.1:0-20542 GCA_041667045.1 Elusimicrobiaceae bacterium | reverse complement strand
TGTTAATAAACATGAACGGGTTCACGCTCGGCACGGTTTCGCGCGCGCCGCCGCAATGCACGCAGCCGATGGTATAGCGCGTTTCTCCGTCTTTTAAAAGGAAAAAATTTCTGGCTGAAATTTCCGCGCCGCAAAAAAGGCATTTCGTTCTGTCATCGGGGACATGCCGTTTGAGATAGGACTGCCGCTCGTTTACAAGTTCCACGACTTTTCGCGGGAAAACCACTTTAAAATCTCTTTTCATGATATGCCTGTTTGGCCCGCTCCGCTGTGAGCGGAGCGGGCCGTATGCTGGTTTTATTTGTTTTCGTCAACGACTTCGGCGTCAACCACGTCTTCGGGTTTGCCCGCTGCCGCGGAAGGCTGTTCTCCGCCGTTGCCGCCCGGCGCCGCACCTGCCGCGCCCTGCTGCTCGGCCTGGGACTGTTTGTAGATAATCTCGCCCAGTTTCTGTGAAGCCTGCAATGCCGCGTCGGTGGTTTTTTTGATCTTTTCCGTGTCGTCCGCCTTTACCGCGTCTTTAAGATCGTTTAATGCGCGGTCAACGTTAAGGCGTTCTTCCTGCGAGATCTTGTCGCCGTAATCGCGCAGTGCCTTTTCCGTCTGGTAGATCACGCTGTCCGCCTGGTTTTTAGCCTCGACTTTTTCCTTATATTCCTTGTCGGCGTCGGCGTACTGTTCGGCGTCGCGCACATACTTCTTGATATCGTCGTCCTTAAGTTTGTTGGGTGCCGATATCGTTATGTGCTGTTGTTTGCTTGTGCCGAGGTCTTTTGCGGAAACTTTCAGGATGCCGTTGGCGTCAATGTCGAAGGTGACTTCGATCTGCGGGACTCCGCGCGGTGCGGGGGGAATGCCGTCCAGATCGAATTTGCCGAGCGACACGTTATCCATCGCTTTCGGTCTTTCACCCTGCAGGACGTGGATGGTTACCGCCGGCTGGCTGTCCGCCGCGGTCGAGAAGATCTGCGTTTTGCGCACCGGTATGGTGGTGTTGCGCTCGATGAGCCGGGTGGTCACGCCGCCCAGCGTTTCAAGGCCGAGTGAAAGCGGCGTCACGTCCAGCAGGAGTACGTCCTTCACTTCGCCGGTTAGCACGCCGGCCTGGATGGCCGCGCCGGTCGCCACGCATTCCATGGGGTCCACGCCGCGCTCGATCGTTTTGCCGACGTGTTTTTCCACGAATTTCTGCACTACCGGCATTCTGGTGGGTCCGCCGACCAGAATGATCTTGTCAATATTTTCCGGCTTGAGTTTGGCGTCGTTTAACGCCTGGTCAATGGATTTGCCGCAGCGTTTGACGATATCGTCAATCAGCGATTCGAGTTTCGCGCGGGAAATTTTAAGCTGGAGATGTTTCGGGCCGGACGCGTCAGCGGTGATGAACGGGAGGTTGATTTCTGTTTCCATTACCGTGGACAGTTCGATTTTAGCTTTTTCCGCCGCTTCCTTAAGCCGCTGCTGGGCCGTGGGGTCGTTGCGGATGTCTATACCGGTATTTTTGCGGAATTCGTCGCAAATGTAGCCGATGAGCGTGTTGTCCATGTCGGTGCCGCCCAGCTGGGTGTCGCCGGATGTGGAAATCACGTCGAAGGTGCCTTCTTTCCCCATTTCCATGATGGTAACGTCGAGCGTTCCGCCGCCCAGATCGAAAACCAGGATTTTCTGTTCCTTGCCCGCCTTGTCCACTCCGTAAGACAGCGCCGCGGCGGTCGGTTCGTTAACCAGCCGGATGACTTCGAGGCCCGCTATGGTGCCCGCGTCTTTGGTGGCCTGGCGCTGGTTGTCGTTAAAGTAGGCCGGCACGGTGATAACCGCTTTTTCCACTTTCTCGCCCAGGAAGGCTTCTGCGTCCGTCTTCACTTTCTGAAGCAGGAACGCCGACAGCTGCTGGGGCGTGAATTCCTTGCCGTTTACGCTGTATTTGAAAGTTGTTCCCATTTTCCGTTTGAAAGCGGTAATGGTCCCCTCCGGATTCGCTACCGCCTGCCTGCGGGCCGGCTCGCCGACCAGCATCTGCCCGTCTTTGGTAAACGCCACGTAAGACGGAAACGCTTTTCCCCCGACTGAACTTCCCTCTGCAGAGGGAATAATCGTCGCGTGTCCGCCTTCCATAACGGCGGCTGCCGTGTTGGAAGTTCCAAGATCAATACCTATTATTTTTGCCATCTGTTCCTCCTGTGACTTTTCCTTATTTAAATTATTTTCCGCTTATTCGGCGGCTTTTTCTTCCGCTTGGGCGGGCGCTTTGGCTATGCATACGCGCGCGGGCCTGAGGATTTTATCTCCGCAGATAAACCCTTTCTGCATTTCGGAGACCACCAGGCCGTCGTTCGTCCCGTCGCCGGGAACGACGCTTAACACTTCGTGTTTCATCGGGTCATACGGTTCGCCCACGCACAGCATGGGGCGCACGTTCTGGCTCGCGAACACTTTTTCGAACTCCTTGAAAATCATGTCAATGCCGAGGCACAGGTCTTTTATTTCCTGTTCGGTTTTTTCGCCCGCCATAATCTTGTCCAGCTGGCATTTCGCGTGCAGCATGACGTCGTAGATCGGTAGCAGGCTCATAAGCGTTTCGCGTTTGCCCCAGTTGATGAGTTCCGGCTTTTCGCGTTCAACGCGCTTGCGGTAATTGTCGAACTCGGCTTTCAGCCGGAGCAGCTGGTCGTAATAATCGGGCTGTGTTTCCTTTGCGCCCGTCTGCTCCTGCGGCGCCGCGGTTTCCTGCGCGGAATTTTCCGTTTCCTGTTTGGGAGTTTCTTTGTCCTTGTGTTTCATAGTTCCCCTAAAATTGCCCGTCTTTGCTTATCATGAACTTTTCCCACTGGCTTATGGAATCCTCCATGAGTGAACTCATGAATGTGACCAGGGATATCGCCTTGGAATATTCCATGTGCCGCGGGCCGAGAATGCCCACAATGCCTACGCATTTGTCGCCCACGCGGTAGCTGCGCGTTACAAGGCTCATCTGGCGCAGTTCCTTAAGATTGTTTTCCGCGCCGATGGAAACCCGCACCGCAGGCACGGCGTCCTGCACGAAACTGTCCAGCTGGTTTTTCAGCATGTCAATAAACCGGCGTTTTTCCTGCATGATGTTGAGCATGTCGAAAAAACCGGAGAAATCTTTTTCGTCAACCAGACCGGCGAGTTGGCTTATCCCTTCTATATGCAGGTCCGTTTCCTCCGGGCCCTGCCGCTCGATGGTCTGAAGGAATCTGCCCGCCAGTTCCGCCGCGTTGCGCAGATCGTCCTGCCCGCTGCGGAGGTAGTCCCACAGTACGCGCCGCGCTTCGCTTATCGGCAAACCGGAGAGGTGTTCGTTCAGGAACACGGACATGAGCCGCAGCCTTTCGGGCGGTATTTCCGTTTCCGTTTGCACCGGCCAGTGCTTCACCGAGCCGGACTGCGTTACGATCATCACCAGAATATAGTCGCGTCCCAGCGGAAGCAGGTCCATTCTGGCGATGCTCTGGCTCGCTATTCCGGAAGAGAAAACAAAACCCGCCGAATGGGAAATGGAGGCCAGCAGTTTTGAGGTCTGCGCCATGACGCGGTCAATCTCGTCCATCTGGCGTTTGTATTCGCCTTCTATGCGCCGGCGTTCTTCAAGGGCGAGTTTGCGCACTTCCGAGAGATAGTCAACGTAAAAACGGTAAGCCTTGTCGGTGGGGAGCCGGCCCCCGGAGGTGTGGGACTGGGCCAGGTAGCCTTCGTCCTCAAGTTTTTTCATTATGCTGCGCACGCTGGCGCTGGAAATTCCCAACCCGCATTTTTTCGCGATAAGCTCGGAGCCGACAGGATGGCGGCTCCGCACAAATTCCTGGATTATCCACCGCAGAATGCAGTGTTCACGTTCGACGGCTATTTCCGGTTTCAGAATACGCATATGGCTTTAATGCCCCGTTGAATAATTAGCACTCGCGATAACCGACTGCTAATATTTTACACCTAAATAATTTTCCTGTCAACAACAAAACGCCGCGTCCGCTAGTGCCTGTTCGGGATAAAATTGCTTAAATGAAAGAATGAGAAAAATTTTTATTTCTACTTTGCTGTTCTCCGCATGTTTGCCGGTTTTCCCGGCGGACAGCGGGCTTGACGTTGCCGCGGCGCAGGATTTCGAGCTTTTCAGGGGGAAAACCGTGGCCCTGCTCGCCAACCGCACGGCGGTTGCCAAAGACGGGCGGGATATTGTCAGTCTGTTTTCCGCCGCCAAAGGCGTAAAGCTTGCGGCGGTGTTCAGCCCGGAACACGGTTTTTCGGGCCGGGCGGATCATGGCGAGACGGTTTTAAATTCCAGCGTTTCGGCCTGCGGTGTTCCTATATATAGTCTTTATGGCGCGGTCAAACGGCCGACCTGGGAAATGTTAAAAGGCGTTGACGCTCTGGTTTTTGATATGGCGGATGTGGGCGCGCGGTTTTACACCTATCTCACCAGCATGGCCTACGCGCTGGAAGAGGCCGATAAATACGGCATAGAATTTTATGTGCTGGACCGTCCCAACCTGGCGGGCGGAACTATTGTCGAGGGTCCGGTACTGGATGACTCGGTGCGGGCTTTCACGGCTTATCTGGCGGTCCCGTTGCGGCATGGCTTTACTCCCGGCGAGGCGGCCTTGTTTCATGCCGACAGATTGGGGCTTAAGGCGAAGCCGCATGTTGTTAAAATGAAAGGCTGGCGGCGCGATATGCCGTATGAGGAAACGGGCCTTCCGTGGGTCAATCCGTCGCCCAATATCCGCAGCGCGGACGCGGCGGATATTTACAGCGGCATTGCGTGTTTCGAGGCGACAAATGTTTCCGTGGGGCGCGGAACGGCAGAGCCTTTTTTGTGGATAGGAGCGCCCTGGCTGGAGCCGGAAAAAACGCTCGCGCATATGTCTTCCGTTCCGGGCGTTGAAATTTCCTCCGCCACGCGCACGCCGGAGAAGGATGTTTTGGCCGGACAGAAGTGTCCCGGCCTGGCCTTTCGCGTGACTGACCGGGCCAAACTGCGCGCCGTCGAACTTTTCGTGCGGCTTGCCTGCGCCCTGCGCGACACGGGGGCTGAAGCTTTCTCCATCAGGTGGGAGGATATGAAAAGAATGACCGGCAACGGAATTTTTGAGGAGTTGTATAAAACCGGCGCGCCGCCGGAACAAATACTGGCCGCGTTTGAGGAAAACAGCGGGCCGTTCCGGGAAAAAAGAAAATCTTTTCTTCTATACTAGAAACAAAAAGCCCGCCTTCCGGCGGGCTTTTTTAAATTAATTCTGGCTTGCCGGTTCTTTTACCTTATAGTAATTCACGAAGTTGTGTATCGCGTATATGCCGGAATTGTCGTCCATTCCGGTAATGCCCGAACGGAAAACCTTGAAATCCTCCGGCGAGAACAGGAGAATGAAGGGCGCGTCCTGCGCATAGATTTTGTCCAGTTCGCCCAGGAATTTTTCCCGTTCCGCACTGCCCTTGTAATAAAGGATGTTTTCGCAGGCCTTGTCGGCTTTGGGGTTGGAGTAAAGTTCGCCTTTGGCGATAAGCCCGTCGCTGTGCATGAGCGACGAGGCGTAATTGTAATAGGCCGGATAGTCCGGCTCAAAGCGCTTGATGTACATGGGTGTGCGCTTGCCGCGTATGCCCAGCTTCAGGTCGGAATAGGTTGCCGGGCGGGCGCGCAAGTCAAACTTCGGGTTTAGTTTTTTCAGGCTTTCAGCCAGTATTGCGATGATGGCGTGAGCCTGCGGATCGGCAAGGTTGTACTGCGCTTCCAATTTAAAACCGTTTTTCCATACTTTCCCGCCGAAAGCTTTTTTGAGAAGTTCCTCGGCTTTTGCTGGATTGTAGGTGAACGGCGCGTCCTTTGGGGCGGCGGCGCGCGCCACGGGCGTTGTCATCCGAACGCCTTTTGCCATGAGGACTTCCCTGAAAAACTTTTCATAGTCAAACGCATAGGCGAACCCTTTGCGGACGTCTTGGCTGGAGAAAAAGCCCGAAGGGATTCCTTTGCCGTCAAGTTTTCCGCTGCCGGTCATGGGATTTGAAGCGGTATCAATCTTAAAAGTGAAGGCGATGAAATCGCCGGTTGAATGGTTTTTTATGCCGTCAATAATTGTCACGCCGTTCACTTTTTCCAGGTCTTTGAGGCTGGTGCGGTCGAATTCCGCGTAATCGGCGTCGCCCGTTTCAATCAGCGCCTGCCTTGTGAATTCGGAGGGCTCCGTCATGAACACCAGCCGCTCAAGCTTTGCCGGTTCGCGCCAGTAGTTCTCGTTTCTGGCTAAAACCATGCGGCCCGTTTGGGGGGCAACGCTTTCCAGTTTAAAGGGACCGGTTCCGTTTGCGTGGTCGCGCAGATAGGAGTTTTCTCTGGGCCGGTTATTGTATTTTTTCCAGGTCGCTTCGGTGCCGTCCCATTCGCCGTTGGCGGCGCACCAGGCTTTGGAGACCGTGAACGGCCATGCCGCCAGAAGCGAAAGAAAGGGGGAGTAAGGCCGTTTTAAAGTGACGATGACATTGTTTCCTTCCGCCCTTACCGCTTTTTCCGCATCGGCAAAGCTGATCGAGATATTGCCTTTGCCGTCGCGCGTCGAGTTCACGCCCATAATGGGTTTGAGGAAAAGCACGGACGGCCCTTCAATCCTGTCCGCCAGCATGAGCCGGATGAGGGAATAACGCACGTCTTCGGCGGTAAGTTCGGTGCCGTCATGGAATTTGATTCCTTTGCGTATCGGGAAAGTGTAGGTTCTTCCGTCTTCTGAAAGAAGGCCGTTTTCCTTTGTCGGCACTTCCGTGCTCAGCATGGGCTGGAAATCAGAGTGATAGGAAGCCGTCCCGAACGCGACCAGCGGTTCGTAAACGTTGACGGCGGCCATAACGCTGTAGCGGTCATACATGCCGGCGGGGTCCAGCGTGTAGGGCTTGCCGGGCAAAGCGGTAACGAAAGCGCCCGCCGCGGACAGCGGAGCTAGGCAGAGGCATAAAAATGCCGGGGCCAGGATGCTTTTAAGAGAGAATGTTTTTTTCATAAGCCGCCTCATTGGTAAAGCCTTGAGCCGTTGGTGTCGTACATTACCATTACCTGCTGGTACTGGCCCGCGCCGGTCGTTCCGGTGAAGACCTGCACGCCCAAAGCCACATTGCCGTTGAACAGCATTTGCAGCTGCTGCGCGTAGCTGTTTCCGACTCCGTCGTAGGTGGCGGACCAGATATACGCGCCGTTGGAAGCGTATTTCCATAATTTCGCGCGGTACTGGTTGCCCGTGCGGACCTGGCCGCAGACGTAAATGGCGCCGTCTTTGTCTATCGCCATGCTCACGGGAATGTTGTTCATCCCGTCGTCGTAAAGCCGGTTCCACAGCAGGTAGTTGTTGAAACTGTAAGAGATCAGGGCGAAGGTTTTGTACCCGTTCATTTTTTGCAGGGCCAGGATAACGAGAGCGTCGTTTCCGGCCGCGGCGCTTACGGGGACCTGGTTGCTGCCGTTGTTGTAATCCGTATCCCACATCAGGTATCCGTTAAGGTCCATTTTCGTTATGTGAAGGAAGGTGTTATAGTTGTTGTAACGTCCTGTCACGGTGTAACTGTTGCCTCCGGCGTCAGCCGCGACAACCTGAGTGTTTTCCTGCGGCAGTATGTTTTCCTGAGCGGCTACCGCCGCGCAAAGTAACAATAAGGATAAAAAATATCGTATTTTCATGCTCCCATTATATCAAAAGACCGCTGGTTATAAAAAAGATATTCCTTTTGTTTCTTAAATATATATACTTATCATAGTTACCTCTTATTGATTAGGAGTTGCGGAACGTGATGAAGATGAGATTTTGCAGAAAAATCATGGCAGTTTTAGCCATGTGCGCTTTCGCGGCGCCGGTGTCGGCTTTTTGGGTGGAGGGCGACGCCACAATAGGAGACGGAGGCTATAAGGCTACCCGTCTGGCAGGTTACGGCATTGCCGATCCCAATTCTATTCTGGGTGTGGAACTGGCTACATATAAAGCGCCGAAGTTTTCCGATGTCGTGTACACGGTGCGGATGCCGTGGTACGTCACTATGGATAATAGTCTAAATTTTTTCCGCCTGTTTTTCTATCCCGGAACCAAAAGCGTGGATAATACGGCGGCCGGATTCGTCAATAAAACCATTTTCAGTCTTTACGGCAAACCGGGCGCGGAATTTTCGTCGAGTTTCGCACTGGGCGTCGGCTCGGCGTTTCAGATAACCAAGGACAACAGCTACGGCACCAGTATCCCCGAATTGTGCTACACCTTGGATTATAATCAGGATTACTTCGGGCAGTTCAACTTTTTGCTGAAAGGGGCGGCTTTTCAGTATTTCAGCCGTGTGCACGGCAACACTTTCACTGATATCAGTATGGATCAAAGCGAGCTCGCTGACCTGGGCATTATGGCGGCGACTCTTGATTTTCCCCAATGGTCCGCCGGTTTGCAATTCACGCGGTTTCAGGACGACACGAAAAGCGCCGCCATGTATTTAGGGTATAATTATGTGACGTTCGTTACAGACGTACCCGCGATAAACAGTTTGGGCGCCGGAATGCGCATCAAGATAATGGACAATGCCTTTTTCAATTTTGATTATAACTGGATCGCGCAGGGAAGCTACTCGATAAGAAATTACTACAAAGTACTGGTGAAGTTCGGGTTCTGATAATGCAGAGAGACGATAATTCCAGCCTGGAAATGCTGGTGACGGTAAGCAGGCTGCTGTCATCAAAACTTGAGCTGGACGATTTGCTGAATTACATTATGAAGCTCGCCGCGCGGGTTGTCGGGGCTGAGCGCGCTTCTCTTTATCTTATTGATCCCAATACCGGGGAATTGTATTTCGACGTTGCATTGGGCCTTGACCCTGAAATCCAGAAAATCCGCCTTAAACCCGGACAGGGCATAGCGGGACGCGCGGTTTCCGAGGCCCGCTCCGTAATAGTGAACGATGTGGACCTGGACGCTTCGCACCATAAAGCGATAGACCAGAAAAGCGGGTTCACCACTAAAACCGTGATAGCCTGCCCGATGATAGTGAAGGGCAACGTTATCGGTGTCGTGCAGGCGTTAAACCGCATTGATGGGCCGTTTGACGAGAGGGATTTGCGCAATTTCGAGGCGTTCGCCGCCCAGGCCGCCATAGCGATAGAGAACGCGCGGCTGTTTTCTTCCGTTAAAGAGGAAAAACGCCTTTTAAATCTTGTTTTCACGCGTATGCGGGAAGGCGTTGTTCTTACCGATGAAAACCGCCGTGTGAAAATGGCCAATGAAACCGCGAAAAGTTTCACGGGCGGAACCGGCGCGGACATTGCCGAAATGCTTAAAGGCATGACGGTTAAACCGTCTCTGGAAGAACTTTTGTCGTCTGACGCGGGCGCTACTGATTTCGAGTGCGAGCGGAACGAACCGAAAAAACTTTATCTTGAAGGCAGCGTGGTTCCCCTTATGCGGGACGACGGGCACGGGGTCCGCACCCGCGAAGGCTGGCTCTGGCTGTTCCGGGATGTCACCGAACGGCGGAAGGAGGAATTGCTCTCGCGCGATTTCCTGTCGCTTATCTCGCATAAACTGCGCACTCCGCTTATGGTGATAAACGGGTATGTGGAAGTTCTGGCGGAACAGTGTTCCGGAGACGCCGAAACGGTAAAATCCATCGCCACCATAACGCGGCAGAGCAGGCGGCTGGGTTCCCTTATCGAACAACTGGTGAATTTTACGGCGGTGGAAAGTTTATCCCCGGAAAATGTCGAGCGCAAGGATTTTGACCTGTCGGACACGGTGTGCGCCGCGGCCCGGGATGTTGCTTCGCTTTATGATGATTGCCGCGTGAACATCTACACGCAGGACGGTTCCTGCCAGTCCTCCTCCTGCGACGGCAAGATAATAATTAATGTGCATACTATGCCGGCCTGCACAATACCGGGCGACCAGTCTCTTGTGAAAAAAGCTGTTGCGGAACTTATCGCCAATGCCCTGAAATTCAACTCCTCGCTGGTAAAAAATGTGGATATTGCCGTGCTGAAAAACGGCGGGTTACCCCATGTTTCCGTTAAAGACAACGGCGCTGGCGTACCCCCGGAGGAGACGGGCAAGATTTTCAATAAATTTTATCAGGTTGAAAGCTGTTTTTCGGGTCAGGTGGAAGGCTGGGGGCTTGGCCTGGCTTTTGTTAAAAAAATAGCCGACGCGCACGGCGCGAAAATTGAAGTGGCAAGCGCCGCCGGAAAAGGCTCCGAATTTAAAATTCTTTTTAATCCGAGGCCCGTGGCTTGATAAAACGCTCCAAAAGGGCTAAAATATAGGCAATGTCCAACTGTATCTTTTGCAAAATAGCCTGCGGGGAAACACAGGCCCGCATGGTTTATGAAAAAGAGGGTATAATCGCGTTCCGCGATTTAAACCCTCAGGCGCCAACCCATATTCTCATAGTGTCGGTCAAACACATAGCCAGTTTGAGCGCGGCGGGGCCGGAAGATGTCGAACTGCTGGGACGTATTCAGCTGGCAGCTAAAGAAATAGCGGAAGAGCAGGGGCTTAAAGATTACCGCCTTGTCGCCAATAACGGCAGGGGCGCGGGCCAGAGCGTGGAGCATCTGCATTACCATCTGCTCTCGGGCCGGCGGATGGCCTGGCCTCCGGGCTAGGCTGAACAGATTTTGTTTGTGCTATATACCTTTAAAGCAAAAAGGCAGGTGATTCAACCGTGGTTTTCATCAAAGTTCGCGATGGCGAATCATTAGAAGAAGCGCTTAAACGTTTCAAACGGGAATGCGAGAAGAACGGCATCCTTAAAGAAATAAAACGCCGGGAATTCTACTTAACCCCCAGCGTGAAGCGCAAACTGAAATCACAAGAAGCCCAGCGCAAAATGCGCCGGGCCAAACGCCGCCGCTATTAATCGGCGCCCAAGGATATAACGGACAGCCGCTCTATGGGCGGCTGTCCGGCTGTTTCATAAACGATGACGGAACCTGGACTTATTGAAGCGATCCGCGAACGCGTGGATATTGTGGAGTTGATACGGGAATATGTGCCGTCGCTTAAAAAAGCGGGACGCACTTATAAGGCCCGGTGTCCTTTCCATAACGAAAAAACCCCGTCATTCACCGTTAACCAGGATAAGGGTTTGTTTTACTGTTTCGGCTGCCAGTCGGGCGGTGATGTTTTCGCGTTTCTGATGAAAATCGAAAACCTCCCATTCAATGAGGCCGCTGAACGGCTGGCCAAGCGCGCCGGTCTTGAGTGGCGGCCCGACAACCGGGCTTTAGGGCCCGAGCAGAAAGAGCGCATAGACATTAAAAAAGCGCTTGAGTTCGCGGCGGGGTATTACAGTAAAGCGCTTGAAACCCCTGCGGGCGCGCGGGCGCGGGATTATATCGTAAAACGCGGCCTGAGCGCGGAAACCGTTTCAAAATTTATGCTGGGTTTTTCGCCCGCGGGCGGGACCGGCTTGGTCAGCGCGGCGGCGAAAGCGGGTTACAGTCCGGCGATTTTGCGGAAGGCCGGGCTGGTTTCCGAAACACAGCAGGGCGCGCGGGATTATTTCCGGGGCCGGCTGATGTTCCCGATAATAGACCACCGCGGCGATATCGTGGCTTTCGGCGGGCGGATACTCGATGAGGGCCAGCCCAAGTATCTGAATTCTCCGGAAACAGCGGTTTTTGTTAAAAGCAGGATATTGTACGGCCTTAACCGGGCCGCCCAGGCGATAAGAAAAACTTCCCGGGCGGTGCTGCTGGAAGGCTATATGGACGTTATCGCCTGCCATCAGGCCGGAGTGGAAAACACAATCGCGCCGCTGGGCACGTCTTTTGGCGAGGGGCATTCGGCCCTGCTGAAACGCTATGCGGCGGAAATCGTGGTGCTTTTTGACGGAGACGAAGCCGGGATTCGCGCGGCTTTGCGCGCGGGCAAGATTCTGGCGTCGTCAGGCTTGTATTCAAAGATAGCTTTGCTGCCGGGCGGTGTTGACCCGGACGATTATGTGAAGGAAAACGGCGCGCAGGCTTTGGAAAATCTTATCGGTGCCGCCGTTGACGTGGCTTCTTTTCACACCGGCTTGGTTTTGAAGGAAATGAAAATGCCGCTTTCGGCGCAGGACAAGGCGAAAGCCGCCGATATTCTGGCTGAAACCGTGGCGATCGTGCCCGACGAGATTGTGCGCGCGGAATGGATACGCGAAACCTCGGAACGCCTGGGCGTTACGGAAACGGCCTTCGCCAACAGGGTGCGCGAGCAGGCCCGCTCCGGCGGCTTTCAGGCTGAGGCTAAACCGGCGGAAGCGCCCGCGGCTGAAAAAATCCCAGAACCTCCGGCGGAGGAACGGGATATTGTGCGGTATCTGTTGCGGTATCCGCAGTACATCCGCCTGGCGGATAATCTGGAGGAAAGCGAATTTTCCTCCGCGCACGCGTGGAAGCTTTTGGCCTGCCTCAAACTTCTGCTGGATGAAGGCGCAGCCGTGTCCAGCCTCGCGTCCGAACTGGCGCAACGCCAGCCGGAACTGGCGCAATTGGTTTACGGGCTGTCCGTTCTGGAAATTCCGCAGGTATTTGACGCGGCGAGGGAAATAACCGCCTGCGCGGAAATGATTAAAAAGGCGCGGATTCAGCGCCGATACCGGGAAATAACCGGCAGGCTTGTTCAGCTCAGGAAAGCGGGCCAGGACGCGCCGGCTGAACTACTGAAAGAGCAGTTTAAACTGGGTGTCACGCTCAAATCAAGTAAGGGCATAAAGGAGTAGGTATGCAAGAATATAACAAGGCTTTGCGGGAACTTATCGAGCACGGAAAGGAAAACGGTTACCTCACGCTTGAGGAAATCAACCGTTCCCTCACCACCGCGTCAATGAGCAGCGAAGAAATTGACGGCCTGATGACAACTTTTGAAGATTTGGGCATTGCCGTGGTTGACCGGAAAAAATATAAGGCCATGGCGCTGGCCGAGAAGGAAGCTTACACCGAGGAATGGGTCGCCAGCCCAGACATTTCCAATTCCATAAGGATGTATCTTTCCGAAATGGGAAAAGTGCCGCTTCTGTCGCGCGACGAGGAAATAACGCTCGCCCGCAATATCCGCGAGCGGGAAAAAGAACTGCGCCAGCTGGTGCTGGAATCGCAGATAACCATGCGCGAAATATGCAGCTGGGAAGATCTGGTCGAGCAGGACGAAATGACGCCCAAAGAACTCATGCCGCGCGGGCGCAAATCCACGCAGGAACTGTCGGCCATGCGGCGCAAGCTTAAGCAGGTGGCCCAGTTTATCGGCAAAAACGAGCGCGAGATTACGAAACTTTCCGACACCATCCGCTCCGGTTCGCTTAAAGAAGAAGCGCTCCATAAGGCGCAGAACGAGGTTGATAAAAAGAAAAAAGCCGTTGTCGCGCAGATAACGTCGCTCAATCTGAACCAGGATAAAATCAAGCGGCTCACCAATAAGATAAAAAGCATCGCCATGAAGCTTTACGAATGCAAAGGCGATCTGGACCGCTATGAAGCCAAATTCGGCAATATAGACGAAGCCGCCAGCTCCTACAAAAAATACCAGGCCAAAAAGATAACCCGCGAGCAGTTCCGTTCGCACACCGGCGCGTCGGTCACGGCTTACGAAGCGGCGATTGAAACCTGCGAGCAGGTCAAGCAGCGGATGGACCGGCTTTGCAAAACCCTGCCCGTTCCCTCCGCGGAATTTCTTGGACTCAACGAGCGCATCGTTTTCCTGGAAGACATGATTTTGCAGGACAAGCTGAAACTCATAAAAGCGAATTTGCGGCTTGTTGTTTCAATAGCCAAAAAACACGTGAATTCCAATCTGGAACTGTCCGATCTGATTCAGGAGGGCGGCCTGGGGCTTATGAAGGCCGTGGAAAAATTCGAGTATAAACGCGGTTTCAAGTTTTCCACTTACGCTACCTGGTGGATACGCCAGTCCATTAACCGCGCCATTGCCGACCAGGCGAACACAATCCGCATTCCCGTGCATATGAAGGAGCTGGTTTCAAAGCTCACCAAGGTCACCAACCGTTACCGCCAGGAATTCGGGCGCGAGCCGAATCTTGAGGAATACAAGAAACATCTGCACATTTCCATTGAGAAAGTGAAAAACGTGCTCAAGATCATGCAGGACCCCATTTCCCTGTCCACTCCGATAGGCGAGGATGAGGATTCGCACCTTGAGGACTTTATCGAAGACAAGAGCGGGCCGGGCCCGTCCTCTTCGGCGGTTGATTTTCTGCGCAAGCAGGAGGTCGCCGGCGTGCTTGACACTCTTTCGGACCGCGAGGCCAAGATAATAAAACTCCGTTTCGGCATAGATTCCGGCTATCCGCGTACGCTTGAGGAAGTGGGACGCATTTTCAAGGTTACCCGCGAGCGCGTGCGTCAGATTGAAGCCAAGGCGATACGCAAACTGCGCCATCCCTCCCGGAGTAAACTGCTCAGGGATTATATGGAATAACTCTTAACTAAGAATGAAAACCCCCGCAAACGCGGGGGTTTTTATTTCTAATCATGCGGCTTGCCGGATTTTGGATTTAATAAAAAAGCCTCCGTTTTCGCGGAGGCTTTTCTTTTTTAAGGTTGAAGTTACTCTTTTTCTTTTTCTATTTTTTCTTTCACAAACTGGGCGATTGCGTCTTTAGTCCCCAGGCCCAGCGATATCGCGAATCCCAGTCCGGCGGATGCGAGGATTATCAGAAACGCTTCCCGCGCTATCGTCATGGCCACGCCTATCTGTTCCAAAGCCATCAGAGCGGCGAAAAAGACGATCGCCGCGGACACAACCCTGGAAACCACCATCCCGCCCGGCAGATTGTTCGCCGTGGCCGAATTTTCGATAATCTGGCGTGAAAACCGGCCGAACAGAATTCCGCCGAATAAAATCAGCGTGGCGGCCACCAGTTTCGGCACGAAGAAAACGAAGCTGGAAAGCATCTGCGAGATAACGTTAAGTTCCAGCGCGTTGGCCGCCAGAATGAAGAAAATCAGCATTATCGTCCAGTAGGCGACGAAAACTATTATGAAGGCCGGCGATTTGCCGAAACCCACGCGCGCCAGAATTTCATTTATGCCGAGTTTTGAGGTGTGCTCGTCCAGATGGATCTGCGAGAGCATTCTTGAGAGCACTGTTTTTGTTGCCCGCGCCAGGTACATGCCGATGAGAAGAAAAACGAGTGAGGTCACTATATTGGGAATGGTGTTTTTGAATTTTTCCCATAATTCCATTATCGGTTTTGTGAATAATTCAAGGATTGTATCCGCCATTTGTTCCTCCGTGAAAATAGAACGCTTTATTTATAATTATAGCAAAAAGCGTTTCCGCGCTTTTGCGCGGGTGCGAACGGTTCCGCGGCAAACATAGAACATCGGAACGGAGCGTAAAACTCTCTTGGCCCGTCCGCGCTCTCAGGCAATAAGATCCAGGTCGTGCAGCACTTCGAGCAGTTTCATCTTGCTGATCGGTTTCGTCAGATACGCGTCGCACAGTTCGCGGTAGGCGGCGCTCACATTTTTCATGTCGTCGAGGTGCGTGGTCATTACAATCTTCGCCCCGTTCCAGGAACTTATGTGCCGTTCCGCCTCCAGCTTGCGGATTTGCTTAAGCGCTTCCATGCCGTCCATTTCCGGCATTTTGATGTCCATGCAGATAAGATGGTAGGGTTCGCCGGATTCCAGCGCCTTTTGCACCGCTTTCACCGCTTCTTTGCCGTTTACCGCCACAAATACGGAGCCATAATTTTTCAGCAGCTCCTGCAGGAGAAGGCTGCTGATGAAATCATCTTCTACAATTAGTGTGTTCATAGGCTGTATAAATTATACCTATCTTTTACCGTGTTTTTTCATAGCTTCCCTGAGCCGTTCAAATTCCGTCACCAGTTCCGGAAGCAGGGCGGTTACCGCTGCCCTGTCATTGCGCATGGCCGCTTTTTCAAGTTTCAAGGCGGCCTCTCGCAGCTTTTCGCCCGCTATATTCGCCGCGGCGCCCTTAATGGAATGGGCTTGCGTTTCCGTGGCGGGCATATCCCCTGTGTCAATGAACCCGCGCAGGAGTTCTATTTGCCTGGGAATATCCTGCAGGAATCCCGCTATCAGTTTTTCCGTCAGCTGTTCGTCGCCCATCACGCGTTTTAATATATCAGCGCGGTCGAAGACCGCGATTGCGCCGGGGGCTTCTCCCTGCGGCGGTTTTTCTTCTTCGGCGGTTTCTTCCGTTATGCTGATTTCCCCCGCGACTGATTCCAGTTTGGGCAGCCATTTTCCCAGCGCCGCCGCCAGTGCCATGGGCGATACCGGTTTTGCGATATAATCGTTCATTCCGGCCTGTAAACATTTTTCCCTGTCGCCGTGCATGGCGTGGGCGGTCATGGCGATTACGGGCACAGCGTGGTTAAGGACGCGGGAGCCGGGATCGCGTATTTCCCTTGTGGCGGAAAGTCCGTCCTGGACAGGCATCTGTACGTCCATGAGCACCAGGTCATAGGGAATGGTCCGTAGTTTTTCGCAGGCTTGCGCGCCGTTGGAAACCGCGTCCGCGGCGAGCCCGAGTTTGTTCAATATTCCCAGCGCCACCTGGCAGTTTGTCTTGTTATCTTCCGCCAGCAGAATACGCGCCTTGCTGCCGGCGAACATGTTAAGCATTTCACGGGCGGTGCGGCGGGGTGTCTGGACCTTCTCCTGTTGACTGTCGGACAGGGCCAGTGTCAGGGCGAGTTTTAATTCTTGAAGACGGACAGGCTTGGGCGCGAAACCCGCGAAGCCGATTTTCTCAAACCGTTTAGCGTCGCCGCGAATTCCCACGGGCGTGAGTATCACCAGGCGTGTGTCCGCCAGGACGGCTTCCGCTTTAATGGTCCGGCCCAGGCTCTCGCCGTCCATACCCGGCATCTGCATGTCAATTACCGCAATTTTGAAGGGATCGCGGTCGTTGAGCGCGCGATAAAGAGCCACGAGCCCGGTTACCCCGTCCTGCGCGGCTGACGGCCGCATGCCCCAGTCGGACAGGCTGGCCATGAGCAGTTCCCGGCTGGAGGCGTTGTCGTCTACGATCAGCGCGCGCACTCCGCGCAGTTCCGCTGGCTGGAAAACCGCCGGGTTTTCTGTTTCCTTCCGTTTTCCGAACCGCGCTGTAAATCTGAATTCGGAGCCTTTACCCGCCGCGCTTTCCACCGCGATACTGCCGCCCATCAGTTCGACCAGCTGCCGGGAGATCGCCAGGCCGAGTCCCGTGCCGCCGTACCGTCGCGTGGTTGACGAATCCAGCTGGGAAAATTTTTCGAAAAGCAGGCCATGCTGTTCTTTGGGAATGCCGATGCCCGTGTCCCGCACGGAAAAGCGCAGAAGGACATCCTGACCGCCGTCCTGCTCAACCGATATCGTTATGGCCACTTCACCGATGGAAGTGAACTTGATTGAGTTGCCCGCCAGGTTTGTTAGAATCTGGCGCAGACGCCTTGGGTCTCCGCGCAGCAGGGTCGGCACTTCTGGGTTTATGCTGTATATCAGTTCTATGCCCTGCTCGTGGGCTCGCCAGGCCAGTGTGTCAATCATTTCGCCAAGCAGGTCCGTCAGGTTAAAATCAAGGTTTTCAAGTTCCAGTTTGCCGGCTTCTATTTTTGATATGTCCAGAATGTCGTTAAGCAGAGCCAGGAGCGATTCCGCGCTGGTGAGCACGGTTTCGGTATAGCGGCTCTGCTCCTCATCTAATTCCGTGTCCAGCAGAAGTCCTGCCATGCCGATAACGCCGTTGATGGGGGTGCGGATTTCATGACTCATGTTGGCCAGGAACAGACTCTTGGTTTCGTTGGCGACATTGGCCTGCCGCGCCATATCTTTGGCGCGTTCTGTGGCCTGGGCGAGCTGCGCGTTGGCCTCCAGCAGTGTCGCTTCGGCTTTTTTGCGGTCCGTAATGTCTATCATCACGGCGAGGAAGTACTTTTTCCCCTGGCTGACTAAGACTTCACCCGAAAAAATGCCGTCGCGGACGGAGCCGTCTTTCCTGCGGACCTGCACTTCGATGTCCGCCACATGGCCTTCTGATTTCAGCATCTCCGCTATTGCGGACAGCTGTTCCTGGCGCGCAAATAGAGAAAGTTCCGAGGAGGTTTTGCCGATAACTTCTTCCCGCGTATAGCCGAGTACGCGGAGGAAAGAGTTGTTGACGTCCGTTAACCGCCTCTCCGGAAGAGTTGAAACGGCCATCAGCGCGGGGTTGTTGCGGAATAGGATTTCAAACCGGCGTTGCGCTTCCTGTTCCGAACGAAGGTCTTTTACCACGCCGAAAAGGCATACCTCGTTGTTCCAGTGCCCGAACCAGGCGCGCGTATCTACCGGTATAATGGTGCCGTCCTTGGCGGCCAGTGGAATCGCACAGGTTTCCCGCTCGCCGCGGTACATGGCGGCAAAAATATTTTCCGCTTCCCGGCGCCGGTCTTGCGGATGCAGATTCAGCATATGCATGGCGGCCAGTTCTTCCCCGGTATAGCCCAGCGTGCGGATCGCGGCGGCGTTTGTAAAGATAATGCGGCCTTCCGTGTCGCCAACGAAAATCATATCCGTCATCGTCTCGAAGAAGGTGCGGAAGTTTGACTCGCTCAGTTTTAATTTGTCTTCAAGCGTTTTGCTTTCCGTGATATCGCGCGAAATCCCTTCCGCGCCCGCCACGGCGTCGGTATCGTCTTTTAAAACAACGCTGCTTATCGTGTGCCAGCGCCAGGAGCCATCAGCGTGTTTTATCCGGAATTCTATGCTTTCCCGCTCGCGTCCCGTCAGAAGTAATTTTTCAAGGTATACCCTGCATCGGGCGAGATCGCCGGGATGAACGAACCGCTCGAATCCCTGTCCGAGCACCTGTTCCTCGGTGTAACCGAGCAGTTCCCGGCACGCGGCGGAAACGAAAGTGAACACTCCAGTTTTGTCTATCGTGAAAATTATGTCATGGCTGTTTTGCACCAGGTGGCGGTGTTTCGCCTCGCTTTGCAGCAGTTCCGCCTGGTAAGCGCGGATGCTGGAATCCGTTCTTCGCAGAATAATGTAAATGAACCCCAGTAGCAGAACAAGCAGCACTCCGCCGGCTGTTCCTTCCATCAGCAGCAAACGCCGCGAGGCGTTTTTTTCAGAGGTGATGTCTAGGATATCAAGACGGTTAGCCGCTGTTTTCCCCGACGAAACGGCGATGGGTGTTACGAACACGCGCCAGTATTTTCCGGTCGAATAAATTTCTTTGTCCGTTTTGTCATAAGGCTGTTCGTTCGCCAGGTCGGCCATCGGGACAAAAGCGGCAGGCAGGCTGCCTTGGGAATAATATGTCACGACGTTATGCGGCATAAGGTCCCAGCCGTCCGCACGTCCTGTTTTGCGAAGGCCTGTTTCCCAGATCTTGCGGTTAAGATATTCTTTGTGGACGGCAATCGCCATCTCCGAGCCGGTCTCGTTTCGCACCGCGCCGATCACTTCACCGAGCCCCTTGCCGATGCCCACATAGCCCGCCAGGCGGCCACCGTCAAAGACCGGCTGTACGGCCTGCTGGGTGAGATTGCCAAGCTGATCCAGCTCGATGCCTGCCGAAACTTTGCGCGTCCGTTCCGCGGTTAACGTCGTATTGTCGTTAAAAATATTTCCCCGCATTTGCGGGTTGCTCAGGTGCGCCAGGCAAACGCGCTTGGCGTTTAGAAAGTAAAAATCCGTTATGTTTTGCCGTTTCAGCGTTTCGAAAAGCGTCCGCCAGGCGGTTGAAAGAGAAGCGGTATCGGCAGCGCTCAGGGCTTTTTTTACTTTAGTGTCCTCGGCGATGGTTTGGATTGTGGTTTTCAGTCCCCTGGCCTGCTGTGCCAGGTCATTGTTCATCGCCACATCCACTTCGGTGCGAAAGTCCTTCAGCTTGGCCTCAAGAATCTGTTTCTGCTGCTGCCAAAGCAGAAAAGATGTTCCAGCCACGATAAGCAGCGCCGTTGCGGCGAGCGGAGGCAGTAGGCGGGCCATAACGGGTTTGGACGAGGGATCGGTTTTTGTGACGGAAACCAGTTCCATCGCCAGTATTATAATCAGAACCAATATCAGTCCCACCGGCAGGGCCGACCACGCGGCCACTTCCCAGTTCCACTTGCCGGCGTCAATGTCCATGCCGAGCACGGCTATCACCGCGCCGGTGTCTTGGTCCAGCATGGGGGTAAGAGCGGAAACCCAATTGCCCCAGCGGTCCGGCACAGGGCCTTCCACTATTCCGGTCTTAGTGTCAAATACGTGAAGATAGGTTTGCGGAACTTCCTCGTAAATCTGGCCGGGGGGTGAATAGTCTTTTGAATCGGGCGATTCGCTGTCAACTAAAAAAAATACCCTGCCGTCGGTTTTGCGGGCGGAAAGGTAGATAAAGCGGCATTGCGGAGTCGCCGAGCGTACTCCCGCGAGCTGTGCCTTGAGCTGCTGGTACTCTGGTTTTTCAAGATCCGTTTCGTTTCCCGAAAGAGCCCTGATGTTGTCGAGATCCAGCGCACCCGCTAAAACCTGGGTTTTCTGCAGCAGTTCAGCGCGCCGTTCGCTGTCGGCCCGGTATACGGTCCATCG
>JBAYFS010000016.1:0-20603 GCA_041667045.1 Elusimicrobiaceae bacterium | reverse complement strand
TTGACGGCGCGTTCAGCTGCCGGACAACAAAGGATTTCGACCCGTTCTACGGCGCCATAGCCGGAACGGCGCAATGCCTCAGAAAGGATATGTACGAGCTGGCGAAAACGCGCACGAAACTGATAGACTGCGACCCGGCCTACACCTCCGCGAAAACCGCCGAACTCACCATGCACGAAGTCCTGCACGGGGACGACCGCCTCGCCATCGGGTTTCACGACGAAAAACGCACCACCTATTTCGCCGTTTCCGAACGGGTGGACAAGAGCGAACTCCGCTATGACCTCAACGGCAAGACCTTTATCGTGACCGGCGGAGGCCGGGGCCTGGGCTCGCTGTTCTCCCAGCTGGCCGCCAAGCGCGGAAAAGTGCGGGTGCTGGTTTTCGACATCATCACCCTCACCGAAGACACGCCCGCCCACGCCGCCATGAGCGGCGAAGCTTTGGCTGCCCTTAAGGCCGAAATGTGGAAAAAGATGAAGGCTGACACCTCCGTCAAGGCCACGCCCCTGATGCTGGAACGGGCATACGGGAAGATTACGGACGCCATAACCCTGCATACCAACCTTGAGAAACTGCGCAAGCTCGGCTCGGAAGCCGAATACTACCGCTGCGACGTTACCGACCCCAAGGCGATGGCCGAAACCCTGAAAAAGATCAAAGGCAAATACGGGCAGATAGACGGCATTGTCCACTTCGCGGGGTTTGAACGCTCGAAACTGGTGAACGAGAAAACGCTTGAGGAATTCTATCTTTCGTTTGACGTTAAGGCGAACAGCGCGATGAATCTGGCCGGCTCCGGAGTATTAAAGGAAAACGGCTTCTGGATTTCGGCCTCCTCGATAGCCGGAAAATTCGGCAATCTGGGCCAGTCCGATTACGCCTGCGCAAACGATTACATCGCCAAACTGGCGGTCAGCATGCGCAATAAGGGATACCGCGGCGTAACCGCCGCCATGAGCGCCTACGGCGCGCTCGGCATGGCCATGCGCCCGGGAGTGAAGGCGTTCCTTGAAGCGAATAAAGTGGACTTCATTTATCCCGAAGAAGGCATGACCGCGATATTAGACGAGCTGATGTATTCCGATCAGGCGGAAATCATCCTTTCATCCTCGCTAGGCAATCTGGACACGGACAAGCAGGTCCAGCTGAACTTCTTCCCCGAACGGGGCGAACAGCAAACCGCGCCCGCGCCGGAAACGGCGGCGGAACCGCGGGAAACCATTGAACAGCCCAAGCAGGAAGAGCCGCCCGCGCCCGCCGAAACGCAACCCGCGCCGGAGCCTCGGCCCGCGCCATCCCCCCCAGCCGTAGAAGATGAAAGCATTGACCCGGCGGTGAAAGAGAAAATCCTGTCCCTGATAGCCGAAAAAACCGGCTACCCGCTCGATATGCTGGAACTGGACCTGGACATGGAAGCCGACCTCGGCATTGACACCGTCAAACAGGCCGAACTGTTCCTGGCTATCCGCGATTTCTACAACATTCCGGCGAAAGAAGGAGTTCAACTTAAAAACTATCCGACCATCCGCCACTGCATTTCTTTCGTTTTGACAGAACGCGCGGCGGGCCCGGAACCGGAAACCCCTCAACCGGAAATGCCGAAAGAACCGGAACAACCGCAGGTTCCGGCAAAACCGGAAACCGAAAACATGCACGCGTCCCAGCAGCTGTTCGCGGTGCCTGTGAACAGCGATTATCCCATGCTGGACACGGTTAAAATCATCCGCGAGAACCAGCTCCTGAAAGCCGAGAAGATTTTCGCGCTTGAAACCGACCCCTATCTGGCGGACCACGCCATAGGCGGCACGCCTTATGTGCCGGGCGTCATGGGCATCGAAACTTTTTTTGAAACCGCCAAACGCCTTGGCGGCGAAAGACCGGAGTGTTTGAAAAACGTCCGGTTCGCGCTGCCGATAAAACTGCTTAAAAATCGGCCCCAGCCCGTCACGATTTACGCCGAGCGCAACCGCGCCGGCATGAATATGGACATTGACTCCGATTTCATAAACGCCAAAGGCGTCAAAATGGGCTCGCCCCGGCGGCATTTCAGCGCCGCGACTGCGGCAAACGTCGCGCTGAAATGGTACTCGCTGGAGAACCAGCCGAAACAGCCGCAGGGCGCGCCGCTTATCAGCAAAGAGCAGATTTACAGCGTCTATTTCCATGGCCCCAGCTTCCAGGTTCTTGACTGTATTCACTCCATCGGAAGCAGGACTGTGCACGCCATCTACCGCAAACCCGCCAAAGCGCCCTGGACGGACGGGCAGAACCGCATTTTGCAGTCGCACCCCCTGCTCATCGAATCGGCGTTCCAGGCCTGCGGCTACCGCGACCTGCATATTGAAAAATGCATGGGCCTGCCTGACGCGGTCGGCTTTGTCTACGCCAACCCGAAACCCGACGCGCCGGAAGAACTCTATATTTACGGAGAGTTCAAAGGCCGCAACGCAGAAGGAAAAAGCTGCTATAACGCTTATATATATGACGCAAACGGCACACTCTGGGTTGAACTGCAGGATTACCAGATGATCGCCCAGTAAATGGCCCCGTTTGTAATAGCAAAAACCGATATGACGCAACTCCCTCCGCCGGAAAGCATTCTGGCGGAGGGGGAACTTGCCGTATATGCCAGATTTAAAATAGAAAAACGGAAAACCGACTGGCTGGCGGGCCGGGCAGCGGCTAAACTGGCGGTGCAAAAAGCGCTGGATCTGCGTTTCTGCCAACCCAAAGACATCTCGATAATTCCGGACATAAACGGCCGCCCGCACGCTTACATAAAAGGCGTCAAGGCCGCTATGGACATTTCCATAACGCACAGCGGCAAAACCGCGCTGTGCGCGGCGGGCGCGCAATGCCTGGGCATAGACCTGGAAAAAGCGGAACCGCGCTCCCGGGCCTGGGCGGAATTCGCTTTCAGAGGGGAGGAACTGGCCGACCTCTCGCCAAAACCCCTGACGGCGCTGTGGGCGCTAAAAGAAGCCGTTTTAAAGGCCGCCGGGCTGGGCCTTAAAGCCGCGTTAAACGATATCCGGTTCACCAGCGCGCCGGAGGATTTGAAAACGCTTCCCGTCATAGCCGATAGCGAGCTGGAAAATTTCTGCGCGCTCGGAAAGCCAATAAAAAGTCCCGAAATAACCGGCGGACTGGCGGACAGGCCGGAACTCGCCGGACGCATCAAAAAACTCTCCTATATGGCGGCGGCAACGGAAAGCGGATTCATACTGGCGGCGGCCTGGTCATAAGCAAGGAAAATCCGGTCCTATTTTGATATCATTTTATAATCCCAGAAATGGAGGCTGTATTATGGAAGAATTTATCAGAGCGCAGGCGGAAGAAGCGGCTAAAGGCAACCGAAGGGACAAGAAAAGAGTTGTCGCGCCATCCCTTAAATTATTCCGCGAAACATACAGCAAGGCGATGAGGGGCGGGCCTGACGAAAAAGTCAAAGCCCAGAAAGCCAAAGGGAAACTCACCGCGGCGGAAAGAATACAGTATCTGCTGGACGAAAACAGTTTTTTGCCGGTCGGCTCGCTTGTGGAAACAAGCTGCGTGGACTTCGGCATGCAGGACAATAAAATCCCGGGCGACGGTGTTATCACGGGGTTCGGCAAAATCAACGGGCGCGACGTGGCGGTTTACGCGCAGGATTTCACCCAGCTGGGCGGCTCGCTGGGCGCGGCGCACGCGCAAAAAATAGCGAACCTGACCTATATGGCCAGCAAAGCCAAATTCCCCGTTATCGGCCTGCTGGATTCGGGCGGCGCGCGCATTCAGGAAGGCGTCGCCAGCCTCGACGGGTTCGGCGAAATCTTCTACCGCAACGTGCAGGCTTCCGGCATTGTGCCGCAGATATCGGTCATTTTAGGCCCCTGCGCGGGCGGCGCGGTCTACTCGCCGGCGCTCACGGATTTCGTTTTCATGGTTAAGGGCATAAGCCACATGTTCGTAACGGGGCCCAGCGTGGTCAAGTCGGCGACGGGCGAGGAAGTGGATTTCGACACGCTCGGCGGCAGCACGCCCCATTCGGAAAAAAGCGGCGTCTGCCACTTCGTGGCGCAAAGCGAGCAGGACTGTTTCCGGCAGGTGCGCGAGCTGTTAAGCTATATTCCGCAAAGCTGTTACGAAAACGCGCCCACCGAACACACGGAAGACCCCATCAACCGCAAAATCACGCTGCTGGAAAAAATCTGCGAAATCCATCCGCGCAAGGCGTTCCGTGTCCAGCACGCCATCTGGTGGCTGGCGGATCAGCATGAGTTTTTCGAGGTGCACCAGAATTTCGCCAAAAACATCGTGGTCGGCTTTATCCGCATGGGCGGCGACACGATCGGCGTGGTGGCCAACAATCCGGCCCACATGGGCGGCGCGCTTGACATCGCGGCCAGCGTAAAAGCGGCGCGGTTCATCCGGTTCTGCAACAACTTCAATATCCCGATTTTGAGCCTTGTGGACATCGGCGGCTATTATCCGGGCGTCGAGCAGGAGCACGGGGGGATAATCCGCAACGGCGCGAAACTGCTGTTCGCCTACGCGGAAGCCACCGTTCCGAAAATAACGCTTATTTTAAGAAAAGCCTACGGCGGAGCCTACATCGCCATGAACTCGAAATGCATGAGAAGCGATTTCAACTACGCGCTGCCGAACGCCGAAATAGCGGTCATGGGCCCGCAGGGCGCAATAGAAATACTTTACGCGAGAAAAATGAAAGCCCTACCGCCCGAGGAACAGCTTAAGGAAAAAGAACGGATGACCGGAGAATACGCGTCCAAATTCGCCACGCCCTACCACAGCGCGGCCGCCGGAGCCATTGACGAGGTGCTGGAACCCGCGGATGTGCGGTTTAAGCTTATCCAGTCTTTCCGGCTGCTCAAGAAAAAACGCACGCCGGGCCAGGTATCGCTTAAAGGCAATATCCCCCTGTAAGAACTGACTTAAAAAAACAAAACCCCCCGAGGAAAGCGGGGGGGTTTTTGTCTTACGCAAACTTCTTATTCTTTGGAGTCGGGACCGCCGAAATAAACGCGCAGGGCGAGTTCGCCGCGCACACCGGAATAATCCTGCGAGAAATTGTTCGAGCCGGCAGGTTTGGAAGCTGCATAGCCCAACGAACTACCCACTGACTGCGGCGTGGTGTAAAGCTGCATGTCGGTGCCGTTAACGGAACCTTTCAGTTCGTCGAATTTCCCGCCGAACAGGTAACCCAGGTTAACGCCCAAAGACACGCGCTTGAAAATATACCATTCAAGCCCCGCGTCCACATGCGGCACGAGTTTGTTCTGCTTGAAATCGGTGTTGACGCCGTAGCTATCGGACCATTTGGTTTTTGCTTTCATGAAATCCGCGCCCGCGCCCAGCCAGAAACCCACGCTGGAATCTTCGGCTTTGTGCTTCCAGTAAAGCGTCACGGGAAAAGCTATAGCGCTGTTCTTGGCTTCCAGAGTGGTGGCGCCGTTGCCCCAGTCCTCCGTAAGCTTCGTTTCGGCTATGCTTTTAATGCCCACAGACACGCCGAAGCGGTTCTCGCCGTTGCCTTCCAGAAACAGTTCCGCGCCGGCGTAGCCGCCGTTTTTGCTCACTTCGCCGGAATAGTTCGTCCAGGCCGAGTCGGCGCTGTAACTCATTTCATTTTTGAAGTCGTCGTCGGTAACGGCGGTCGCGCCGCCCTTAACGCCCAGACCCCAGTACGCAAACGACGAGGCGGGCAGTAAAACCGCCAGTCCCGCAACAGCAATCAATTTTTTAACCATTTAAACACCCCTTCCCAATTAAAATAACTTCCATAACCAACATATACAGAATACAAAAAAACAAACCCGCAAAACCACGTGATTTTAGGCAAGGAAGGCGGCGCGCGCCGAGTCCACATCGGGGTAAACCGGAAAATCGCGGTGCATTTCCACCAGATCAAGAACCTTCTTCACCAACGGCTGGGGATTTACGATTACTATGCGCCCGTCCTTTATTTTAAGCAGTTTACCGTAAGTGTAGAACACGCGGATGGTGAGGCTGCTCATATACTCGACATTGCTGAAATCAACAATGAAATTCACATTGCCCTGCGCCAGGCGGGCCAGCAGCAGTTCATCGAATTTTCTGGAATTTGCGGCGTCCAGCCGCCCTTCAAGGCTCAGCACAACCGCTTCACGGCGGACTTCAACTGTCATAATGCAACTCCCTTGCTATAGCGCGGAATAAAAGCGGGGGAAAACCCGCCCGTTCCGGTGTCTTACATTCTACTTTTTTGCGCCGGGAAAATACACTTTCCAAAACGTCTGTGACAACGCGGAAGCGGAAATGTATAATAGCGGTACAGATGACGATAGAAGAAATAGAAAAAATAATCGCCGACACCGCGGACTCAATTCCCGCCGAATTCAAGGATAAAATGGATAACGTGGTGATCGTCGCTCGGGCCCGGCCCGGCGGCGGACGGAACAAAAACCTGCTCGGCCTCTATCAGGGGATACCGCTCACGGAAAGGGGCCAGAATTATTCTGGCGTAATGCCGGACAAAATCACCATATTTTACGGAAATATCGAAGACACCTGCTCAAACGACACGGAAATGGGCCGCGTGATAGCCCACACCGTACTGCACGAACTGGCCCACCATTTCGGAGTCAGTGACGCGCAGCTCCGCAAAGACGGCAATTACTGAAGTTTAAGGGAAGAAGTTCCGTAAATACGCAAATCTGTTGGCGTATAGCAAAGCAACATGCCGGAATTAGCAATGCAAATATCATCCTTTGCGGTACGCAAGTTTCCGCATTTTCCAGATTTGTTATATATTAAAAAACTGGCATTGCCTTTAACGAAAAAATAACCTGGCGGAATTAAAAATTCGGGAATACCGTCAAATCCGAATTTGACGGATTCTCCATCTTTCAACTCATAAGCCCCAGCATTTTTTACCAGCACAATCCCACCAGAGAAAGACACCTCGGTTAAAATGTCGTCAGCCATATCTTGATTGATGGTCTTGCGCCAAAGCATCTTGTCGGTGTCCATATCGTATACTTTCAAAACGCTGTCCGCCTTCGAAAATGATTGCACGAACGCGTATTTTCCCAAAACCGCCAGGATATAGTTTCGATAGCCGAATTCCGCGATTATGCTTCCGGTACCTCTTAGAATCCGGTTTTCAATAAACAGATAATCGCCGGTATCAGAAAACCCGGCAGTCAAATTTGCGTTTTCATTTTCAGATTCAGCGGATGGGATTGATAAAATTGTGTTGCCCGCCGAATCAATAAGACGATACTTTCCATGAACTCGCGCATATTCGTCACGCAAGGGTTCGACTAAAACCATCCCGTTAGGAGAAATATGCAGTTTTGAGGCCGCATCCAATGTCAATTCCCATTTCAGCCTGCCGCTGTCAAAGTAAATAACTTTGGCATCCAGCTGCGCACGGCTCAGCGGGCCAGTACTACCCGACAACACATATGAATTTGAATTCCTGATGGCTAAGGCCGCGAGATTTGTCCCATTCGGACTTGCTGCAATATCACTAACGAACCACTGTGGTGACGAAGCCCCTGGATACTTGAAATGCCACTGTTCCACACCATTTAACGCATAGCAGTAAAGTCCGCCATCAGATGTTATTATGTAAAATTGCTTTCCATCATCAGACAGCTTGCTTTGTATAATTGTAGCGGGATATTTGTGTTTATATTCCGTTATAATCTTAAACTGGGGACATTCCAACGAACAACAAACCCGAAGCGAAATAAATAAAACCAGCCAAAATGCACAAACTGCCCGCATAACATGTTTCATAACAAATATCCTTCCCTAATAATGTTTTAATAATTTGGATTTTCGCAGGTATGGAACAACCCCGTTGTTGTACAATTCTGCACAGTCAGAACTACCCTCAAGACCCGCCGCCACGGCTCGCGTCATCAGGTCCCTTTTCTCAGCAGGGCAAGCATGGAAATATCGTCCGAAGCGTCGCACCCGCCGGCGTGCGCCCGCACCGCGGCAAGCACAAGGGAATTTATGTCTGCGGCATTCCCGCCCGCCTTAACACCGGATAAAAGCTTTAGCAAAGTGTCATCGCCGAACAGCTCGCAGGACCTGTTCATGGCTTCGGTAACGCCGTCGGTATAGACATACAGCCCCTGGCCCTTCTCCAGGGTAAGGACATATTCGCCGAACTCGGCCTCGGGATAAACGCCCAGCGGCACCCCGTCGGGCTTGGGAATAAACCGGCTTTCGGCCCCGCTTACCAAAACAGGCATATTGTGTCCCGCGCTGGCATAGACTAGTTTCCCGGTCGCAATATCCATAATCCCGCAGAACACGGTGACAAACATGAAGTGTTCGTTCTGGGCCGCCAAAACGTCATTAAGCCTTTTGAGCAGGCGCGCGGGCGAAAGCTCGGTTTTCGCCAGCAGCTGGGCCGCCGTTTTGGTTTTGGACATGAACAGCGCGGCGGGCACGCCCTTGTCCGACACGTCGCCCACCAGAACAAACAGCCTGCCGTCCATAAAGAAAAAATCGTACAGATCGCCGCCCACGTTCCGTGCCGGGAACAGGCAGCCCGCGACCGACAGTTCCTCCGTTTCGGCTTTGTCCGGCTTGGGCAACATGTCCATCTGAATTTCGTGCGCGAGTTTCAGTTCGCTTTCAATGCGCTCTTTTAAAGCGGTGGTTTCCTTAAGCCGCAAAATATAACCGTGCAAGGCGTCCAGCATCTGCTTAAACGAACGGGCCAGCAGGCCGGTTTCGTCTTTGCTTGCCGATATCCTCTCAAGATTCCGGCCCGATTCTTCGCTTAAAGAGAAATCCGACAGCAAAAGCTGTTTTGTGGCCCCCGCCAGGCTTGCTATGTTGCGGGTCACGCCCCGGCTTAGCCAATAAGCCGCAAAAAGCGCGAGCAGGAAAACCCCGGCATAAATGGGAACAAGCAGTTTTGAGAGATCTCGAGCGGGCCGCTGAATATCGTAGTCATAAACAGCCGCGCCGATATACCAGTCCAGCGGCTGGAAATAGGTTAAAAAAACGTCTTTTTTATTGTTTCTGTGCGGCTCGGCGGGGGAATGCCAGTCGTAATTCATCGCCGTTTTGCCCAGCCGGGCATCGGGCAAAATGTGTTTATCAACGAAATCCCGCATATATTCCCGCGATTTAACCGCGTCGGGATGAATGATGATTTCACCCCTGCTGTCGAAAACGAAATAATAGCCCTTCGCCCCTATCCGGTATTGCGCGATTGACCGGTCAAGATCACGCTTGAGCGCGGCTATTTCATCCTCATTTATCCGCTCAAGATCCGGCATGTATTCGCCGGTGCCCACAATCCAGCCCCACGGCTGGAAAAGCTTCACATAGACCAGCTTCGGCTCCAGTTCGCGGCTTTTGAGTTTGGGGAATTTGAAACTTACGAAACCGCCTTCCGGTTTACTCGCGGCGGCTTTGACCTTGGGGAAAATCCGCTCCCCTGTGCCCGCGTCAATAACTCCCGAAACGTCCTTATGGTAAAAATCCTCATTGGCGTGGGTGACATTTATCCCGTCAAGCCCGTGGATGAAGAAATAGCCGCCGTTGCCGTAGCGGAACTGCCGCACATAATCTGCGGCCTGGCCCTTTGCTTCGGCTTCCGTAAGTTCGCCTTTTTTAAAGCGCGCGTAATAATTGTTGATAATGCGGAAAATAATCTCGGTAACGTCGGTAAGCTCATCCCTATGCTCGGACAGCCTGTTATTTTCAATCTCTTTTATATTCTCGTACTCGTTGCCTACGTTAAGCGAAATGAGGCCTAACCTTCGGCGCGCCTCCTCTATCTGGTTTTTGCGGATCTGGTTTGTAACGGCAAACCGGATGAGCAGATAGGAAGAAATACTGCTTGCGAGCAGTATTGCCGTGACCAAAAGCCATATTTTACGTTTAAGCATACGGGGGTTATTTTAACACATTAATATCGCCGGAAGATTTTTTCCCGAACCCCAGCTTCCAGCCGCGGGAACGCCAAAACACCAGATTGGCGGCGATAAGCAGAAAACCTAGAATGAACTGGACGAGACCGGAAGCGTTGAAACAGCGGGTCGCGCCACCGTAAATGCCCAGGAGCTGCTCATATTCAGCCGCGCCCTTTGTGGAAGCAACAAGCCCGGCAATCTGTCCGGTGCCGTAATACGGCCTGAGCGCCGGTTCGGCGCCGCCGTTGCAGCCTATAATCATTTTTCCGCCGGTCTTGTCCGTGCCGTAACCCAGCCAGACGGGGAAATCGCTAAATCCTGCGCCGATCTGAACAACCAGCGGGATATCGTAAAGCGAACGGATATTGGCAAAAAGCGGCAGAGCCGCCAGCGGCGTTCCATAAAAATCTCGGGGGAAAACTCCGGAGAAACCGCTTCCCAGCCCCAGAATCATGGCGCGGTCATTGGGCTGCCAGCCTAAATACGCGTAGTCAACGCCATATTCCTTCCCGCAGAGAACGGCGTTTTTGCGCAGGATCTCCTGCGCCAGTCCGGTCGCGCCGTCATAAAGGGAAAACGCTATGATTTTTATGTTTTTCCGGAACGCGTGGCGGCAGACGGCGTCCGCCATCGGTTCAAGTTCCGGTTTGAAGGAGGGGAGAAAATCAATGGAAAGCACAATGGCGGAGTTTTCCGGCAGCGTGTCAATCGCGGAATAGAAAGAACGGACAGACGGCGCGACATCAAGCGGCGGCAGTTTTACAGGAAAAACAACCGCCGCAAGCAAAATCAGGCCGAACACAAGCCACAGAAAACGCCGGTCCAGTGACATGAATCTCATTATCCTAAATTATAAACTTTTATTGGACGTCCGCGCTATCGGGAAGCCGCCGGATGGCCCTTGCGCTTTTTTCTTCGGTATGTTAGCATAGCATAGGGGAAAAGGGAGAAACCTGATGACCAACTATTTTAAACTGTTCTTGCTGGCAATCTTCGCGGCGCAGCCTTTTTATACCGCGGTCTGGGCAAAAACACCAGCACCGGCAGTTGCGGTTAATAAAACACAGGCGGCGACGCTTGCCGGCCTGACGGCCCGCGTCCGCATTGAAGCCGCGCAGAACACCGTGCCCACTGTCATTTTTGATTTGGATGACACCACATTTGACAGCCGTTACAAACGGCTTATGATCATCCGCGATTTCATCAGCCAGCCCGCCGTCGCTTCCGCCTATCCGGCTGAAACCGCGAAAATAAAACCCGCCCTTGATAAACTTGAAACGGTAAAAACAAGCATGAAAGAAACCATGTACGCGCTGGGTGTTTCAAACCCTGATTTTATCTCCGAGGCCGGGAAATTCAGCAACGGCAGGATAATGAGCGAATGGTACCTCAGCCGCGAAACGGCGGTCGCTGGCGCGCCCGCTTACATTAACGGACTGTACAACGCAGGCGCGCGCATAGTATATATTTCCGCTCGCGGCACCGCTATGCGTTCCGGCACGGAAAACGCCCTGCGCGCGAACAATCTGTTGCTGGGCAAACCGCGCGTGGCGCTTTATCTTAACGAGCGCGATGAAGAAGTGGTCGGTTACAAAGCCCGCGTGCTAAACGAAGTGCGCAAATCCGGCAAAGTGATAGGCGGCTTTGAAAATGAACCGGAAAATATAAACATGTTTAAAAACATGTTCCCGGACGGATTCATGTTTTTCCTCAATACCCGCAAGTCGTCAAACACACCGCTGAGCCCGGGCATAACGGTGATAAACAACTATCTGCGCGCAAGGTAAGCGGTAACTTAGGGCCCAGATGCGGTATAGGTCCTTTGTTCCTTGGCAAACACGGCAACATCTGGCATAGTATGTGTAATACGGGTATGGATTTTCTAAATTCAAAGACGGTTCAAACCAGGAGCCCAACAATGAAACGTTTGCTTGCAGGATTAATCGCCTTAACACTGGCAGGTCCGGCTTTTTCCGCGGGTAAAGTAACAGCCCGGGAAACCTTGTCGCCGGAAATTCTTAATTTTTTCGAGAATGACATCAAGCAGGCAAGTAGAAAAACCCGCAATATCCAAAGAGATAACATAAAAACGGGGATAGAATCCTCCGATCCCTATGAAGTGCTAAGCACTATTTTCAACAAACTGGGGCAGACTCCCGAAGCCTCGGACGTCATTGCACCAAAACGGCTTGACATTACGCGCTATGAGCGCGACACGCATGAAGACGCGCCCACCCGCCCGATTATGATGTATTATAGCTGCTCCTATCTGGAAGACGCCGCGGTTTTGGCCGCCACAGGCAAACAGCCCATCAAAGCCAGTTTTTCAATCCTTCTGCGCAAAGGCTTTCCTGAAGCCAACAGCGTGACTATTCTCAAATACCGCAATCCCCAGCAGGGAAAAATCGGCTATTATGACACCGGCAGCATAGCAATCAGCGGGGATTCGGGCGTTATGGCTGTCATCTCGGTTAAACTGGTGAAATACAAAAGCTTTATAGTGGGCCAGCTGGAATACAAGATGCAGTACGCCACAGAAACCGTAACAAGCTATTTTTCTTATAAAGCCGCTCAATAGAAACACGCTATCAATGAAAAAAGCGCACCCCTTGAAAAGGGTGCGCTTTTTGTTATGGGGCGAAACGCTTAAATCTCTTTACGCCTGAACTTCACGGTGAAATATACCAGAAACGCGACAACGGCGCACAGCAGCGCGGGCGTGGCGTATCTATACTGCGCGGAACTGTAGGCGTACATATCGTAAAACCGCCCGTACAAAAGCGAAAAGCGGGACATCACCGTCACCCCGAAAGAGGCGCCGAGGTATACCATCAGAAAATAGATGCCGATAACAGGCACTTTCTTAAGCGGACCCTTATGCTCCACCGAAAAGAAGAAATAGAACAGCACCGCCACGCAGCCCGCGGCCAGCAGCAACACGGAAAAGGAATCCCACAAAGCCCCGCCCGATAAATCCAGCCCGCCCGACGCGGTCAGCCGGAACACGGGCACTATCGTGCCCTGGATCTGTTTAAGGAACATGGTGGTCAGCACGGCGGGGATAGCCACGCCCGAAGCGTAGCCCATGATAAACGCGAACCCGAACCGGCTTACCCAGGAGTGTTTCGGGTGCAGGCGCGTTAAAAGTGTAAGGCCCAGAAGGGAGGGCAGGACCGGCGTCCAGTCGCCCACAAGCACGGGTCCCTGTATTTTCGGGAACCAGACGTTAAAAAGCAGTATGCAAAACGCGTACCCGACCGACACGCCCAGATACAGGTGCTCGGCTATTTTAAAAAGCGGATTTTCGCGGTAGAGGAAACTGTAGATGAAAAGCGTAAGACCCGCGGCGACCCACGCTCCGATTATTGAAGAAAGCGGCAATTCCATTAAAACTCCCTAAACGTCAGAAATATTTTTTAACAAGCAACAGCGCGTTCGCGCCAAAAACCAGAAACAGAATAAGAAAATGGCCCATGCTCACGGCTTCCATCCCGGCGGTGGCTTTATCCGGCATGCCGATAAGCCGTTCATATTCCGCCGCGCCTTTCATGGCCCCGATAAGCCCCACAATCTGCCCGGAATTGAGGAAGGGCCGGAACCCCGGTTCGCTTACAGCCGAACAGCCGCAGGCTATTTTAAAGCCGAATTTATCGGCCCCGTAAATCAGCCATTCCTCAAGGCCGGGGTGGCCGTTCGAAAAATCCACCATGAACGCGAAATCCCGCAAAGACAATATTCCGTCCAAAACCGGCATGCCGCGCGTGGGATTGCGGTAATAGTCCGTCGGGTACATAACATAAATGTCCTTTCCCAGCTGGGTGATAACCGCCTCCGCCTGCGGCTGATAACCCAGATACACATAATCCTTCTTATACTCCCTGCCGTATTCCAGGGCGGTTTTACGGAGCGCTTCCTCAGCCAAACCCGTTCCCGACGCCCAGAGATTCATGCCCACCACCCGCAGATTCCTGCGGAACGCGTGCCGGCAGACAGCCACGCTCATGGGATAAACGTCGGGCTTGCCGGACGGATCGTAATCGAAAGAAACAAGCACCGCGCTGCCCGGCGGCAGGCTTTCGATAGTGTCGTAAACCCCTTTCACGGCTCCGGTAATCTCCACCCCGGCGAGATTGAAAGGCCTGATTATGGGGATGAGAATAACCAGCAGCACGGACAAAAATATTATCCTGCGGTCGAGATTTAAAAGTTTGTCAATAACTTTCACTAGTCCCCGCCGAGATACTGTTTTTCAATGCCCGCGATTATTTTTATAGACGCCGCTATCGAACCCAGCGCAATGCCGATCATTATGCCGCGCTTGCCCGCGATAACGGGATAATTCATCACCCATTCCACAATCTGTGAAACGCTGACGTGCGTCCAGCCGAAAAACTTGGCCCAGAGCATCTGGCCCAGCGGCACGCGCCCAAAAATCAGGATAACGGCGGAGATGAACAAAACCAGCGCCGGCCCGCCCTTCACGCGGAAAGCGCGGAACGAGGTGGACACTATGAAAAACCCGAGCAGGGAATACATCGTCGCGTTAAGCGGATAATACATGTAATTGTACATCCAGCCAAAACTGGTCAGCGACCCGTCCGGCGCCATCTGGCGCGCGTGGCTGAGAAGGCCCGTCGCCACACCTATGCCAACACCCAGAAAAAGCACGACGCTGTAGCCCCAGCCGTCGGCCTGGTTCGCTATTTTACGCAAGTTGGGCGCGAAAATGCTGTACATCCCCAGAAAGTAGGCGAAGAAAGCCATGATGAGGACATAGCCGTTCATCGTCTCCAGAAAATCCTGGGACGCGCGCGCCGGAACGTAATACTGCGCGAAGCACAAAGTTCCTATCACGAAACAAACGGTCAGCGGAAGCTGTTTTTTTATAAAATTCATAAACCTCTAAAATGAAGTCACAGGGTCTAAAACGACCCGCACGAATTCGCTCCAATGGCACACCGTCCCGACCGCCACGGCTATAATTCCCACGGCGATTGCCGCCATGACAAAAATCTTGCCCAGATCCTGACCCCGCACGGTGCCGACCAGAACGGGATCCTTGGAAAGATACGCGCTGGCGGCGTACAGTTCCTCGCCCATAATGGTGTAATCGCAGGTGGTGAAAAAAAACGGCAGCTGCGCTTCGGCGTCGGTGATGGCTATCTGTATGGCCCCGACGCTGGCGCCCACTTCGGTCAGCAGCAGGGATTCGGAATAATAGTAGCCGGCGTAAAAACAGGCGGCGGGTTTGTCGCGCGCCATAAGGCCGTCCGCGGCGGCGGTATAGGCGAACTGGTCCGAAGAAAGGAAAAAGTTTATGTCCTCGCGGAAGTAGTCCGGCCTGCCTTCCTCCGTGTAAGCCTGCTTGACGATTTCCTGGCAGACCGCCATCGTCATAGGATAAGCGTGAGGGACTTTCAGCTGCGCGCCATAGCGGGCCGTTTTTTTAGCCACCTCCGCCAGAATGAAGGTGGACGCGATGGTGGATATCTTGTCTATGTCATAACGGCCCGTCATGTAATAAACCGGCCTGCCCATTTCGGTGGCGCGGCCTATGGCCTCGTCTATGGCGTCAAGCCCTGCCAGGCGGCGCAGAAAATAAGTTTTTCGTTTGGCGTGAAAAATAAGCCACAGAAAAACGAACGCCAGAGCCAGCGCGTAAATAAGATTGTTAAGCCGTGGCAGACTGAACCAAGCCGCGGCGGGCACGGCGGAAACAACCGCGCTTTCCGCGCTCTGCGCGCCGGAAACGGCGGCGACTTTGAAAAAATACCGGGTGCGGTTTATCCCTTCCTCATAAGCGCGCCGGGCCCGCACCTCCCCGGACTCCACCTCAAAATTCTGGCGGCCGGTAAATTTCTCCCTGTGCCCGCCGAATTTTTCAACAAGCGCCGCGGCGGCGGGAGAAAGGGGCGGGGGGAAAATCTTGGCTATTTCCACCGGCAGGGCATGCTGGTTCTTAGACCCGGTCCACGCCCAGAACGGCAGCTTGATGTCGGACGAGTATGCCCGGTCCGAGCGCGTAGAACCGGCGAAAAGCCACGGCCCGTCCTGCGCGGTTGAAGAAAAAACTTTATACTGCACGGCGAGGCCGTCATAAGGCATCGCCGCCCACTTAAGGAGAATGAACCCGCCCGCGTCATAAGGCATATCGCCGGCGGTCAGGCCACTGACGGGATAAACGGCGGCTGATTCGGCCAGAACTTCCGCCCGAGCCATGCCCGCGGACAGGCACGCAGCCGCCAGTAAAACCGTTATGGTTATTTTCAGTTTCATGATCGGTTCTATCGCTCCAGAAGTTCGGTATTCGAACGCGGCACGGTTACCGTTTCGCCCGTGTCCAGCGTGACTTCCATAACGCGCACAAAGCTTTCCGTCTGGATTTGCTCAAGTTCCTGCGGCAGTCCGGACACCGTGCCCAGTTTCCCGAAATGCGGTTCCCTGATCATGCGTACGCCGTCGCCGATTTTCACCGTTCCGCACGCAAGTCCGCTTTGTCCGCCTTTATAGTCTTTCGGCGCGCCGGGAATAATTATTTCGGGCCGCAGCACCCCGGCCCTTATCTGCGTTGCGCCGGACGCGGACGCTTTTTCGCCCGCGCGCGCCTTAAAAAGCCCGAAAATATGCTCGGCCATGGCGATATGCCCGAACCCTTCGGTGACAATCACGGTGATCCCCAGGTTCTCCATGCCGGTTACAGCCACGCCGATGTCATAACCCAGCAGTTCGCGCAGGTCCTTATCGTGAATGCCGCCCGCCACCACGGCGGACACGCCCAGCTCCCGCGCCCTGTTTATGGCGGCTATTCCAACGTGTCTGCCGCCTATCAAAATTTTGCCTTTATGGCTGTCCAGTATATGCTCGGGCAAAAGCTCCGTATCCGGCGACTCGACGGCGACGGCGATTTCGCCGCAAACCTCGCCGCCCACGCCGAAAATCCCCTGGATATAGGTGGCGTCGGTTTCCACGGTAACGCCGGACTTGTCATCCACAGCGGTAACCTCGCCGTCAATGTAGGCTGACAGGTTCAGCGCGGAAGGCGGTTCGCGCAGAAGAATCTGGCCCGTGAATTCGGAAACGCTTTCCACATACCCCTCAACAGGCGAAAGAACCTCCGACTTAAACCATTTAAGGAAAGGCTTGCTCTCCGCCAGGATGCCGCCTTTAGCCACCCTGTCCCCGATTTTGACTGACAGCGCTTTCTTGATGCCGCCGGGGCCCACGCCCAGGCGGTTTGCCACATTGACAGAATGCACCCTGCCGGGCAGTTCGGTATAGGCCACAACGGCGGAAGCGGACACCCTGTCGCCCATTTTTACCGTCACCACGCCGGGAACGGGCAGCACCCGTTTCTTCACCACCCGCACGAGGGAAACAGCCTTTAATCCCGGAGTATAAGTTTGCGCCATTGGTAAAATCTCCAACTTCAGTCGTGTTCCGGATACAAGGCGAGCGCCTTGTGCCATTTGTTAAGAGCGCGCCGCCGGAGCGCGTGTTCAGAAGGCAAGTTAAGCGGCCTGCCGCGCCCGTCTAAAACCAGTCCTACTGTTCCGCCCGCCACTTCACAAACCACAGTTTTGCCCGCGCCCGCGCCTACGTCGAAATTTTTCGCCGGTTTCAAAACCGCCGCGGCTTTGCCTTCGCAGGGTATGAGCAGGACATCGCCGAAAACCAGCGTTCCGGATTCCGTTCCGCGCTCCGTTTTTATTTCATAGCCAAGGCACGGCTCGCCCTCCAGCGCCAGCCCGACGGGCGCGACGCAGGTTCCCAGCTTCACAAGGCAGTCGTTATAAAAAACGTCCAGAGCCGCTTTTTCGTGCACGCCCGCCAGAACGCCCAGGTGCGGCATCATAAAAACCGAGTCAACCGCCAGGGCGGTAACGCCCTGGGGCTGATAGGCGTCTAGCATAATCGCCATGGCCTGCGCGCGCCGGGGCGCGTGCGCCAGAATGCCGCCGGAGCCTATTATATGGTCTAAATCCATAAGCCTTATAAGACTTTTTCCAGAAGCGGACTGGTCAAACACGTCCGCTATCGTTCTTTCCTGCGCGACACCTTTAAGTTCCGTGGCAAACGCGCCGTGCTGTTCAAAAGCGAGCCGGAGCGCTTCACGCGCCACGGCATGCTCAATGAGCAGATCCTCTATCGTCTGAGGAATGGTGGTGGGGCGGATCATCTTGTTTTTAAGGCGGTTGCGCAGATCCTGTTCCTCTATTTCAAACGGCAGCCAGCGCAAAATGCCGTCAATACCGGCCTCCGCCAGAACGTTTGATACGGAATAGCTCATGCCCAGATTAGCGCTGACGGTGCGGCTAAAAACACCGCCGAAAACGGAAAAGACGTCGGTGGTCGCGCCGCCGATGTCCACAGCCAGAACATTGCTGTTGCTGGCGCGGGCGAATTTTTCCGTCATCGCGCCCACCGCCGCGGGCGTGGGCATGATGCCCGCGTGGGCCATGGCGATAAGCTTGGCGTAACCCGGCGCCTGCCGCATGACGTGCTCAAGAAAAATGTCGTGTATCTTAAGCCGCGCGGGCATAAGATTTTCCTTCTCCAGAACAGGACGGATATTATCCGTTATGTAAAGCGCCGTTTTTTTGCCCAGGATCTCTTCCACCTGCGGGCGGGCC
Source organism: Elusimicrobiaceae bacterium (assembly GCA_041667045.1). Taxonomy (GTDB): domain Bacteria; phylum Elusimicrobiota; class Elusimicrobia; order Elusimicrobiales; family Elusimicrobiaceae; genus JAQVSV01. Next base: position 2,041 of record JBAYFS010000016.1, on the reverse strand, counting down.
TTCGTGTTGCCCGCGAAAACAAGGGGAAGTTTATAGTCCTGCCCCAGCCGAGGCTTCGGCTCGGCCGCCGCGATATATTCGGCCAGTTCAACCACATGGGAAACGGTGCCACCGTCCGTGCCGCCGGAGAGCAGAATCATATCGGGACGGAGCTGGCGTATCCGCTCTATTTTTTCATAAGAGGCCCGCCCATCGTTCGTAGCCAGCACGTCCAGCACTATCGCGCCGGCGCCAAGGGCGCAGCGCTGGGCGGACTCGCCCGTCATGGCTTTGACCGCGCCCGCCACCAACATCTGAAGCCCGCCCCCGGCGGAGCTGGTAGAGACGTAAATATCAACGCCGTCTTTCCCGCGGACCGGCGTGATTATTTTATCGCCGTCCAGTATTTTCCTGCCGGACAATTCTTCTATTTCGCTTATAGCGTTAAGAACGCCTTTCGTGACGTCCTCGAAAGGGGCCTCGACCGTGGTCGGCGCTTCGCCGCGGAAGGTCTGGCGGTAAACGCCGTCTTTCTTCTCTATCAGTATCGCCTTGGTGGTGGTGCTGCCGCAGTCGGTGGCTATGATAACTTCAAGGTCACGATTTTCCATTATCAGCCCCCTTGCCGCCGTTTTCAAGCAGAACGGCGAGCCGGTCGGCGGCGAGCCGGTTTTCCAGAATCTTCGCGAAATTTTTTGCCCGGCCCGGCCCGGCGGCCATTTCCACAAAGGGCATGAAAAAAGCCAGCGCCTGAGAACCCAGAAAATGAAGCGGCTTTGTGCTTTCCAACGCAAAAAACGCCGGTTCCGCCATCCGCCTTTCGCGGATTTTGGCGGCCACCAGAACCAGCATGGCCTCCTCCTCCGCGGAAAGCGGGGGGGGAACGGGTATGGTGAAGGCGTTCGCGAAATTTATTTTCATGTCTTTCAAACCCGGCGGTATGGAATTACCCGTTACTGACGGGGCACGGCCAAAGAGCGGACAATGTTGTAAGTGAGATCGAAATAAGAGTAAAAGGAATCGAGCCTGATTTTTTCGTCCGGCGAATGGGCGTCATACATTTCTCCGTAGGTTTTCGGACTGCCCAGCCCGTACGCTATAACTCCGGCGCGGCGCAGAAATTCGGAATCCGTGGTCGCCGGGATCATGCCCGCCGCCACAACGGCACCCGGCATAAGACGCGCGCTGACGCGCGCAATCGCCGCATACAGTTCGTCGTCAAGCGGCATGGCCTGGGGAAACGGCTGGCGGGGCCGTTCCAGCACGGTGGTTTTCACGCCGTGCGCCGCGGCGACGGTTCTGATCTGCTCGATAAAAGCGTCCACATCCGTGTCATAAAGCAGGCGGCAGTTCAGCACCGCCCAAGCCTCGGAAGGAACTACGTTGTTATCCTGTCCGGCGCAGACGACGGTCGGAACAGCGGTGTCGCGCAGCTGGGAGTTGAAGAACGGATCCTCCGCTATCGCCTCGGCGGCAAGGGCGGATTTTTTCGCGTCGGTCGAAAAAAACATGTCGAACGTGGTGCGCCCGTCCTCGTTTTGCAGACTGTAAACGGAACGGAAAAATTTCTCCGCCGCGGGTGTGACATGAATCGGCATTTTCCGTTTTTCCAGTGAAGCCAGCGCGCCGGCCAGCGAATAAATCGCGTTGGAGGCGTAAGGAATGGACGGGTGCCCCCCGGTTCCGGAAGCGGTAAGCTTGAGGTCCAGATACATTTTTTCCGCGCTTTCAACAAAAACGAGAGCGGGCGCTCCTTTTTCGTTTAAAACCACGCCGCCGCCTTCGTTAAGCGCGAAACCCGGATTGAAATCGCCCCATTTGTTCTGTACCAGCCAAGCCAGCCCGGCGCCGGAACCGGCTTCCTCGTCAGCCGTAGCGAGCATGATAACGTCCCGGTCAAGAACGGCGCCGCTCCGTTTAAGCAGAACCATGGTCATGAGATTGATGGCGGTGAGACCTCTCCAGTCGGACCCCCCCCGGCCTACACTACACCCGCCCTCCTCCGCAGCTCCAACACCGGCCGCTTTCCAACTGGCAGCACCGGCGTCCCCCGTTTCCAGAC
>JBAYFS010000015.1:0-21387 GCA_041667045.1 Elusimicrobiaceae bacterium | reverse complement strand
TGGTTATTTTCGTGCGCAGCACTACCGCCAGCGCCTTGAGCGTCTCCGGTTCAGTGGTTCCGGCCCGCGCGGGTGAAAGCGCACCCGGCAGGAAATCCTCCACGGTTGTGTTGTTTATGAGGATTATTCCGTTTGTTGAGGGAATTACGGTCAGCTCGCCGCGGAATTCCTTGTCGCCGTAATCGCGGTCAATGAGGCTGCCGCCCACCAGGTTTTTAAGCAGTACTCCCGCGCCGTCCCCCAGCGGAGTTATCCGGAACGGCTTGCCGGAAAGGTATTCGATGTTGTCCCAGCTGTTAGTGACGGTTATGTTCTGTTTTTCCGGGTCAAAACGCACGGTCCACGTGTCGTTGCGTTTTCCCTTGCTGATGGAGCCCAGCGTCAGATCGGTTATCGTGAAACTTGAACTGGCCTGAAAAGCGAATTCCTTTATCCGGGCCGGTATGCCGTTGCCGTCCGAATATAAAGCGACGTTGAGTTCCGGTGATTTTGTGCGGCGCAGCAGCCGGTTTATCGGGGAGGACAGCCGGGTGCGGATCATGAATTTTGCCGGATCGTCTTTCAGCTTGCCGCCGAGCTTTTTGAAGGTGTTTTGTATATCCGGGTCGTCAGGTTCTAGCGCGGCTATTGTCGAGTAAGTCTGCCAGGCCTTGAGATTTTCTTCCGCGTCGGAATACAGGGTGGAGAGTTTTTTTGCCGCGTCGTAATTCATGCCGTCGTGCTTGAGCGACTGTTCAAGATAGGTTTGCGCCGTCAGCGGTTCGCCCTGCTCGATATTGGCCAGAGCCATAAGGTACGCGGTGAAGGCGATCGTGTAGGGGTCGGTGGCGTAAAGAGCTTGGAGCTTTTTTTCGGCGTCTTTGTATTTCCCGTCGAAAAGCAGGGCCAGCGCCGTGCCGAGCCGCGAATCGGAAACCATGCCCGGGTTTGAGGTGAGCGAGGTGACTTTGTTGAACTGGTCTATCGCTTGCCGGTTCTTGCCCATGGACAGATAGGCCCAGCCTTTGAGTATATTGGAGATGGCGTCGGAAGGTTTTTTTGAAAGCGCTTTGTCCAGATATTCGATGGCGGAACTGGACCGGCCGCCGAAATATTCCATAACGCCGAGATTTTTGTAGGCGGAAAAAGATTCTTCCGCGTCCGCGGAGCGGGTGAGTTCCTTGTAGTGAGCGGCGCAATCGTACGGTTTTCCTTCCGCGCACAGCAGGGCGGCTTTGGCGAGCGCGTCAGAGCCATAAAAATCCTTGTCCGTCACGTTATCGTCCGGATCGGGCAGATTGATTTGCGCCGGCGCGTCTTCCGCTTCAGGGACCAGCAGTTCCGACGATATCTTTTTCGGCACCAGATTGAAACTCTCAACCTGTTCCGGAGGTTCCTGCGCGAAAAGAGACGGTACGGACGCAAGCAAAAGCAAACCAGAAAGCGTGAGAATGCCATTTTTAGGAATCATGTATACATTATACAAAAGAAAATTGGCGCCGGGTTACGCCCTCTTATGTTACAATTGTAATATGCGTACAGAGCGCGATAATTCTCCCGTTTTATTCAAACCCTGGACGGAACGCCGGTTTTTCTGGATTTTGTCCGGTTTGTGCCTGCTGCTTTATCTCGCTTTCACCGGTTCCCGCGCTCTCTGGGATCCGGGCGAAAGCCGTTATGCCGATTTAAGCCGCGCCATTCTGGATTCCGGCGACTGGCTTGTTCCCCGTCTTAACGGCGTGCTTTATTTTGAAAAGCCGCCTCTGGGCTACTGGCTGAACGCGCTTGCGATGAAAGTGTTTGGCATAAACGAATTCGCGGTCCGGTTTGTGACCGCGGTTTCCGGCCTGCTGGGCATTTTCGGGCTTTACTGGTGGGCGAGCAGGGTTTTCAGCCGCAGAATCGCCCTTCTGTCCGCCGCGATTTTAGCCACCAGCGCGGGTTATTTCGCGTGGTCCCAGATTCCAGAACTTGATATGCTGTTTTCCCTTTTCCTGTGCGGCGGGCTGGCTCTTTTCTATCTCGGTTTCGAGAATAAGTTCAGGCCGTTTCTGTCCATGCACCTTGCGTATTTCCTTATCGGGCTGGCCTGCCTGGTGAAAGGCATAGTGGCGTGGGGTTTCCCCTTCATCATAATTTCGGTTTACCTTACCGTAACGCGGCAGTGGAAACGCTGGCGCGAATTCTATCCGGCAAGCGGAATCCTTCTGACGCTGGTTTCCGGCGGCTGGTGGTTTGTGGCAGTGAACGCGGTCCAGCCGGATTTTTTCAATTTCTTTTTTGTCGGCGAACATCTCCAGCGTTTCGCCACAAAAAAACATTCGCGCACGGGCCAGTTCTGGTATTTCATACCCGTAGTCGCGGGAATGTTCTTTCCGTGGACCGCGGCGTTGGTGCCCGCCCTGCGCGCCGTCTGGGCCGAGCTGAAACGGTTGTCGAAACCGTTTGTTTTCATGGCGGTGTGGGTTCTCGTGATTTTCGGGATATTTTCGCTTTCCGGCTCAAAACGCCCGCCTTACATGGTGCCGGTTCTGCCGCCGCTGGCTGTCCTGCTGGCCTGGTGGTTTGATTCCAAATGGAACGACGCCAAAGGCCTGTTCGGCTGGTTTTCGGTTCCCTACGCGGTTTTGTCGGTCTTGGTGGGCGCGGGAATGTTCATCGCTTTGCCCCGGATAAAATATATGGACCCGGCGCTTAGCGTTAACTGCTTCTGGCCCGCGTTTTTCCTCATGCTTTCCGGCGCGCTTGTCTGGTTCTACGGGAAGCGGCAAAACGCCCCTGAAACTTTCCGCGCGGTGTTTCTGTGCGCTCTGATGTTCATAGCCGCGGCCTATACGGAAGCGGGAAAGCTGGACCCGCTATTGTCGCGCAAGGCGATGGCGAAGCTCATCATGGCAGAATACCAGCCGGGCGACAGGATAATTTCGTTTAACGCGTTCTGGGAAAGGAACATGCAGAGCATGTCCTTTTATACGGGCCGGCGCGTGAGCGTGGTGGGTTCGCGGGGCGAACTGGAATTCGGCGCGGAGCGTGACGCCGAGCGCGAAAAACACTTCCCTTCCGAAACAGATTTTGTGAACACGCTCAGGGATGACAGCGCGCGCTCTTTTGTTGTAGCATACTCGGAGCAATTGCCGGATATTGAACGGCAGGCCGGCAGGCCGCTTTATCCCGCGCCCGGCAAACTGCCCGGCAGGCTTGTTCTTTTTTCAAATAAACCGTGGAGAAATTAAATGACAGCTACAAAAACCATGCGTGACACTTTTCTGCCTTTTTCCGCGCCTTCCATAGGCGAGGAGGAATGCGCGGAGGTGCGCCAGTCCATGCTTTCCGGCTGGCTTACCACCGGACCGAAGGTTAAAAAATTTACCGAAGATTTCACGGCATACGTCAACGCGCCCTATGGCGTTGCCTTAAATTCCGCCACGGCGGGCCTGCACATCGCCCAGGTAGCGGCGGGCCTGAAACAGTTTGACGAGGTGCTGACCTCTCCGCTTACCTTCACCGCCACGGCCAATACCGTGTTGCATTGCGGCGCCAAGCCGGTTTTCTGCGATATAGACTTAGACACCTATAATATGAATCCCGCGCTGGCGGCGGAAGCCGCCGGGCCGAACACGAAAATAATCATCCCTGTCCATTTCGCGGGCCTGCCCTGCGATCTGGACGAAATTCGCAAAACCGCCGTAAAATATAACGCGATTGTGATTGAGGACGCTGCGCACGCCGTAGGCGCCGAGTATAAGGGCAAGAGGCTGGGCACCCATTCCGAAATGGTGGTTTTCTCCTTCCACCCGAACAAGAATATGACCACGGGCGAAGGCGGGCTGGTTACGTTCAGCGACAAAAAATACCTGTACCCGCTCACCGTGCTGGGCTTCCACGGGATTGATAAAAATTCCTGGGAAAAATATCCGGACCGCGTCGTGCAGGATTATGACGTGGTGGAAGCCGGTTTCAAATATAACATGCTAGACATCCAGGCCGCCATAGGCATTCACCAGCTTAAAAAGCTGGACGGTTTCAACGCGCGCCGCACCGAACTGGCCGAGTTTTATAAACGCGAACTGGCGGAAGTCGAGGAACTGCACATCCCCAAGCTGCCCGCTTACAGCCACAAACACGCCTGGCATCTGTTCTGCCCGCTGGTGAAAACCGAAAAGCTCGGCATAACCCGGGCGGATTTCATGAACGAGCTGAAGGCTCTTAATATCGGCACCGGCCTGCATTACCGCGCGATTCATGAGCACCCGCTTTACGCGCGGCTGGGTTTTAGAAAAGGGATGTACCCGAAGGCGGAATACGCGGGCGAGCGGATTGTTTCGCTGCCGCTTTTCCCGAAGATGACGGATACCGACGCGCAGGACGTAGTCAATGCGGTTAAATGCGTTATCGCAAAACACCTGAACAAATAAAATGACCACAGAAAATAAACTCGCCGTTTCGGTTGTGATACCGGTTTATAACGAGGAAGCCAATCTGCCGGAGCTTTACGCCCGGCTGGTGAAGACCATGGACGCCATGGGCGAAAGCTATGAAGTGCTTTTCAGCGACGACGGCAGTTCCGATTCCTCGCTGGAAATCCTCAAGGGCTTCGCCGCGCGGGATCCGCGCGTGAAGGTGATCGAGTTTTCCCGCAATTTCGGCCAGCACGCCGCCGTCATGGCGGCTATGGAGGAGAGCGTGGGCGCGACCGTGGTCACTCTCGACGCGGATCTTCAGAACCCGCCCGAGGAAATTCCGAAACTGATGGTTAAAATCAGGGAAGGGTACGAAGCCGTCGGCGGCTGGCGGCAGGACCGGGACGATAATATCCTGCGCAAAATCCCCTCCCGCATTTTAAATTCGCTGAGCGCGTATCTGTTCGGCGTGAAGCTGAAGGATTACGGCTGCATGCTCCGCGCCTACAAGCGGGAAGTGGTGGACCAGCTGGTGAAATGTCCCGAAGTCAACACCTATATTCCGGCGCTGGCAAATTCGTTCGCCAAGCGTGTCACGGAAGTGCCGGTGGCGCACGCCGCGCGCACGAAGGGCGAGTCGAAATACAATATCGTTAAACTGCTGCGCCTCAACTTCGACCTGATGACCGGGTTTTCGCTCCTGCCCATCCAGCTGGTAGGTTTCGCCGGCATCGCCGTGGCGGTTACCGGACTGGCGTTCGCCGTTTTCCTGTTTGCCCGCCGCTTGATAATCGGTCCGGAAGCGGAAGGCGTGTTCACCCTGCTTGCCGTCCTGTTCTTCTTCGTGGGAATCCAGATTCTGGCGCTCGGCATTGTGGGCGAATATGTGGGCAGAATTTATATGGAAGTGCGCCGCAGGCCGCGTTTCGTCATCCGCCAGGTGCATACAAAGGGAAGCTGATGCGCGCCATAGTTTTCGCTTATCAGGAGTTGGGGTATATCTGCCTTGAACAGGTTTTAAATGCCGGGTTTGACGTGGCCGCGGTTATTACCCACCATGACAATCCGGGCGAGGAAATCTGGTTTCGTTCCGTGGCCCGGCTTGCCGAAAGCCGAGGCATCCCGGTCTGGAAAACGGATTCCTTTAATAAGGATGAATGGTTTGACCGGATCAGGGCCGTCGGCGCGGATGTTTTCTTTTCGTTCATGTTCCGCAAGATGATTCATTCAAGCGTTCTGGCGCTGGCCCCGAAAGGCGCTTTCAACCTGCACCCTTCCCTGCTGCCAAAATACCGGGGCCGCTGTCCCGCCAACTGGGTTCTGGTCAACGGGGAACGCGAAACCGGCCTTACCCTGCACCGCATGGTGAAAAGCGCGGACGCGGGCGCCATTGTTGCCCAGACGCGCGTAGAAATAACGCCGGAAGACGACGTGCGTTCGCTGTACGCAAAATTCGCGGCGGTCTTGCCGGAGTTTATCTTTGGCGCGGTTACGGACATCAGAAACGGTACCTATAAGGAAACCACGCAGGACGATTCCAGTGCCTCCCTTTACGGCGGGCGCGGCCCGCAGGACGGCGTGATTGACTGGTCCGGGTCCGCGCTTTCCATCCATAATCTTGTCCGCGCCGTGGCGCACCCTTATCCGGGCGCTTTCGCCGTGTCGGGGAAGGGCGAAAAACTGTTTATCTGGAAAACGGAACCGCCGCAGTCTGGCTCGGCTTCTTCGGGAAAGCCCGGAACGGTTTTGCGCGTCAGCCCGCTTGAAATTGAGTGCGGGCAGGGTTTTTTATCGCCAAAAATACTACAATGGAAAAATGAGGCGGAACTTTCCGCCCCGGATTTCGTCAGGCAGTATAACGTCAAAGCCGGTGATTTGATCACCGAAAGGAGCGCTTTAAAATGAAAGTTTTAATTCTTGGCGTAAACGGTTTTATCGGGCACCACCTTACCCGTTCCATTCTTGAAAAAACGAACTGGGAAGTTTACGGTATGGACATTTCCGATGACCGCGTAAAACCCATGCTGGGCCACAAAAACTTTCACTTCGCCGAAGGCGATATCTCCATCCATCGCGAATGGATTGAATACCACGTCAAGAAATGCGACATCGTGCTTCCGCTTGTGGCTATCGCCACCCCGAAAATTTATGTGACCGACCCCCTGCGCGTTTTCCATCTGGATTTCGAGGAAAACCTTAAAATCGTGCGCTATTGCGTAACGCATAAAAAGCACATCGTGTTCCCCTCCACCTCGGAAATTTACGGCATGTGCACGGACAATGAGTTTAACGAGGATACTTCTAACCCGATAGTCGGCCCTATTCACAGCCAGCGCTGGATTTACAGCGTGTCCAAACAGCTGATGGACCGCGTTATCTGGGCCTACGGCATGCAGCACGGCCTGCGCTTCACCATTTTTCGGCCCTTTAACTGGATCGGCCCCGGACTGGACAGCCTCAACGCCGCTAAAGAGGGCTCCTCGCGCGTGCTGACCCAGTTTTTGTGGGATATCCTGCGCGGCAAGCCTCTGCAGATAGTGAACGGCGGCACGCAGCGGCGGTGCTTCACCTACGTGTCCGACGGCGTGGACGGCCTTATGCGCATTATCGGGCATGAAGGGAAAGACCATTACGGCGAGATTTTCAACTTCGGCAATCCCACCGCGGACAAGTCCATCATTGAACTCGCCGAAACGCTGGTTAAGGTTTATAACAGCCATCCGCTCAAGCCGGTTAACCTGCCCGCGCCGAAAATCGAACTGGTGAGTTCGGACAATTTCTACGGCAAAGACTATCAGGATATGGAACGGCGCAAGCCTTCCGTCGCCAAAGCCAAGAAGATTCTGGGCTGGGAGCCGAAGGTTGATTTTGAAACCGCGATGCGCAAAACGGTGGATTTCTACCTGGAGCTTTACCGCCAGACTCCCGACGCGGAACTGGAAGACAACGCCGAGCAGATTTAAGGTCCGGTATTGAAAATTTGCGCGCCGATATCCTCGGCGCGCTTTTTATTAAGGGGTTGCATGATAGCGCTGAAAGTGGATATTGACACTTACGAAGGCATGAAAAAAGGCCTGCCCGCCCTGCTTGATTTTTTCAGGGCGAAGGGCATAAAGGCGTCCTTTTACGTTTCGTTCGGGCCGGACGAAAGCGGCAAAGCCGTGAAACGGGTCTTCACCAAAAAAGGGTTTCTTAAAAAAATGTTCCGCACCAACGCGGCGAAACTGTACGGTTTCAAAACCATGCTGTACGGCACGCTGCTGCCCGCGCCGAACGTGGGTACAAATTTTCCCGAACTGGTGAAACGCATTGCCGCCGACGGGCACGAGGCGGGCGTGCACGCGTGGAGCCACGTCCGCTGGCAGGACGAACTGGACCGTTTAACTTCTGAGGAAATTGACGCCGAACTGGGAAACGCCGTGAAAGCCCACCGTGAGATATTGAAAAGTTCTCCCGCGGGGTTTGCCGCTCCGGCCTGGAAAATAAACGAAAAAGGGCTTGCCGCCCTGCTTAAATGCGGCTTTAAATATCTTTCCGTAGGCAGGGGTCCGGAACCGGCCGTTCCGTTTATCGGGCGCACTCGTTCCGCGATTCCCGAAATACCGACAACACTGCCCACTTTGGACGAGATTCTGGCCTGGGACGGTATAACCCCGGAGTTCGCCCTTTCGTCCTTAATCAGCCTGCCGGGGAAAGGCCGGCTTAACGTGTATACCCTGCACACTGAAGCAGAAGGCGCGGTTTACCTGCCGTTTTTTGAAAAGCTGATCGAAGGCTGGCAAAAGCGCGGCTTCAGTTTTGTGAGGATGGATGAAACCGCCGTCCAGTTAAACGTCCTCCGCCTGCCGGAACGCGAGTACAAACAGGGCGCGCTGGCGGGCCGCGCCGGCGACGTCGCCATAATAATGTAGGGCCTATCTGGAAAATAGGCCCTATGACTCATGTGGGGATAGAAAAATTGTGCTATTCTTTTAATAACTTACGCACAAAAATGCTTAAGTGCCAAACAATAAAATGAGGAGATACAAATGAAAAAAAGTCTCGTCGCTCTTAGTTTTGCGTTATTAGCAGTCCCGGCGTTGTTTGCGGCAGGAAGCAATACTGACACAGCGAATTCGGCAAAGGCCGTATCACAGCGGAAAGGGGTCAAAGTATCCCTTACGAAGCAACAGAAAGAAATTTTTGTTAAAACTGCGTTGCTTACGAAGAAAATATCCGAACAATTTGTGGCAAACAAAGAAGGATTGAATCAGCCTATTCGAACGCATACTGAATGCGGTTGGCAGGATAAACGCGATGCTCAATATGGCATGGATGTGTTTTTGGGAAATGTTCGCGGTGAAGCGGAATGGTATGATATATATCAGGATTCTTCGTCCTCTTTAGTGCGATTCTGCTATACGGTTGGTTACAGAAGTTCTCTGTATTAAAAGCCGCAATAAATCTGATGTAACGAAGCCTCCGTTCTTCTGGGCGGGGGCTTCTTTCGCGTCGAAAGGGCGGCTTCGTGGTTTTCAAGATCTAATCGAAGTCTGCAAAAGAGGAAGTTAACTTAGGCGTTGCCTTAAAGAAACAAGGCAAGCGACAGCTGTTAACTTCCTGCCGGATTCGCCAATCCCGCCGGTTTGTTAAGGAAATACGCCGGTTTTTATGGTATTCTTTAAGAAATAAGGGTTCAGAAGCTAAAGGAGCATTATGCCTTCGAAATTGCCGGGCCTTAAAATAGGAAATCTGGAAATCCCCGTGCCCATTGTGCAGGGCGGAATGGGTGTGAAAGTGTCTATGGCTTCGCTCGCCGCGGCTGTCGCCGAATGCGGCGGCGCTGGCACCATTGCCAGCGTGGGGTTGGGTCAGTACGAGGCGCACAGTCCCGATTTCGTGAAAAACTGCAATGACGGCTTGCGCCATGAAATACGCCGCGCCAAAGAACTCACCAAAGGCGTTGTCGGTGTTAATATCATGGTCGCTTTAAGCAATTACGCCGATTTGGTTAAAACCGCCGCGGAAGAAAAAGCCGATTTCATCGTTTCCGGCGCGGGCCTGCCCCTGAAACTGCCAGAACTGGTTGACGGGTATGACATAAAACTTATTCCCATAGTCTCGTCGGGCCGCGCGGCGGAACTGATTATAAAGACCTGGGTAAAACGCTATAACCGCGTTCAGGACGCCGTTGTGGTTGAAGGGCCTATGGCGGGCGGGCATCTGGGTTTCAGCCGCGAGGAATTAGACAGCCGCAAATACACTCTTGAGGAAATAGTGACGGATGTCATAGCGGCGGTAAAGCCCTATGAGGCGCAGTCCGGACGCGAAATCCCCGTTATCGCCGGCGGCGGGGTTTTCGACGGGAAAGATATAGCGCGCTTTCTGAAGCTTGGTGCCAAAGGCGTGCAGATGGCGACGCGGTTCGTTGTTACGAACGAGTGTTCCGTCGCCGAAGAATTCAAGCAGGCGTATATTGCAGCGGAGGAGAAGGACGTCGTTCTTATCAAAAGCCCCGTGGGTTTGCCGGGCCGCGCGATCCGCACGAAGTTTATTGACCGCATTGAAGCGGGCGAAACCATTCCGTATAAGTGCGCTTTTCGCTGCCTTCGCACCTGCGATCCCACCCAAGTGCCTTACTGCATAGCGAAAGCCATGCTCAACGCCGCGGACGGCAAGCTGGACGAGGCTGTTGTGTTCGCGGGGAGCAATGTGTCCAGAGTCAAAAAAATAGTGCCGGTCAGGGAATTGATGGACGAACTGGTCAGCGAGGCTTCCGCCAGCCTATAATCTTGAAGTGCCAAACCGGAATTCATGCGGTATATGAATTCAAACAAAAACCCCGGCGCAAAACGGGGTTTTTGTTTTTATACAATTGTGATATAATATAGCAAGTGCTTGGGCCATTAGCTCAACGGTAGAGCAGACGCCTCTTAAGCGTAAGGTTACAGGTTCGAATCCCGTATGGCCCATACGGATTTAAAGCATCCGGAAATCTGAGCGTATAAGGCGCAGTGAGGCCGAATATAAGCCGAATGATTTCCGGATGTTTTTTAAAAGGACGGGTGGCGGAATTGGTAGACGCGTACGGCTTAGGACCGTATGCCTCTGGCTTGCGGGTTCGAGTCCCGCCCCGTCCAAATTTTCAAAAATTTCAGGAGGAATCCAAATGACCGCAACAAAAAACAGCATCGTTAAAGTTAAACGCGTAAAAGAGCAGGACTGCACTATAGTTTTATCCATAGAAGCGGACGCCGAATTCACCAACTCCGTTTTTCAGGACGCGCTCGTCCGCGTCCAGTCCCAGGCCAGGGTGCCGGGCTTCCGCCCGGGAAAAGCGCCGCTGAATCTCGTTAAACAGCAGTACTCTTCCGCGGTTAAAGAGCAGGCGGTTGATCTTGCGGTTCACAAAAGCGTTGACCTCGCGCTCGACCAGGAGAAACTCGATCCCGTTACCACGCCAGTCATAAAGAAACTTGATTTTGACGAGAACAAACCGCTCGTCATGGAGCTGGAAATCGAAGTTCCCCCCACCGTCGAGCCGAAGAAATATACCGGCGCCAAGGTGAAAAAACTTTCCCCCGCCGTTAACGACGCCGAAATTGACGCCCAGCTTGAGCAGATGCGCGACTATAACGCGCACCTGGAAGCGGACGAAAAAGGCAAAGTCATGGCTGACAGCTTCGTGATCGTGAATTACGAGGGCCTTAAAGACGGCAAACCCGCGAAGGAATTTTCCTCCGAAGGCGAGATGGTGGACATGTCCGCCCCGCAAACCATAGCGGGCCTGGCGGAAGCCATCAAAGGCGCCAAAAAAGGCGACGTGCGCGAATTTGAAACTGAAGTGTCCGGCTCCGGCAAGGTGAGTTTCAAGGTCACGATCACGGAGATAAAGTATAAAGTCCTGCCCGAAGTGAACGACGATTTCGCCAAAAAAATGGGTTTTGAAACAGCTGAAGCGCTGAAAACGCATATCGGCGAAGCCATGCGCAAGGACGCGGAAACGAAAAGCGAAAACGACGTGATGCGCCAGATCGAGGACCATCTGGTCAAGGAAAACGAGTTCGCCATACCGAAAAGCCTGCTTGAACACCATGTGGACCTTTCCCTGCGCCGCTTCACCGCGCAGATGTTCGGCAGTCCCGACCATAAAATGCCGGAAGCGCAGAAGAACAACCTGCGCGAAAAAATCCGCCCGAACGTCGAGCGGGACATTAAGGTCGGCTATATCATCCACGCCATAGCGCGCAAGGAAAACCTTGTCGCGGCAGAAGCGGACGTCGAAATAGAACTCGCGAAAAATCTTGAACTCGCCAGAAACGAGGACGAGAAAAAACGCGTGCGCGAATTCTTCGCCACCCGCCGTTCCGACGCGCTTATCACGATCACCGAGCGCAAAGTCATGAATTTCCTGAAAGAGAACTCCAAAATAACGGAGGAAAAGAAAAAATGATAGTTCCCACAATTATTGAAAAAAGCAACGGTTCCATGGTGGGTTATGACATATTTTCCCGCCTTTTAAAGGACCGGATAGTTTTCGTGGGCGGCCCGGACGGCGATGTCAGCACCGAAACCGCCAATCTCATCATCTCCCAGCTGCTGTATCTCGACGCTGAGGACTCCGAGCAGGAGATTAACCTCTACATCAATTCGCCAGGCGGCCTTGTCACCGCCGGCCTTGCCGTGTACGACACGATGCAGTACATCAAGGCTCCCATAACCACCATCTGCATGGGCATGGCCATGTCGTTTGGCGCCGTGCTGCTCGCCGCGGGTTCCAAAGGCCGCAGATACGCGCTGCCCCACTCGCGGATAATGATTCACCAGCCTTTGATCTGGGGCCACGGTATTTCCGGACAGGTGACCGACATCGAAATCGAAAGCAAAGAGCTCATGCGGACCAAAGACGGGCTTTTGGATATCCTGGCCAAGCATACCTGCCGTTCCAAAGAACAGATCCGCGCCGACAGCGAACGCAACTATTACATGTCCGCCGAGGAAGCGCGCGATTACGGAATTATAGACGAAGTGCTGAAGCTGAAAAAGTAAACTATGAAAATCAACCTTACTCCCAAACCCAAAAGCGAAACCGCGCCGGAGAAAACGCCGGAACTGCCGAAATTCCTGCCGGCGGTCACCATCCGCGACGTTGTAATGTTTCCGGGCATGGCGCTCCCGCTTTCCGTAGATCGGGAGAAATCCGTCAACGCCATCGAAGCGGCGCTTAAGAAGGACAAATACATTCTCGCCCTAACCCAGCGGGACCCGGAGAACGACGATCCCCAGCCGGACGATATTTACCGCTACGGCGTGGTCAGCACGATCGCGCAGTCGCTTAAAATGCCGGACGGTTCGATAAAGGTTTTCCTGCAGGGCGTGACGCGCGCGAAGGCGCTGGACGTTTATTTCGACGAAACCGCGCACGCCTGGTTCGCGCAGGTCGAATATCCCGAGGAAAAATATGAAACCACACCCCAGACCGAGGCGCTTATGCGCCAGGCGCTGGATGCGTTTGAGAAATACGTCAAAGTTTCCAAACGGATAGGCGTTGAGGCAGTTTCCTTCCTGCGCCAGATAACGGACGCTTCGAAGCTGGCTGACACGATAGCTTCGAACATCATCATCAAAAGCGGGGACCGGCAGGACCTGCTGGAACAGCCGGACCCGAAACTGCGCCTTGAAAAACTGCTCAGCATTCTGGCCAGCGAAGTGGAGATCCTTTCGATAGAGGAGAAAATCCACTCCGAGGTGCGCGGGAAAATCGAGCAGTCCCAGAAAGAATATTATCTGAACGAACAGCTCAAAGCCATCCAGAAAGAGCTGAACCAGAAAGACGATTTTCACAAGGAATTAGACGAACTGCGCGCGCTTATCAAGCAGAACAAACTGAGCAAGGAAGCCGCGGCTATCGCCGTAAAAGAGCTTGACCGGCTGGACAAAATGGCTCCGTTTTCGCCCGAATCCACCGTGGCGCGCACTTATCTCGACTGGCTTTTGAATATGCCCTGGGAAGTCAGCACCGAGGATATTCTGGATATAAAGAAAGCGCGCAAGGTTCTTGATGACGACCATTTCGGGCTGGACAAGCCCAAAGAGCGCATTCTTGAATATATCGCGGTGACGAAACTCACCAAGGAACTGCACGGGCCGGTGCTGTGTTTTGTCGGACCTCCGGGCGTGGGCAAAACCTCGCTCGCCAAATCCATAGCGCGGGCAATTGGGCGAAAATTCGTGCGCGTGTCGCTCGGCGGCGTGCGCGACGAGTCTGAAATCCGCGGGCACCGCAGAACCTATATAGGGTCCCTGCCGGGCCGCGTTATCCAAAGCATTTCCAAGGTCAAGAGCAACAATCCCGTTTTCCTGCTCGACGAAATTGACAAAATGGGCATGGACTGGCGGGGCGACCCGTCCGCCGCGCTGCTGGAAGTGCTTGATCCTGAACAGAACAAGGATTTTGTGGACCATTACCTTGATTCGCCGTTCGATATCTCGAAGGTAATGTTCATTACCACGGCCAACAGCCTCGACGGCATTCCGTACAGCCTGCGCGACCGCCTTGAAATACTGGAATTCTCCGGCTACACGCACGACGAGAAACAGGCCATTGTGCGCGACTACCTGATCCCCAAACAGCTGAAACTGCACGGGCTTAAGGGCGCGATGCTGGATATAAACAAGGCCGCCGTGGACCGCGTCGTGATGGAATACACGCGCGAAGCCGGCGTTCGCAATCTCGAGCGGGAAATCGGCAACATCTGCCGCAAAGCCGCGCGGGAATACGTCGAAACCTCCAAAAACGTTAAAGTAACGGCCCAGAATCTGGAAAAATACCTGGGTATTCCCAAATTCTCCCGCGACAAGCTGGAAGTGAACGCTGTCGGCGTTTCAACCGGCCTGGCGTGGACCGAATTCGGCGGGGAAACGCTTTCCATAGAAGCGGCTACCTTCGCGGGAAAAGGTAATGTCGAACTTACGGGCCAGATGGGTGACGTGATGAAGGAGAGCGCGAACACCGCGCTGAGCTACGTCCGCTCCAAAGGCCTGGCGAAAGACTTCAAGTTCGCCGAAAACGACATTCACCTGCACATTCCCGAAGGCGCGATTCCGAAAGACGGGCCTTCCGCGGGCATCGCCATGATGACCGCGCTGGCCAGCATGTTCACCAAAAAAGCGGTGAAGCGCAGCGTAGCCATGACGGGCGAAATTACGCTCACGGGCCGCGTGCTTGCCGTCGGCGGGGTAAAGGAAAAGCTGCTCGCGGCGTTCCGCGAGAAGATGAAAACCGTGCTCATTCCGAAAGGTAACATGAAGGACCTTGAGGACGTGCCGGAAAAAGTCCGCAAGGAACTGGAAATAATTCCCGTTACCCACGCCGATGAGGTGCTGGAAATAATGCTCGGCAAATAAAGCCGGCGCACTAATTGCGAAGAAGGGGCGGGATAAAACCCGCCCCTTCTTTTGTTTACGGCGTTGACGTTGCTAAGCGCAAGCGGTACAATTTACTGCCAGCTGGAACTTTCTGGTTATTTCTATGAAAAATCTGCTTGTTATTCTTGCAGTGCTGATTGCCGCCGTCGTTTATTTTAAAATTAAACCCGCCGCATATTCCGTGCCGGGCGGGCAGATTAGTTCTGCGCTGACAGCTGTGGTTCCTTCGCAGGTTCCTTCCCCGCCGCAGATTTTCGAGCTTGACGGCGCTTATCCCCCTCTTGATTTGCTTCCCGTTTTAATGGACGCGCCATTCGGGCGCGAAGCCGGTTCCATCGAAGGCTGGCGGACTGACCTTTCTAACGAGGAATGTGAAGAAATTCCGCGCTATTCAAAGCGTTTCGTACGCAAAGGGCGGGGCATGGGAATAGAACTGTTCGCTTATGCGGTTCCGTCGCTTACCGAGGGAAAAGAACTGGTTTTGTCTGGCGAAGTGCGGATTTCTTCCGGCGTGGCGCTCGAGTCCGCCATTGAACTTTTAAAAAGCGGCGGGTTTGAAGTAACCAAGGTGGACTATAAAGGTTACGGCGGCTGGACGGATTCTTTTACGCTGAAAAAGGGCGCGCTGTCAGGCGATCTATACTACAAACATTCTTTGAACGGGGAGAATATTCTGGTGGTTTTGAACCATAAGGACAAGGCTCAATACTCGGCGGAAATTCCAAGGCCGGAACGCCTGCGTTATTCCCGCGCCATGAAAGCGAAACTGGCGGACGACGCGCGGCTTGCCGGTGTTGACAAACTTCTCGGCGCGAACTGGCCGGAGGTTAAAGCCGCTCTCGAAAGGAAACCAGCGCCGGTTGAAAAACTTCTGGCCGCCCGTAACGTTCTGTTAAAGAATATGCCGGACGGGCCGGATTCCGCCCTGTTCCTAGTTCTGGATTATTTTATCGTGGAAGGAATTTTCGGCGCGGTTAACCGTTCCGTGGTCGGATACGCCGACACCGTGCCCGAACTTAAACTGCTTGATGAAAACAAAATAGCCTATGAAGTTGAACATTTTTCCGGCGGCTATGAGCCTGTGGGCCACTCGCTCGAGCCGGCATACCGGAAAAGCCCCGAATCCTATTGGGGACAGTACGCCCTGGCGGCAGAAATGGAAGACGGTTTTAACGCGGACGTATACAAACTGTTCCCGCCCGATTTAATACCGAAATGCGAGCGGGTTTTGACGGACTATCCCGACTCCCCGTTCCGCGCCTGGTTTTTGTTTCTTGCCGGCAAGGCGTATGAAAACAATTATTCCGCCGGTTTCGTGCTTAATGATTCCGAACAAAAATGCGATAAAAACGACTGCGCCGCCATGATCCGCGACGGCGAACTTTACCGCCTTGGCGCTCTGACGTATTACGAAACCGTGCTGTCTCTGCCGGACGGGAAAATGTTCAAGGAACACCTGCGCTTCGTTCTTCCCAAGCTGCGCGCGAAGGGAAATCCTTTCTGCGATTTCTACACCCACCACAGCTGTTCATAGGGCACTAATAGCATGCCCGCCTCAAGCGAATATGTAAAAAACCCCTCCGTGCCACGGAGGGGTTTTTCGTTATATTCTTTCTAAAATTATTACTGCGTTCCCGTATTGGCTGGATAGGAACACATTTGAACGCCGTTTTCTGTGGTCAGTTTTGCGATGATGTATCCTTTATACTGACGGAACGCCAAGGTGTAATAAGCGCTATTGCCGAGCGTCATTTTTCCCTTTGTTGTTATGGCGTTTTCTTTTTTTATTTTTCCGATCGAGATGTCGGACAGGAATTTGTTCTCAAATCTCAGCGTCATGGCTAAAGCCGGGTTTACTTTAGCTTCCGGCAGGGACAGCGCTGTTCCCTCAGTGTGCCGAGGTTCTATCTTTAAAGCGATGGTCGCGTGTTCTTCCGAAGGCGTGTAACACTCCACTTTGCGAAAGCTGGTGAGCACGGCGGCGTGTTCTGGCATGGCGGCCAGTTTGTCATAAATGGCTTCCAGCGTCTGATACGGAGTGTTGTCAATGGAGGCCAGGATAGCGTCCGCATTGGCTATGGCTCCGGATTTGGTTTTCGAAACATTTTGCACGTCAAGCGCAAACGACTTCGCCAGTTTAGGCTGCAAATGCCGGTCCGCGGCTAAAGCGGGCATTGCAAGCGCGCACAGCAGCGACGCTGAAAGGATAGTTTTCATATGGTTTCCATGCATACCTAATTATACCAGATATTGCGCTGAAAGCACGTCTCGGGCCAAGAGCAATATTATAGTTGATTATGTGTGAACATTTAGGCTATATTATAATATTATATGCTGTGTTGAATTGCGCTGTTTTCAGAGGACTAACAAATGATAATACACAAATTTCTGTTGTCCGCGTTTATTTTTTCGTTCGGGCATGCCGTTTGCGCCTATGAGGGAAGCATGAGCGACGAGCAGGTTCAGGGCGCCATACAGATGATGCGCATGGACGAGGTGTTCAACCAGTATCTGGCCACCGTTCAGCTGTTCGACCCCGAGCAGGCGACCAGATACGGCCTTCACGGCTCCGACCAGAATCTGACGCCGCGCAGTTTGAAAAACGAACAGCAGAAAGTGGATGCCTTCAGAAGCTATCTCGCGAAGGTGAACCAGCTAGATTATGACGTTTTGCCGGAAGAAAACAAGATTGATTACAATCTTTTCCGCTCCAAACTGCTGGTTGATTTGCTCGCCATTGAGAAACTGCAGCCTTTGCGGCGGCGTCCGCAGTACTATCTCGAGTCGGTTGATTCCGTTTACGGGCTTCTCACCAAGGATTTCGGGCCTTATACCCAGCGCGCAGAAGACGCGCTTTCGCGCCTTGAGCAGCTGCCGGGCGTTTTATCGGAAGCCGAACAGAACCTTTACCACCCCGCCAAGATCTGGGTTGACAAGGCCATCGCCCAGTGCGACGACGTCAATAATTCGTTCCCGGACATGCTGTCGCGTTTTAAGCAGTACATAGGCATGGACCCGATGCTCCGCAAACGGGTTGAAACGGCGGTCGAGAACGCCAAGAAAGCCGTAGAGCGCTACCGCCAGTATCTCGCCGACGATGTGATGGTGCAGGCGGACGGCGATTTCCGCGCGGGCGAGGAAATATTCGGTTATTATCTGGAGCGCTGGCACATGATTGACGAAAGCCCCTCCAAGATATACCGGATGATGAAGAAGAATTTCCGCAACGCGCATGCGGCCTATAACGACGAACTCAAGCATTATCTCGAAAGCGACAAATCCGCCAGCGGCAGTTACGACGACGTGATTTACGAAATCGGAGCCGACCATCCCAAAGCGGATGCGGTTACCGACGTTTTTCGAGACACCATCGAGCGCGCCTATAACCATTTCGACAAATACCGCATTCTCCCCCTTCCCAAAGAGCGGCTCAAAATCCTGCCCACGCCTGAATACATGCGGACTCACGCCGACGCCGCGTTTTATAATCAGCCTTACGATCTGGACAAGGACCGTGTCGCCGATGTTTTCGTAACCCTGCCGGACAGGAAGCTCGCGCCCGAGGCGCAGGAGAAAATACTGCGCCAGTTGTTTAACATCGCCACCATCGAAATGGCCGTGGCGCAGGAAGCTTTTCCGGGCCGGCATTTGCAGGATTCCATGTCTTTGCGCGTCACGCGGATACGGCGCGTCATCCCGCAGCCATTTATCCAGAACGGCTGGGCGGCCTACGCCCAGTATCTGGCGCTTGAGCGCGGTTATTTTTCGCACCACGCCGCGAAACTCGTCTATCTGCGCTGGGACCTCCTCCGCTCGGCGCGCGCTCTGCTTGACGTCATGCTCCACACCCAGCGCATAACTTACGAAAAGGCGGAAGATTTCCTTGTCGAGGAAGTGGGCCTCACCGCCGCCCAGGCTAAGGCGGAGATTCTGGCTATTTCCGAAAGCCCCACGACTTTTGTCGCCCCCGTTTACGGGCGCGACGCGATTATCGAGGCCCGCGGCTCCATCGAGAACATGCTGGACCGCAAATTCGATTTGCGCGATTTCCACACCAAACTTCTGGAGCTTGGCAACGTGCCGGTCAGCACCATCGAGAGCCAGCTTAAGGCCACTTACAAAAACTACAGCGATTATCTGAGGTTGAAATAACGATGCCCGCGGCGGTAAAATACACGAAAGCCGGGAAAATATATTCCCGTTCCCATCTCGGAAAAGTGTTCAGGACCAAGGGGCTTGAGGACTTTACCCTGGAGATTCCCAAAGGCGAACTGTTCGGCCTGCTGGGCCTTAACGGAGCCGGCAAGACGACCGCCATGAAGCTGCTTTTGGGACTGCTGTTTCCGACCTCCGGCGGCGTGGAGATAATGGGCCTGCCCGCCGGCACGGACGAGGTCAAGCGCAAAATAGGATACCTGCCCGAACTGCCCTATTTTTATCCCTGGCTCACGCCCGGCGAAAGCCTTGAGTTTTACGGACGGCTTTCCGGCGCCGCGCCCCGGACCGTAAAAACCCGGGTTCCGGAAATCATAAAGCTGGTCGGGCTTGACCCGCACAAAAACAAAAAACTGGGCGAGTTCTCCAAAGGCATGCTGCAGCGTGTGGGGCTGGCGCAGGCGCTTGTCCATGATCCCGATATTATCGTTTTAGACGAGCCAGTCAGCGGACTTGATCCGCTCGCCATATGGGATTTCCGCGAGCTGTTCACCGAGCTGAACCGCGCGGGCAAAACCATTTTCCTGTCCTCGCACAGCATTTCGGAAGTGGAAAAGATCTGCCACCGCGTAGGCATCATGTCCGGCGGAAAACTTGTCCGCCTGCTGGGGCAGGACGAATGGCGCGGCCAGTCCGGCGGACTGGAAGTGATTTTCGTGGAGGCGGTGAAAGGAAAATGAGAACTGGCCTTATCGCTCTTAAAAACATAGCTTTTCAGGTTTTCCGCGAACAGTGGAAAAACCGGTTCTTCCAGCTTATCATTATTTTCGGCGGGCTTATAATTTACGCCGCGCTGTTGCTGGGCGCGATGGCGGTCGAGCAGGAGGAGCGCGTCCTTACCGATTTCGGACTGGGCCTGATTGATTTCGTGGGCCTGGCGGCGGTTGTGTTCGGCTGCGCTACGGCGATTCTGCGGGACATCGAAACCAAAACCATTTACCTTATACTTTCGCGTCCGGTTCCCCGCTGGTCTTACCTGTGCGGAAAGTACGCCGGGATCATGCTCACCGTCGCCGCGGCGATCGCCGCCATGGGCGCGGTCCACTGTTCCCTGCTGCTGCTTAAGGGGTTCCGGCCCGGCGGCGTGTATTTCGCGTGTTTGGGCGCGGCCTGGCTTAAGACGTGCCTTATGGGCGGGCTTACGGTGCTGGTGTCCCTGATTTCGACCTCGCTGCTTTCGTCCGTGGTCATTTCCGTTGTTTTCTGGACGCTGGGCCACTTCCTGGCCGAAGTGCGCTTCATCGCCGATCACATGGGCGGCGTCGCCGGCCTGCTGCTCAAGCCTTTTCTTTATCTGGTGCCGAATATGGCGGTTTTCGATATGAAGGACGCTTTGTCCGCCGTTCCCCCCGTCCATGCCGGCGCTGGCGCGGTGCTGGGTTACTGCGCGCTTTATGTTTCTGTCTGCATGGCTTATTCCATATGGCTGTTTCGCAAAAAAGAATTTTAACCGGAAAATATTTCGCAATATTTCTTGCGATTCTCACCGCGCTGTTTTTAGGAATCCAGCACGGCGTTTCCGGTTACAGGCTGAATTATCCCCAGGCCAGCGAGATAAAATCGCTTCCCGGCACGGAAATGGAGGACATGGCTTTCCTTTCGCTGGGCTTGCGCAGGCTGGGCGCGGACATAAATTTCATCCGCCTCATGCAGTATTACGGCAGCAACGAAGGCGCGGGTGACGAAATGAGCGAGTATTCCGTTTACGGGCTCGCTCCCGTTGTGGCGGCTGATTATGAGGGCGGAAAATATCCCGAGCTTTATGCCCGCGCCGTGCACGTTTTCTCCCTTGACCCGTATTTCCGGTTCGCCGTGCTGTACGCTTCCGGCGCGCTGGCCTTCAATCTCAACCGGCCCGAGGAGGCGCTGAATCTGCTTTATATGGCGCGCCGCTATTCGCCGAACGATTTGCGCTACAATACCTATATCGCCGCCATAGGTTTTTCCAAATCCAACGATCCGGAAAAAACCGCCGATCTGCTGGACACGGTTATAGCCGAGCCGGACTGCCCGTCCATGGTGAAGCAGCTGGCCGCGTTTCTTAACAAACGCATAAAACGCTACAAACGCGCGTACGAAATATATATGGATTTATATCTGAACTCCAAAGATCCGGGCTATGTGAAAAACAGCGGCGAACAGATGATAAAGCTCATGCCGGTTTTAAGGCGCGAGGGCATTCCCGTTCCGCCCCTGCCTCCTTCCGTTCAGAACGGCAAATGAAAATACCCGCTTTTACGCGGGTATTTTTTTCAAACCTTCGATTGTTTTATACCGGACAGCCCGATTTAATCTGGTTCACATATTGCGCCACCGTTTCGGAACTGTGGGCCTTGCGCAGTGCTACGTCGAGCGATACGGTGCCTTTCGCCACCAGCCGCGCCAG
>JBAYFS010000014.1:0-21648 GCA_041667045.1 Elusimicrobiaceae bacterium | reverse complement strand
TTTTGCATCATCTCGTCGGTGGCTTTGGAAATTTCCGCCAGCAGCTGGTGCGTGGCTTCCGCCGCTTCGCGCCAGTTTTTTATTTCTTTTATCTCGTATTCCAGCAGGCGTTCGCGCGTAGCCAGTTCCGCCATCGGCCTGCCCAGTTCCCCTTCCAGCCGGGCAAGCTTGTTCTCGATTTCGGACAGCGCGCGCTGGTCCTGCTCAATGGTGAAGCTGACGGACTGGATTTCCCTGTCCAGCTTCGAAATATCTGTTTCAATGTCGCGGATGGGCCGCGGCGCGCCGGACGGCTTGTGCTTTTCCGTTTCTTTCGCCAGTTCTTCCAGCTTGTGTTCCAGTTCCGGCTTCAAATCGCCTGTGATGCCGGTTTCAAGCCTCAGCCGCCGCTCAAGGTCTTTTACCGTGCTGCCCAGAAAATCAAGTTTCTCCAGTTTTACGCTGAACTCGTCCATGCCGCTGAGGCTGAGTTTTTTCAGTTCGGCGGCCAGTTTCTCGGAAACTTTGGCGTATTCGGAGGCGATGGCGTCCCGCTCCTTTATCTCGCCTGCGGCGCGCGTTTCCTGTTGCTCGATAAGCGCGGTTATGGTTTTGCCCTTGGCCCGGCAGTGGGTTATTTCGTTTTCAAGGGCGGTGAGCCGGGCCGAGAATTCCTGCGGCTCGATATTCTTCCAGTTGTCGCCCAGTTTAGCCGCGGCGATAGTGTACGCTTCGCGGGTTTTTTCCGCTTTGGTTTCGGCCTGTTCGTTGGCGGGCACCAGCCGCGCCATGGCGGTGACGCCGCCGAACACCAGAACCGCCGCGCAGGCGGCGCCCAGAGCCGTGCTCCAAAGCGGCCAGTGCGCGTAAAAACCAAGCGCGGCCACGGCTATGCCGGCGGCGACGCCAGCCGTTGAGGTCAGGAACGAAAAGGTTTTCGAGCTTTGTATGGACAGAGCCGCCAGAACTTCCGCCGCAGCGTTGCAGGCTTGCGCCGCTTCGCGCGCGTCCGCCCGGAGTTTTTCCGGCGGGAAAGCCGCCAGCGCGGTTTCCGCTTCCGCTTTGCTCGTTTTATGGGCGGCTATGGATTTTTCCAGCTCGTCTATAAGGGTGTTTTTTTCGTGCTTAAGTTCCTGGAGATTGGAAATCTGCTCGTTTAAGCCGCAGTAACTGGCGTAGGCATTGCGGTCAATGCCTTTCATGCCGTCAATTTCCCGTTCCGCGGCGGACAGTTCGGACTGGAGTTTCCTGAGTCCCGATAAAATGGAGTACGTTCTTTCCAGCGCGCGCAGTTTTTTCTTTTCTTCAAGTTTTTCGCGGGCTTCTTTCCGGGTTTTTGTAATCCCCGAGTACTCGTGCTTGGCGCGCATGGCTTCGTCTATATCGTCGGCCTTGTGCAGTTTCACTCGCAGGAGGTCAAGCTCCTCCTGCGTTTCGCTCCAGCGGATATGCCAGCGGTTTCTGCGGTCCGACGAATAAATTTTGTAGATCTCGCTCATGGCGCGGCTTATATGCACCTGTCCGCCGCCCAGCACGCGGCTGGTGAACGATTCCATGAAATTGCGTTCCTCATGGTTTATATCCGTTTCGCCGCACCGGATGACCAGCAGGGTTTTAAAAAGCTCCGGCGGGAAATCGTCCGTGTCGCTTAACGGCGCGTCGGATGAAACGGATATTTTTCCGTCGGGGCCGGACAGTTCGGCTTCGGCGCGGGCCGCCGTGCCGTAGCGCAGCAGGTATTTCCGTCCGAACACCGAGCTTGTTTTCGGGGGGCCGAAAATGGCGGCCATGGCCGCGTCGAGAAAAGTTGTTTTGCCCGCCTCGTTCTTGCCGTAAATAACGGCGGAGCGGCCCAGGAATTCAAAGTTCCGAGTTTTAAGCGCGCCGAAATCTTCCAGTTTCAGGCTTTCCAATTTCATTTGGTCTGTTCCAGTAAATCTTCGGGATCAATGGTTTTGCCGGTCATGGTGCGCCAGCCCAGGACGAGCATGCGGCGCAGCGTGTCCCGGCGCGCCGGGGACGGGTTGTCGGCGGCCTGCGTCTGAATCCGGCGCAGGAAGGTGCAGAGCATCATATCCTTGGCGTTTTCGCCTGTTTGCTCGGCCCGTATCTTAAAGTGGACCGGACAGGGCAGGGCCTTCCATTTTGAAGACACTCTCAGCGCGGTGTCCTGCACGCGGTTTAAATCGGCTATGCCGTCTATTATGACGCCCGGCCGGCACCGGTCTTTAACTTCCGAGACGAAGGCGTTAATTTTCTCGAACAGTTCGTCCTCATCGCCGGGGAAAACCAGAAACTGCTTTCTCGCGGCGGCGAGCGCGTTTTTAACCGCCAGGCGTTCTACGGAGGCTTTGCCTTCGGCGGTCACGGTCACTGAGTTCACGAAACCGCTTTCCTCCTCTGTTATTCTTACGGCGTCGGGCGTGCCGCAATAGGAAAGGAAAGCGTCGCCGGACTGCCATTGCGCGGGTTTGTGTATATGGCCCAGCGCGGCGTAAATGAAGCCGGACATCCGCAGATCCTGCTCTTTGATTATAAAATCGCCGCCTTCCTCTGCATTCTCCGGCCTTGCGGCGAAACCGGCGAGCGCTTCCATCGCCGAAGGCGTGCCGTGCAGGATGGCGATGCGTTTTTCTCCCGCCAGAGGCGGCAGTGTGCGGAAAAGGTCCGCGGTGGTCAGCGACGGTTGGAACGGAAAGCCGTACAGCACGAATTTATCCAGCCGGAAAACGTCGAACGGCGCCTGCGTCAGCAGGCGCACGTTAACGCTCTGGCCCAAATCATAGCGTCCGTCAAAAGGGTTTTCGCCGCGCAGGAAATCGTGGTTGCCGGGTATTACAAGAACCGGCACGGGATTGATTTCGGTGAGAATGGTTTTAACGGCTTCGTGAAGGAACTCGGCCTCGCCCGCGCTGTCGAACAGGTCGCCGGAAATAACAAGCGCGTCGTGCTTGCGCGCCAGAGCGCAGATTTCCCGCAGTACTTCCAGCCTGTGCGCGCCTTCGGGTTTGCGCGGGTCGGTCAGGTGCAGGTCCGAAGTGTGTATAAATCTAATCATTATGGTAATTATAACAATTTGCATTGCAAAACGGGTGAAATTTCCCCCCTCGTTTTTTCCCTTCGCCTGCCTATGCGGTTTTAACCGTTCCGGTTTCAAGAGTTGGCGCGGAATTCGTAAAAAAGCCCCGCAATGCGGGGCTTTTTAAAATACGCTTGTTTCGGGCGATACGGTGTTTGGATTTATGCCATGGGCAGGAATCGGCGTCAGAACATTTTTGTAATCGTAAGTTTCATGTTTTTAGTGTAACGCGGCGACTGGTAGAAATACCCCGCCCAGCCGCCCTGGCAGCCGGGAGCGCCGTATTCGCCGGGTTTCGCGCAGTATTTGTTGCCGTTCGCGTAATTGGTTTTCCCGGCGTTATGTAAAGTCACATATTCGTCCTGCCAGGCCTGTATGTAATAGGCTCCGTCATCGCGGTAGTCGAAGCGAACGTAGAAATAAGTGCCGTACAAGCCGTCATAGGTTTTAACAGAGCCGGACGCGCTTATGTCTCCGCATATATATGGCTTTCCGTCCGGTCCGGTTTCCTTCTGGTTTAGCTCGACAGTGCCGAGTCCGTAGGTCACCCAGCCGGAATAGGTCTCGTATATTCCCCAGTACTGAAGGTCCACGGTGTGCGTGTCCCAGTCGAAATGGCCGTTATACATGCAGTATTTCCCTGTAAGCTGGACATTGAGCATTTCCATGCCGCTTGCGCTGTATTTAAACCAGGGGAGAGAGTAGGAGTCCAGCTTGTCTTTGTATTTGGTGTTCCAGTGCCAGGGCCATACATAGGCGTATTGGTACCAGGCGGAGCCTGCGTTTAAAATATACTGAAGTTCGGGGCCTTCCGCCACGGCTACTACAGTGGCTTTCGGGGCTACCGGTTTGTACCATGTCTCAGGATCGTTTTTTTGCGCGGTTTTTGTGGCGTAATAATATTCGTCCGTATCATCAACGTAAACCAGTTTGCCGGGGCGGGATGGCATGGCCCCTTTAAGCAGCCCGTCATAGGTGTTTATTTTCATGTCATAGGAATCGGAATACATCTGCCCGTTTACCGCCAGTTTGAAATCAGTAAGCGTTCCAGTGCCGATTGAAACGCCGCCCGTATCGCGCGCGAGAATCGTGTTCCCCGTGGACAGCAGGCGGGTGTAAGAACCGTAGGGGCTTGGATACCAGGTTCTCAAAGTGTAGGTTTCGGATCCCAGCGACGCCGTAAAAACAGCCAGTGCCGCAAAAACCAGAGCGGCAAGGGTCCTGGCGCAAAATAAAGGAGGTTTCGTTTGCTTTGTTTCTACGGGATTACGTTCATCGTTTTCCATAAATACCGCCTGACAAATCGTTTGATTCTGCTATATCTCGTAATGTTATATACTATACACTACAGTATGATTCCACGCAAGTGTTTTAAAGCTTTTGCGGCAGTTTTTTGCTGGGCCGTGCCATTGGCGGCTCCGGTGTTTTGCGCGCCATCCGGCCCGCCGGCGCCAAAGACGGCGAAACCGGAAATCATCGCGCCTAAAACACTGCCACAGCCTTCCGCGGCGGGCGATGTTTCGGCGTTGTCCGGCAATAAGGTATACGGTTTGGATGCCCGCAATAAGGTTGCCATGCCTATGCCCGCCAAGAATCCGCTGGTTCCTCAAAAAAACGGTCCGGGCACAATCAGTATGAGCGCGCCGAAGATGGACTTGCCGGGTGTTTTTGGCGTAAAACCCAATTCCGGCGGAACGCAAGACGCTGTGTCCGGGAATTCCGGTTCTTCGGGCGGTGGTGTCCGCGTTTTGCCCAAGATACCGGCTTTGCCGCCGCTTGCCGGCAAAATGCCCGCTCCTCCCTCAGAGTCAGAAATGACGAAAATGCGGGCGCCGGAGATTAAAGTTTCCCCCACTCCTTTTGCGGACGCGCCCGTGCGTCCTATACCGGAATATGCCAAAAAACGTGAAGCGTCCCCGAAAACATACCGCACCGAAAGGCCGCAGGAGAAAGAATCCGGTTTCTCCGCGTTTTCCCTGGTGATTTTTGTCGGTTTGTTTGTCGGAATTTTGCTTATGGGCCGGAAAAGAAAATAGCCGCCGTTCCGCCTTAAATACAGTAAACTATCTCGCCGTGGCGTTTGCCGGCACATCATGGGTTACCCACGAATTGCCGGCGATGCAGGCGTTTTCTCCCACCTTTATCGCGCCCAAAACGGTTGCGTTGGCGTAGATTACCGCGCCGTCCCCGATATCCGGGTGGCGTTTTATTCCTTTTATCGGGTTGCCTAGCTTGTCCAGCGGAAAGCTTTTTGCGCCCAGCGTGACGCCCTGGTAGATTTTTACGCCGTTTCCTATCACGCAGGTTTCCCCTATCACAACGCCCGTGCCGTGGTCAATGAAGAACGAGTGCCCGATTTTTGCGCCGGGGTGGATGTCTATGCCGGTTATGGAGTGCGCGTATTCCGAGATTATCCGCGGCAGCAGCGGCACCGTCATCCGGTTAAGGGCGTGGGCGATGCGGTGGAAGGTTATCGCCGTCAGGCCGGGATAGCACATTATCACTTCGGCGCAGGAGGACGCGGCGGGATCTCCGTTAAAAGCCGCCCGGACGTCGGTTTCCAGCGTTGTTTGAATGTCCGGTATAAGCTGGAAAAAAGCGGCGGTGATCTTTTTCGCCTTGCCCCGGCAAGCGGAGCAGCGGTTTGCGCGGGTGGTGCAGAAAAAACAGTAGGCGCGCTCGATTTCCGGCAAAATAATTTTTTCGGCTTTGGCGAACGTGCCGCGCACGAAAGAGTCCAGTTTCGCGGGATTTTTTATGCCTTTCGTGAAATAGCCGGGGAAAAGAGCCGAACGGATAAGCTTGGCGGACGCGGTTACCTTGTCCTGGTCCGGCAGGCGTATGTCCGGGTGGACGCGGTACAGAGGCGAGTTGTACTGTCCTGTTCCCCTTATAATCTTTTCGGAAACTGAACCGATAATCTTTGCGACAGCGTCCATTTTATTCCCCCTTGAAAAGCCAGGTGCTGAGATAACGTTCCCCAGTGTCGCAGATAATGGTAACTATTTCCTTGCCCGCGTTTTCCGGCCTGGCGGCGAGTTTCAGCGCGGCCGCCACGTTCGCCCCGGAGGAAATGCCGCAAAGGATTCCTTCCTCTTTCGCCAGTCTGCGGGCCATTGCGCCGGCTTCCTCCGCGGTTACCGTCACGATGCCGTTTAGCACAGCCATGTCCATGTTGTCCGGCACGAAGCCCGCGCCGATGCCCTGAATTTTGTGCGGGCCCGGTTTGCCGCCGGAAAGAACCGGCGATTCCTGCGGTTCCACGGCGAAAACCTTTATTTCCGGATTTTGCCTTTTCAGGAACCGGCCCGCTCCGGTTACCGTGCCGCCCGTTCCCACGCCCGCCAGAAAAATGTCTATTTTCCGGTCCGTTTGCGCCCATATTTCGGGCCCGGTCGTTTCTTCGTGCGCCTGGGGATTGGCGGGATTGGAAAATTGGTCTAAAATGACCGCTCTGCGGGCGCGCGCCAGTTCCTTGGATTTCGCCACCGCGCCCGCCATTCCCAGCGCGCCGGGGGTAAGCACCAGTTCCGCGCCGAAAAAGGTGAGCAGGTGGCGCCGTTCCACGCTCATGGTGTCGGGCATGGCGAGCGTAAGTTTTATGCCGGAGCAGGCGCAAATCATCGCCAGCGCGATTCCGGTGTTGCCGCTGGTCGGCTCTATTATTTCGCCGCCGGGCTTGAGTCCGCCGGACGCGAGCGCCCGCCGCACCATGAATTTCGCGGCGCGGTCTTTGACTGATGAAGTAGGGTTGAAAAATTCCGCTTTAACCGATATCCCGGCTCCCAGCCCTTCCGCGGTTTTTTTCAGGCGGATCAGCGGGGTGTTCCCGGTAAACTGTGAAATGCCGTTGGGGTTTTGCATAAGGAAATAATAAATTAAATTGAGTACGCGTTCAATAGGCGGGAAAAAAGCGGCCCGACGGGGGCCGCTCTTTTTTCCCGGAGAAACCGTCTTTTTACATATTTTCTCTTATCACCTGCGCCAGCCTGGTGATGCCCGTCACGATCTGCTCGTGCGTGGCGTAGGAGAAGTTGAGGCGCATGGTGTTTTTGCCCGAATTGTCGCAATGGAAAGCGGAGCCTATGACATAGGCCACCTTTTTATCAATCGCTTTCTGGAACAGTTCCTGCGCGTCCATGTGCGCAGGCATGCTCAGCCACAGGAAAAGGCCGCCTTCCGGCTTGGTCCACGTCACGCCGGCGGGCATGGTTTCGGCGAGTGTTTTGAGCATCAGATCTTTTTTCGCTTTGTAATTCACCTTGACCGCCGCTACGTGCGGCTTGAGGTAGCCGCGCTTCATGAATTCGGCGATAATCAGCTGGGAGAACGAGGGCGAGCAGAGGTCCAGGCTCTGTTTTAGTATGGTGAACCGGCGGATGAATTTTTCATGCCCCAGAATGAACCCTATGCGCAGCCCGGGCGCCATGGTTTTGGAGAAGGTGAAAAGGCTGATGACGTTGTTGGTGTCGTCTAGCTTGTAAAGCATGGAGGGCGCTTTGCCTTCAAAGCGGATGTGGCGGTAGGGCGAATCCTCGATAATGGCCACGTCGTATTCGCGCGAAAGGCGGATGATCTCCTTGCGGCGTTGTTCGGAAATAGTGGTTCCCGTGGGGTTCTGGAAATCGGGCACTAGGTAAATGAACTTGTAATGCAATTCCTCCCCTTTAAGGAGTTTGAGTTTTTCCTCCAGCTTTTTGGTGTCAATGCCTTCCTCGTCGGAGCCGACGCCGATGGCTTCCGCGCCGTAGGCTTTAAACACCTGCAGACCGGCCAGATAGGTGGGGATGCCGACTAAAATGGGGTCCGACGGGTCTATGAACGCCCGTCCCACAATGTCCAAAGCCTGCTGGCTTGCGGTGGTGATGAGAATGTTTTCGTGTTTGGCTTCGATGCCTTCGTCCTCTTTGAGCATTTTGACGATTTCGTCCTTGAGCTCGGACAGGCCTTCCGTGGGGCCGTACTGCAGGGCCGCGCGGGCGTTATTTTGCAGGACATACTGGGCGACTTCCGCTATTTCCTTTGTGGGAAAAGCTTCCGGGTCCGGCAGGCCTCCCGCGAAAGAGATCATTTCCGGTTTGTTGGTGAGTTTCAAAAGTTCGCGGATAACGGAACCTTTAGTCCGGCGGTTGATGGCAGCGAGATTCTTGACCAAATCTATCATACGTTCTCCTTGAAGTAAATAACGGCGCAGTAAAACACTATCCTTAAAATTACATAAAACGAAAACTTTTTCAAGACCTCCGGTCAACAACCCTAAAAAACGGTTTCCCAGTTCCTTGTGGAAAGGATGAATTCCACTCTCCTGTTGAGAGCGCGCGCCTGATCGGATTCGCCGTAGACTATGGGCCGGCGTTTGCCGTAGCCGTAGACTTTAACGTAGTCCGGATAGACGCCCAGCTCCACAAGATACGACTTTACCGCCTTCGCCCGCTCAAGCGAAAGCCAGTCGTTATATTCGTCGGAGCCGATGTCGTCGCAATGCCCTTCCACTATAAGCTTAAGGGTTGGGTGTTTTATGAGAATTTCCCCTATCTTGTCGAGGCTTTTGTAGGATTCCGGCAGCAGCACCGCGGAATCAAATTCGAACTCCACCGGCGGGATCTGGCGCGAGCGCACCATGTCGCGCACGTTCTGGAGTTCCAGATTTGCGCGCCGCAGTTCTTCCCGCTGCGCCAGCGGCGTATGCGTGCAGGCCGCGGACGCGAAAATAAGCGGAGACAATGTAAACATTAAAAACAGTCTTGCGATTTTCATAATTTAGATTATAACAACTGTTGACGGAGTTTTCCACACTCTGTTGAAAGACTGTTGATAACTTTTTAGGCCATTTTTCAGAGCGGAGGTTTCGGGATATTCGTTTTTTTCAACACCTGTTGATAACTAGCCCCTCTCTGTTGATAACTTTAAAACCGGCCTTTTTTCGCGGAAACAAACCGGGGTTTTCCTAGAGAGGTTCTCGACGAGGAATTTGGCGCGCGTCCGGAAAAAGTCAAATTTCCTTCATTTTTTGCGTTTTCCGCCATGCCTGTGGATAAACTGACCTTTACCGTGTAAATTTTTAAAAATCCGGTTTACAATCCGGGAAAAATTTGCACGTTTGAGCGGGAACTGTTGATAACTCTCAACCGTTTCCCGTTTTCGGGCCCGCCGCGCGCAGGTTCGCGATATCCCGGAAAAGCAGATGGTCGACGAATGACGCGAAATTCCAGCGTCTGGAAAATTCCCTGAATTTGGCGGGATATTTTTCGCTTTCAAGCCCGCGCGCGGATATCGCCGCCAGCAGCAGGAGAAGCGCCGGGAAAACAAAGGCGGAAACGTCGCCGGTGACCGCCAGCGCGGACAGATAAATTCCGCCGCCGAGAAGGAGCAGGGAGACGGAAAAAATGCGTGTTCTTGACCAGACGACCGCGCCCAGCGCAAGCAGGTATAAGCCGATGTTTAGCAGGATGATATAATTCGCCGGACTGCCGCAGACGAAGCCCGCCCCCAGCAGCAGTCCTAAAAACAGCGGGAAGGCCAGTCCTTTCCTGCCGGGGAGGTTTTTACTTTTTTCCGGCATCAGGTTTTGTGTAGATAACATCCGCAAGCGGCACGCCGCGCTGCGCTCGGGCCGGTTTCGGGGCGAACCAGGTATCCACTTTATAGGAGAGTGTCGTTTTCCCTGTTATCCGCGCGGCTTTAAAGGGAACGTCCAGCCCTGCGGAAGTTTTTTCAAAACTGCTCGCAGTGCCAAGGCTGAATTTAAAATTCAGCGCCGTGCCGGCGGGCAGAAGGCAGGAACATGAATATTTCCCGGTTTTTTTGTCGGCTTCAAGCGGGTAGGCCCGCATCTGCCAGACGCCCGTTTCGGCGGAAAACGTGCTGACATAAATTTTTGAATCCGGCGGTTTCCGCCCGGCTTGCAGTATGAATTTTACGGGATAATTAGCGGGCTGGGATTTTTTTACCGAGACCGCGGCTTCAAAAGGCGTCGTGCCGCAGGAGGCGGTCAACTTCACCGGCCCGGTTTCCGCGCCGCTGCGAAGGGCGATAAAACCGCCGTCGAAGCCGAAATATGGCGGCGAGCTTTTCACCGTTTCAGGGAAGCAGTCCGCCTCGAAGTTTTGGGGAAATTTCATCCGTCCGGCAAAAAACAGTTTTTGCGGAATACGGTTCTGGCCCGCCGTGTTCCAGGAAGTCCAGCCTTTGGCGGACAGAGGGGCGGGTTTTTCCGCGCCCAGATAGGCCATGGCGTAGCGCAGGCGTTTGGTTATCCGGATATCGTCTTTTTCTATGTAAGTGGCAAAGTTGTCCGGGAAGGACAGGTCCTTAAACCGGAGCGTTTCCGCAAGTTTTACAAGATTTTCCACGTTACGGGGGACAAGCGCGCCGGTGTCGGTTCCGCTTTCAAGCAGGCTTGCGTCCAGCCAGAGTTTTACGGGTTTTTGGCCCAGCCCGTAATCGCGCAGCTGCGCGATGTCGTCGTCCGTAAGGGCGGGAGAAAACAGGGCGGCTTTGGTGAAGGTGTCGTAAGTTCTCAGCAGATAAAGAGCCGCGGAGCCGGCTTTGCCCGCCGCCAGCAGGATTCCGCCCTCCTGCGAAGGCGCGGCGCTGTAGTTGTTTTCGATATACGGGACGGTTTCCCGGCATAAAAAATCCGCGAAACTTTTATCCGCCGGGCCGGAATTGCCGAAGGAAACCACAATAGCGGTGCTTTCAAAAACCGCCGGGTCCGGTTCGCCGTTAAGAAGGTAAACCGCAGGATAGCGGGTATTGGCCTTGCCGTAACCGTCCGGTACGCGCACCGTCATGGTCCTGCATATTTTGCCGTCGGCAGAACAGAAAGCCCGGTGCGTGAAAACGCTGCCGCGCTCCGTTATGTCGCCGGCCTGGGCCCCGAAGGCCGAAGGCGCAAATAAAAGAAAAGCGAGTAATGTCCGCATAGGTATCATGATATTCATTTTAAAGCAAAGTGTAAAAAATATTCAGCAGCGCGCCCGCCGTCACGGCGGCGGTCAGGTTTAAAACAACTATCAGCGCCGTGTCGCGCGCGCCCGCTTCGCGCAGCATGATAAGCAGGGTTGCCGCGCACGGCATGTACATGGACAGGAAAACCGACGCTATCACCAGCTGTCCGCCGGAAAGGTTGAACGGCAGCAAAAGCGCGACGGCTATATCCTTCCTCATGAATCCCAGCGCGATCACCGGCACGGTTTCCGCCGGCAGGCCCAGAATGTGCGTTACGGGCCAGGCGAACAGTTTTACTGCTACTGCCACAATGCCCGTCGCTTCGGCCACGCTGATAATGAGTATGCCCGCCATTATCATGGGCACGGCTTCGGCCACGTATTCCTTGACCCTGAGCCGGAGTTTAGAGAAAAACATGATCCAGACAGGCCACCGGTACGGCGGAATTTCAAGGAATATTTCCGCCGCGTTGCCTTTCGTCATTTTAGCCAGCGCCGCCGCCGCAACCAGCCCGAATGCGGCAAGCACGGCGAATACGGTCAGCACATAGCGCATTCCCATTTTGCCCAGCGCGCCCACGATAAGCGCGCTTTGCGAAATGCAGGGCGTAAGCAGCAGGGTGAGCGCAAGCGCGATGAGCCGTTCGCGCCTTGTTTCCAGCACGCGCGCCGCCAGAATGCCAGGGATCTTGCAGCCCATGCCCATGATAACCGGGATGCTCCCTATCCCGTGCAGGCCCACCTTATGCATGACCCTGTCCAGCAGAACGGCTACGCGGGCGAGATAACCGGTGTCTTCCAAAAGACTGAGAAAACAGTAAAACGCCAGTACATAGGAGAACACTTCGATAAGCGCGATATGCACGGCCTGCGTCAGCAGTCCGAAATCGGAACTTTGCGCGCCGAGCAGAACGGTTCTTATCGTTCCGTCCGGCAGGAAAGAAAGCGCGCCTGTTACGGCGGGCAGATAGAACTTTGCGTACAGCGGATCCAAAGCGAAGTTTATAAGTCCTTCGGCGCAGAACCGCACGCCCGCGAAACCAAGTAGCAGCACCAGTCCTGCCAGCGGCAGGCCTGTCGCCGGGCGGATGGATAACTCCTCCAGTTCTTCCCACGCTGACGGATGTTTGTGGCGTATGGTTTGCGCGGCGCGGCTTATTTCGCCTATCCTGTTCCATTTTTCGCCGTCGGGAATTTTTTCCCGCGCGGCAGTCTGCGCGCCGGAAACGGCTTTTTCTATTTCGCGTTTAAGTTCGGTTATCCCTTCTCCCGTGACCGCAACGAACGGCACCACCGGCGCGCCGAGTTTTTCGGCGAGCAGTCCGGCGTTTATGGCTATGCCGTGGCGGCGCGCTATGTCATATTTGTTAAGCGCGAAAATCACGGGTTTGTTCAGTTCCAGCAGTTCCAAAGCGAAAAACAGGTTGCGCTCCAGCGCGGTGGAGTCTAGCACGTGGACATACAGGACGGCGTCCCCGTCGTTGATCGCCGCACAGGAAATCTCCTCCGCCCGGCAGGACGGTTCCAGGCAATAAGTGCCGGGCACGTCCACCACCGAAAAGGCGCGGCCCGCGAATTTCACGGAGCCTTTAGTCAGAGTGACGGTCGTGCCGGGATAATTGGACGAGATAACGTCCGTTCCCGTTATTCTTGAGAATACCGCGCTTTTGCCGACGTTGGGATTTCCCGTAAGAAGAATGGTTTCCATAATCAGTCCGGTATCACCAGAATCCTTCCGGCGATATTGCGGCCCAGCGCAAGGGTTATTCCTCCGATTTCGAACACTATCGGTCCCCCCGCTGAACCGGAAATTTTCCGTACCGGCTTGCCGGGCAGAATGCCCAGGACTGTCAGTTTGCGCGCGAACACGTGCCCTTCGCCCTCAACGCTGTGGATAACGGCAGACGCTCCGCTGTGCAGGCCG
This sequence comes from Elusimicrobiaceae bacterium, assembly GCA_041667045.1. Classification (GTDB taxonomy): domain Bacteria; phylum Elusimicrobiota; class Elusimicrobia; order Elusimicrobiales; family Elusimicrobiaceae; genus JAQVSV01. The sequence goes on along the minus strand of JBAYFS010000014.1, from coordinate 8,717 downwards.
CTTAGGGGTATGGTTTTTTTGTTCATGGCGCGTCCTTTTCCGCGCAGCGGGCGCAGACGCCGCGTATCTCCAAAGTGTGCGTTATGGCGCGGAAATTGTGCTTGAGGACTTCCGACTCCTGAAGCTTTTCCATTTCAGGACTGAAAAATTCTATTATCATTCCGCATTTCACGCAAACCATGTGGTGATGGTGCCCGCTCGGCCCGCCCGCCAGTTCGAAGCCGGTTTTTCCCGCCAGCTGGCACGGCTCGGCTATGCCGGTTTTCAGGAATACCGCCAGATTGCGAAACACCGTGGCCCGCCCCAAGCCCTGCCCGCGCAGGTCCAGATATATTTCTTCCGCGGTTTTGTGTCCGCGTCCCGCCAGAAAATAGCGCAGCAGTATGGCGCGCGGACCGGTGTTTTTGTAACCAGCCGCGGCAAGCCGGGCGGCAAGCTCGCCGTATCTGGCCTGGTCAAGGGGGTGAATAGCTTTCTGTTTTCCGTTCATTCGGGCCGCCGTTGATAATTGAAAATGAGATATCAGTATCAATTAGATTATAGCGAGTCCGCCGCATATTGTCAACCGCGCGCATTTGGCTCTTGAGGAAACACCGGCAAATACTTACAATATGTAAGAAGTGAATTAATGCTTCTGGCATTTGCTATGGGAAAAACGAAAAAAATTCGGGCAGTATTTCCGGCGTTTGTTGTCGCCGCGGCGTTTCTGTGCGCCTGCGGGCCTTCCGTTTCGCCGGAGGATCAGGAATTTAACCAGTATGTGAACATGACGCGCGAGGCGGACAGTCCTGACGCGCGCATACGTTACTCCACCCTGGCTCTCGACCTTTGCACCGCGAAGCGCGGCAATAAAATCCGGTCCGAGCTGCTGGCTTCCCGCGCTATGGGTTATCAGCAGAAAGACCAGCTCAGGCAGGCGCTTGAGGATTTGGATGTCGCCATTCATCTGGATCCCAATAACGCCGAATTATACAGCAACCGCGGCAAACTGTTTTCCGATATGGGCGATTACGCGAAAGCCCAGGCGGAGATCGAGTACGCGCTGAAAATGGATTCCAAAATCCCCCACGCGCATCTGAATCTGGGTTTGAACTGCGAGCGGCAGAAAAATTTCGAGTGCGCCTACTCCCAGTACGCCGAAACGATGAAGCTCAAGCCCGATTTTGCCCAGGCTTATGTGCTGCGCGGCAAACTGCTGGCGCAAATGGGCGACAACGCCGCCGCGCTGGCCGATTTCGGCGATGTTTTAAAGCTGCAGCCCAAATCCTCCGAGGCGCATTATGAGCGCGCGCTGCTGTACGCGCAGAGCGGTTATGTCAACGAAGCCATAAACGATCTCACCGTTTCCATTCAAAACGAGCGCGGTGACGAAAAGGCCCGCTTCATGCGCGCTTACTACTATTTCAGGCTCAAACGCTACGCCGAGTCAAAGGATGACCTGACGGCTATCCTTAAACTGAATACAGACAATAAGAAAGCGCGCATGTTAAGAGGCTATGTGCTCTTGTGCGACGGCAATCCGCGCGCCGCCCGCTTCGATTTCGAAAATCTTGTTGATACCGCCGACAATATTTCGCTGGCCAGCCTGGGGCTGGCTCTGGCCTATTATAAAGAAGGCTTTCCGGATTACGCCGTTTTCAACTATCGCAGGGCTGTCCGGGTGGCCCCCTATTTTGCCCAACCGGCTAAAAAACTGGCGGCGGATACGAAGTATTTTTATCTCGCCAATTTCGCGTCCGAACTGGCCGCGATACAGAGCGCGGCGCGGGCGGATTCAGGCGTTAATCCGGATGAAGTGGGCCGCAAAGTCCGCATCAGCAAAGAATAACGCCCCCGCATCGTTCCGAGGGCGTGTGCACGTTCTTTTTATCCGGCAAGGGGGTGCCGGAAAACGCGGGGGGCTGTCTGGCGAAACAGGCAATTGTCTGATACACTAAGCTAAGAAGCCGGCGTAATGCAAAAGCGGTGAAAAACCAACGCGTTACATTTACATAATGTGAAATGCACGCCGTGGAGTTGTTTTTATGGGTAAACAAATTCTGATTGTTGACGATAACGCCATAAACAGAAAACTGCTGCGGGTTGTTTTGTCTAACGCGGGGTACGAGATTCTCGAGGCCGAAACCGCGGAGCAGGCGCTTTATCTTATCCGGGCCCGGCTGCCTCTGCTGGTGCTTATGGATTACCGGCTGCCCGGCATGGACGGAGTGGAATTGACCAGGCTTATCAAGTCTGACAGCAAGCTGTCTTCCCTTCCCGTCATCATAGTAACGGCGAGCGCGATGAAAACCGACCGCGAACGCATTACCCTGCAGTCCGGTTGCGACGCCTATTTTTCGAAACCTATTGACGTTAAGGAACTTGTTGAATCCGTGAAAGGATTTATAGGGCCGGCCTGACAGCGGCGGTTGTCCGCCGTGTTTTCTCCCGGGCCGCTAATTGCTTGAGAGGAGAGCCGCAAAATGGTGTATTTGCTAGTCGGTTCGCTTGTCTTCCAGCTTATTGCGCTGCTGTTTGTCATCCGGCTGTATCCGCGGATAAAAGGGCGGCTGGTGTTTTATGCCGTCCTTGCCATGCTTTCCATTCTGTTTTTGCATCACGTATGGCAGCTTCACCGGGTTATATTCCTGCCCATTTCCATTCCTCTGGTAATTTACGATGAAATTATCGGTTTCACGCTTTCTCTTCTGCTAATGTGCGTTGCGGCCTGCATTTACCGTGATTTCCAAATGCTTGACCAGCTGCGGTTCGCTTTTGCGGTTAGCGGCGCCCATCTCGCTGAATCCGAAAAGGCCGGTTGCGCGTTGGCCGCCGCCTTGCAGGACCGGCGGCGCACGGACGAGGATTTGAGCAGAAGCATTTTTATACAGCGCGCTATTCTGGACAATATCCCGGACATCGCCTGGATGAAAGACTGCGGCGGCAGATATATCGCCGCCAACAACGCGTTCGCAAAACTGTGCGGGCACAAAACCGAAGATTTGCCGGGAAAAACGGATTTTGACATCTGGCCCCGTGACCTGGCCGAAAAATACCGCGCCGATGACGACAACGTTATCCGGACGGGGCGGCAGCTGCTTGTGGACGAGGAGATTGCGGACAGCTCGGGCGTGCGCGCATGGATTGAAACGGCCAAGCGGCCCATGCTGGGGCCGGACGGCGCCATTATGGGTACGGTGGGCATCGCGCGCGACATCACGGGGCGCAAACGCATGGAGGACAATCTGAGCCGCCGCGTAGAGTCGCTTACCATGCCGCTCGGCGATTCCGATATCGAAATCACTGACATGTTCTCTCTGGAGGAACTGCAGAAAATCCAGGACGCGTTCGCCGCCGCCACGGGAGTTGCCTCCATTATAACCCAGCCCGACGGCACGCCCATAACCAGGCCGAGCAATTTCTGCCGGCTGTGCAGCGATATTATCCGCAAGACGGAAAAAGGGCTTAAAAACTGCATGAAGTCCGACGCCGCGCTGGGAGCGTATAATCCGGACGGGCCCATAGTGCGGCCTTGCCTGAGCGGCGGGCTGTGGGACGCAGGCGCCAGCATTTCCATCGGCGGCAGGCACGGCGCCAAGTGGCTCATCGGACAGGTGCGCAACGAGCAGACGGATGAGGCGAGAATGCTCGCCTACGCGCGAGAAATCGGCGCGGACGAGGCCGAGTTTAAGGCGGCTTTGGCGGAAGTGCCCGTAATGTCAACGGAACAGTTCCGCAAAATTGCCGATTTCCTGTTCATGTTTTCGTCCGTTCTGTCTTTGAAGGCTTACCAGAATATCCAGCAGGCGCGCTATATCACAGAACGCAACGCCGCCCTTGATAATGTGCGCACTTTTTCCTACGCGGTGGCCAGCGCGTTCGACAGTTTCATCATGGCGGATATGCGCTGGCGCGTAACTTACAGCAACGATTTCGCCAGAAAAACTTTCGGTTACACCACGGACGGCTTTCTTGCTTTAAACCTTGCCGACCTGCTGACCGACTCGCAGGCCTCCGTTCCTATTGCCGACGCCGTGGACAAGGCCGGGCGCTGGGCCGGCAATGTGAAATGCCGCCGCGCCGACGGCGGAGAAATCAGCGTAACGCTTTCGGTTTCCGCCATAAAAAATGAAAAAGGCGATGTCATCGCCCGCCTGTGCATCGCGCGCGACATAACGAAACAGGAGGAAGCCGAGGCGGCTTTCCGCCAACAGCAGGAGGAACTGAAAATAAGCCAGGCCACAAGCATCGCCCAGAAAAATTCTCGCGAATATCTTGAAACCATAATAAACGCCATCGCCGACCCCCTGTTCGTAAAGGATACGCAGCACCGCTGGGTGCTGGTTAACGACGCGCTGGGCCGCTTCCTGGGCATTCCCAAGGAGGAAATGCTCGGTAAAAGCGATCCCGATTTCTTCCCGAAAGACCAGTGCGAAGTGTTTTGGGCCAAGGACGACGAGCTTTTCGCCAGGGGCGGCACCGACGTTAACGAGGAATTCATTACCGACGCGTCCGGCCTGGTGCACACTATCAGCACCGTAAAGGCTATTCATACCGACTTGTCCGGAAATAAATTCATAGTGGGCACCATACGCGATATCTCGGAAAAGCGCTTCCGCGGACTCTATGAATCGCTCGCGGACGGCCTTGTGCGCACCGACCTTGGCGGCATGATCCTGGAATGCAATCAGGCCTTCCGCGATATGCTGGGCTACACGGACCGGGAACTTAAACAGCTTGCTCCGGACACTCTTACCCCCCCGCCCTGGCGGGATGGGGAACGCGAGTTGTTCAGGACGAAGATGTTTCCCAACGGTTTTTGCGAGCCGTATGAAAAAGAACTTATGAAAAAGGACGGGCAGCGCCTGTCCGTCAGCGTGCGCGCCTGGACTATAAAAGATAAAGACGGACGCAATATCGGTATCTGGTCGCTGGTGCGGGATATTTCGGAACGGAAAAAAACCGAACTGGAACTCGCGAAATACCGTGAAAATCTTGAGGAACTGGTAAAAGCGCGCACCGAGGAGCTGGTGGTGCTTAACCAGTTGGTGCACGGCTCGCTCGCCGCGGCGGACGTGGGCGCCTGGTGGATAGATTTTAAGGAGCCCGGCATTTATCACGCGCTCGATAATACGGCGAAAATTCTGGGGCAGGTTCCGTCCTCCTCATCCGACAAGTCGTATCAGGTGCGCGACTGGGTGGAACTGCTGTCTAAAACCAAGGCGGCCTGTCCGGAATACGCCGGGATAATAGATGAAAATCTTGACCTGTTCACCGGCACCATCTCCGGCAAATATCCCAATTACCGTTCCGTTTACCCAGTGCTGATGCCGGACGGCAGCATTAAATGGCTCGATACCCGCGCCGACGTGCCTTCGCGCGACGAGCACGGGCACGCCCTGCTTATGACCGGCACCATGATTGACATCACAAAGATCAAACAGGCGGAAGACGAGATCATCCGCGCCCGCGAAACTGCCGAAACCGCAAACCGAGCAAAAAGCGAATTCATGGCTAACATGTCGCACGAACTGCGCACGCCGCTTAATTCCATAATCGGTTTTTCGGATGTGCTCAAAGACGAAACCGTCGGGTCCCTTAACGGGCAGCAGAAAGAGTTCCTAACCGATATTTCCGACAGCGGACGCCACCTGCTCGCCATCATAAACGACGTGCTGGATCTGTCCAAAATAGAGTCCGGGAAAATGACGCTCGATATCCAGTCGTTCGAAATCCTCAAACTGCTGGAAAACAGCCTCAGCCTCATCAAGGAACGCGTGGCCAGAAATAACATCGCCGTGGAGCTTGCCGTTGCGCCGGGTACAGGCGCCATACGTGCCGATGAAATACGAATACGGCAGGTGATTTTCAATCTGCTGTCCAACGCCGTGAAGTTTACGCCTTCCGGCGGGAAAATCGGAGTTTCCGCCAAACGCGACGGGAAAAACGTTATTATTGCCGTGAGCGACACCGGCATAGGCATTGCCAGCCAGGATATGGAGCGCATGTTCGCCAAGTTCGAGCAGTTGGGCGAGGTCCGCACCCGCAAGTACGGCGGCACCGGCCTTGGGCTGGCTATTTCGAAAGAAATCGTGGAACGCCACGGCGGCGCTATTTGGGTCGAAAGCGAAGGTGTTAACAAAGGGAGCCGGTTTACATTTTCGATACCGGCTAATGGGACTGAACATGAATAAGATAATTCTTGTGGTTGACGACAATCCCACGCATCGCAAGCTGATAAGGGTGCTGCTGGCAGGCTGCGGCTATTCCGTTTACGAAGCGGAGACTGGGCGCCAGGCTCTTGAAAGAGTGCGCGCCTGCGCGCCGGATCTAATTGTGCTTGATTACCGCCTGCCCGATATCAACGGGGTGGAGGTGTCGCGCAATCTGAAAGCCGAAAGCGCCTATGTGTCTATTCCGATAATTATGGTGAGCGCTCTTTCCGTGAACGAAATGAGCGCGCGCATTGTACTCAATTCAACCTGCGCGGAATACATGACCAAACCCATAGACGTGCATACCCTGGTGTCCGCGGTGCAGAGGCATATCGGCCGCGCCTGACACGCATTCCGGCGGAGAAGCGTTTGGAACCGGAGGCGGTGGGCGCCGGCGGCCTTCTTTTGTCCCTCCCGGCTTTTTTCAAGCTTAAAACTTGCCCAAAGGGCGCAATCATACTATAATTTCATAGAGACAATACGCTTAAAGGCAAGGTTCTTATGAAATCACTTTTCCGCGCCGCACTCGCCGTTTTTCTCCTTTCAGGTTCCCAGCTTTGGGCCTGGTGGGGATATTCGTTAAACGCCGGGGCTTCCCATCCCGACAATTCCGACATGAAAACAGAACTCGCCGGCAGGCTGGCCAATAACGCGCCTTCCGCCGGAAGCACATATCAGGACGCGGGGTTCGGCGATCTGACTTTTTTCATGGAAACCAATGCCGAAACCCGGCTGGGTTTTTCGCTGGGCTACGGGCTTATCGCCCAAAGCGGCCTGCGCGAGAATTTCACGAAGAATACGCCGGCTGATTCCTCCCTTAAAATTGACAACCGCACCGCCTATTTCCCCCTGACCGTTTACGCCAAATACAAACCGGAAAACAAGCCTTTTTCCCTCTGGTTCGGCGCAGGGGCGGACTGGATTATGGCCGCCACCGACGTTGTGTCAGCGAGTCCCGGCTTACAGGCGGTGGACAACACTTTCACCGCTTCCGTGATAGCGCCAACTTTGTCGGGCGGGGCGGAATGGTTTTTCACAAAAAGGCTCGCGCTCGGCCTTAACGGGAAATATGTTTTCGGCGGGCGGGTTAAAGACCTTACTTCCGAAATGCAGCAGGGCAATTACCGCATGGTAATGGCGGGCGACACGGTCGCTTTCCGCCCGGAAGGCGCCGCGCTCGGCGCGGGCGAACGGAGTTATGAATACGATTACAGCGGCTTTCGCGTCAGCGCGCAGCTGCGCGTTTATTTCGGCGGGCCGGACTGGAAAGAGTAAATTTGGCGTCATGGCATGAAAAAACCCGCTCCTTAGAGCGGGTTTTTTGTTTGCTCAAATCTTGATGAAGTTTTACTGCGCCTGCTGAAGGAACCGCTTGGCGGCGGCGAAAGCCTGCTGCCGTTCGGTCGGCTGGGCTTTTTCAAGCGCGGAATTGGCGTATATTATAAGCTCGCTGTCGAGGTTAAGGCCGGGCGTGTTCTTGGCGATCATAACCCATTTGAGCCCTTCGCCGTAATTGATTACAACCCCTTTTCCGCTCAGGAACACTTTTGCGGCTTCCGGATAGGCGAAAGGCAGTTTCCCGTTCGCGGCGGCGATAATCATTTTAGCGCCTTTTTCACGGTTAAGGTCCACGCCTTTGCCGTTTAGGTACATCAGGCCCGCCAGATATTGGGCGCGCAGATTCCCGCCATCCGCGGCCTTGAGAAACAGCTGTGCGGCGCGGTGTTTTTGGCGAGGCACGCCGCTTTTGCCGCCTTTATAAATCCGTTCGGCCATTTCGGTCATGGCGGTCGTGTCGCCCGCGTTCGCCTGCCTTTCAAGGCGCCAGATCCGGCTGAACGCATCGTTATATTTATACCAAAGGTATTCAAGCTGGGCTTTACAGTCGCCCTTTAACGCCGCGGCGGCGAGCAGGTTATAGCCGTCCGCGCTGTTGTCTTTCGTGGCGGGCATGAAAAGGATTATGTCTCCCGCCAGCCGCAAGGCGGGCGGATATTCTTTCTGCGCGGCGGGCCTTATCGCTTCAAAAGCCTCGGCGTACTTGAATTCGTTTAGCAGCTGCTTCGCTTTTGCCATTGGCTCGTCATAGTCCCGTGTTCGCAACAGGGAGGCCGTAATAATTTCCATGCAGGCAAAAAGAGACAATATTAGCAGCGGATAAATAAAGATTATTTTAAAAACCGGATAATACTTAAGTCCGCGCGGCCTGACCGCTTTCGGGCCGGGAGGCGGCGGTGGCGGGGGTGGTGCGGCATTAACAGGGCGGAGAATATCGTTTTCTGAAGTCATCGCAAATAATTATATAATTTTTAATATGAAAATGCTTTACCTGCTTGCGGTTCTGCTGCTGCGCCCCTGCGCCCGGTGCCAGAATTATGACACCGCCAAAGTTCCTGAATACACTGTTTCCCTTGCCCGGCGGATGGGTATTCACGACGCTATCCTAAAAATGGCGGCGGGCAACAGAATAAGCGCGGATGAGTTCCCGGCTTACTATTACCGTGTGGCGGTTAAAAATATAGA
>JBAYFS010000013.1:0-22935 GCA_041667045.1 Elusimicrobiaceae bacterium | reverse complement strand
GAGGCCAAACGCTGGCTGGCGGTTCAGTCCTACGCCAAAGCGCAGCTGGCTTTCCCGAAAGGCCCGGCAGATGTTTCCTTTAACCAGAACGTGGCGGGAGTCAACATCAGCATGCCTTTGTGGGACGACGGGCGCACGAAAAACTCAGCCGCCGCGCAAGGCGCCCTGGCGAATAATTACAGACAGCAGTATAACCGCGCGCGGCGCGATATTTTCCGTGATTTCGAAACGGCCCGCGAAGAGCTTGCCGCCCTGCGCGAGCAGCTGCTCACCGATAAAAAAGCGCAGGCCGAAGCGGAGGAAATCGCCGGCCTTGTCTATAAAATGTACGAAACGGGCCAGCGCACCTATCTGGACGTGCAGAACGCCAACGTGCGCGCGTTGAGCGCGGGCGTTGAAACAGCGCGCACTCAGGCGCAGATTCTTCTGCAGCTGGCTTTAATTGACAGTTTAGGAGATTAGTATGAAGAAAAAAATTATTCCTGTCGCGGTTTTGATTCTCATTATTGCGGGCGTGGCCTTGTATTTAAAAAACCGGGAAAACAGATTTTATTACAGCGGCACCGTGGAAGCCACTGAAATAGACGTGCCGGCCCGGCTTAATTCGGTCATAACGAAATATTACACCGATCTGGGCCGGACAGTGGCAAAGAACCAGCTGGTTATTCAGCTCGACTGCCGAGATTACAGCCTGGCCCGCGGCATAGCGAAAACGGATTTCGACCGCGCCGAGCGGCTTTTCCGGGACGGCACCATGCCGCAGGCCCAGTACGATTTCGCGCGCTACCGCTTTTCCGACGCCGATTTAAAGCAGAGCTGGTGCAGGATCTATTCGCCTATCGAGGGCACCGTGCTTTACAAGCCGCATGAAGAAGGCGAATTCGTGGCGCCCGGCACCCCGGTTCTGACCGTGGCTTACACGGGCCGCGTTTACGCGTATATTTATGTGGAGCAGCCGGTGGTTTATAAACTCTCCGTCGGCATGAAAGTGCCCGCGTTCCTGCCGGAAGACAATATGCGCAGGTTCAGAGGTGTTGTCACCGCGATCAGCCAGAAGGCGGAATTTACGCCGCGCAACGTGCAGACCCGGTCCGAGCGCACGCGGCTTGTCTATCAGGTAAAGGTGGAATTTGAAAATCCGGACGGTTTGTTAAAACCCGGCATGACGCTCGAAGCCGAACTGCCGTAAAATTTTATGACACTAAAAACACCGGCACTGATTGAAGTCAGCGTAAGGGGGCTTAACAAAAGCTTCGGTTCTTTGCGCGCGCTCAAAGACTTAAGCATTGACTTTCAATCCGGCGCTCTGAACGGTGTAGTCGGCCCGAACGGTGCGGGAAAAACCACGCTTTTAAGAATTCTCATGGGGCTTCTTTACCCTGACGGGGAGCGCAAGCTGAAGGCCGGCGGTTCCAGCTTGCCGGACGGCGCAAGCGCGGTGGCTTTTTTCGAAAAAGGGAAACGCCTTTCCCTGTCCGCCGTGCGCCCCCGCATGGCCTATTTCCCGCAGGAGCAGAGTCTTTACCCCGATTTGACCTGCGCGGAGCATATGCGTTTTTTCGCGGATTTATACCAGCTCGGAAAAAAGGAATATCAAGAACGTTCCGCCGAACTGTTCCGGCTCACCAGGCTGGAGCAATTCAGGGACCGCAAAGCCGGAAAACTGTCCGGCGGAATGTATAAAAAACTCGGCCTTATGTGCGTGCTGCTCCACTCGCCTGATATCCTGCTGCTGGACGAACCCACCATCGGCGTTGACCCGGTCAGCCGGCGCGAACTGTGGGAGCTGATGTACCGTTTTGTGGGGGCCAGCATGACCATTATAATGAGTACCTCTTACATGGACGAAGCCGAGCGCTGCGGAAAAGTTTTCCTGCTTGACGAAGGCAGGCTTTTGCTGGCGGGCGAGCCCGGCGGCATTTTAAAAGAGGAAAAAGCGGAGAAGTTCGAGGAAATATTTTTAAGGCGTACGGGGCCGGCAAATGCCAAACAATAACGGCGGGCAGGCTGTTGCGGTGAACGGGCTGACGGTGGCGTTCGGCTCTTTCCGCGCAGTGGACGGGATTTCTTTTTCCGTGCCGAAGGGCGAGATTTTCGGCTTTCTGGGTGCGAACGGCGCCGGCAAAACCACCACTATCCGCGCGCTGTGCGGCCTGATAACCCCGTCGGGGGGCGAACTGCTGGTCGCGGGCATAGATGTCGCGAAAGATCCGATGGCAGTGAAAAGGCGCATAGGCTATATGTCGCAGAAATTCACGCTGTATCCCGATTTGAGCGTGCGCGAAAATCTCGCCTTCGCCGCCGCCCTTAGGAAAATTCCGCGCCAAGCGTTTGAGAAGCGTTCGCGGGAACTGTTGGAATTTGTGGGTTTCTCTTATCCTGAGGACACTTTGGCCGGAAAACTGCCCGGCGGGATGAAACAGCAGGTCGCGCTGGCGGCTTCCATTCTGCACGACCCGGAAATAATTTTTCTGGACGAACCCACCGCGGGAGTCGCTCCCCAGGAACGCAGCCTGTTCTGGAAACTTATCCGCGCCATGTCGGCTGAGGGGAAAACCGTTTTCGTGACCACGCATTATATGGACGAGGCGGAGCAGTGCGCCCGCATCGCGCTTATGCAGAGCGGGCGGATAGCCGCGCTGGACAGCCCGGCCAGCCTGAAAAAAGCGAATTATCCGGACGGGCTTTATGAAATAGCGCTGTCCGGTCCTGATTTACTGGCTTCTCTTAAAGCCTGCGGCAAGGTTTCGCCATACGGATTGAAATGGCATGCCGAAATACTTGACGGCCCGGCTTGGGACGCCTTCAGGGCGCGGGCCGGGGGCGGCGCGCAGATACGCAGGATCGCGCCGTCTTTGGAAGATGTTTTTTTGAAAGTTATAGGAGAGAACTGATATGAACGGCATGTTCTCCGCCAAACGCGCTTTATCTATAGCCAAAAAAGAGTTTAAACACATCCTCCGCGATCCGTTTACTCTTGCGCTGGCTGTTTTGCTGCCTTTGATTCTGGTGGTGTTTTTCGGTTTTATTATTGATTTCAACTACCGCAATATCAGCATAGCGGTTATGGATTATGACAAAACGCCCGCCTCTCGCCGTTTGCAAAGGTATTTCTCCGCGTCTGATTATTTCAACGTCAAACCGCTGAACGCCAGGCAGGACGTTGTCAGCGAGCTGAACAATGACAGAGCTTATTCCGGCATGATAATAAATTCCGGTTTCGGCAAGGATGTGGCGGCGGGCCGAAAAACGCGCGTCCAGCTTATTTTAGACGGAAGCGATAATTCCAAAACGGGCGTTGTGGCAAGCTACGCCTCCGGCCTTCAGGTTTCCGCATTGGCAGGTTTCTACGGGCCGCGTTCGGCGAAACCGCCGGTTGAACTGCAGACCCGGTATCTTTTCAATCCCGAATTGAATTCAAGCTGGTTCGTGGTGCCGGGCCTGGCGGTTATCATACTCGGACTGCTGTGCACGCTTCTGACCGCGCTTACCGTTGCGCGGGAATGGGAAAACGGATCCATGGAACTGCTGCTTTCCACGCCCGTCCACCCGCTGGAAATAGTGGCGGGCAAACTCGCGCCGTATATGCTGCTGGCGACGGGCGGCGCGGTCTTTGTCACGCTGGCGGCGCGGCTTGTGTTTTTTGTGCCGTTCGCGGGTAATATTTTCGTTTATTCCGCCGGCGCGGTCGTGTTTATCTGCGCGTCTTTGGCGCAGGGACTGTTCATTTCCATCGCCACGCGCCAGCAGCAGTTGGCGATGCAGCTTTCGATTGTGTCCGGCCTGCTGCCGCCGCTGCTTTTGTCTGGTTTCATTTTTCCGGTTGAAAGCATGCCGGTGTTTTTCCAGTATTTCACCGGCATTCTGCCGGCGCGGTGGTTTATGGAGATAAGCCGCGCGGAATACATGCGCGGCACGGATCTGGCTGACTTGCTGCTGCCGTGCGGGATGCTTGTTTTTCTGGCGGTTTTTCTGGTGCTGCGGAGCACGGCGTCCTTTAAAACGGACCTGGAATAAAAATATGCAGACTATCCTCGGTTTTATTAGAAAGGAATTCGCCCAGGCTTTGCGCGACACGAAAAGCCGGATGCTGATTTTTGTTTTGCCCGTTATCCAGCTTACCGTGCTGGGTTTTGCCGTTTCCTCGGAAGTTAAAAACATAAAACTTGCCGTGTTCGCGCAGGCCGACGACGTGATGGTTGGCAAAATAGCGCGGCGCGCTTTCGCCACCGGCTGGTTTGTCCCGGCTGAGGTAAAGGGAACTGATCCCGTGGAGTGGCTGCGTTCCGGTCGGGCCGACGTTGTGCTGGCCGCGCCGGAGAAGGGGCTTGGCAACGACCTGAAAAAAGGCAGGGCGCGGCTGCAGGTCCTTATTGACGCGTCCAACGCGGTCAAGGCCCGGCAGATAGCGAATTACGTTTCCCAGGTGACGGGCTATGTCGCCGCCGAGGAAACGGGCTATTCTCCGCCGGATGATTTCAATTTTTCCCTGCGCGTGCTGTATAATCCGTCACAGAAATCGGCGGTGTTTCTTGTGCCGGGCGTCATGGTTATCGTGCTGTGCGTGGTGAGCATTCTGCTGACCGCCATGTCGCTTGCCAAGGAAAAGGAAACCGGCACGTTCGAAACGCTCATCTCCGCGCCGGTCAGCACGCTGGAAATCCTGCTCGGCAAAAGCATTCCGTATTTTTTGCTGTCGCTGGTTAACGTGCCGATCGTGCTGCTGGCCGCGGCTTTCGTTTTCGGCGTGCCGTTTGAGGGGAGTTTGTGGTTGCTGGGTTTTTCCGCCGCGCTTTTTGTCTTCACCACGGTGTCGTTCGGCATTTTCATTTCCACCGTGGCGGCAAACCAGCAGCAGGCCATGATGGGCGGCTTTCTGTTCCTGTTCCCGGGCATACTGCTGTCGGGGATAATGTTCCCGATAGAGAATATTCCGGCGGCGCTCAAATGGATCTGCTATCTTGATCCCATGACCTATTTCATCGCGCTGGTGCGCAATATCATGTTAAAAGGCGGCGGTGTTCATTCGGTGGTTTTTAATCTGGCGGGACTGGGCATTCTGGGCTGTTCGATCCTGCTGCTGGCGGTGTTCAGATTTAGGCGGAAGCTGTCCTGATGTGCCACAAAAATTCCGTGTTGCCGTGCGCGCCTTCGATGGGCGAAGGGATAATGCCCAGATCCTTTGCTGTGGGCAGTTCGGTTTTAAGAAATGATTGAAGTTCCTGTTTTACCTTTTCGTGCAGGGCCGGATCTTTCACAATGCCGCGCACCAGTTCCCGGCGCGACAATTCAAACTGCGGCTTGATCAGGGCGATGATATCCGCCTTGTTCTCCAGGCAGCCGCTTACCGCCGGCAGAACCATTTTAAGCGAGATGAAAGACACGTCTATGGCGCACACTTGCGGTTTGTTTTTGAAGGCGGACGGGTTCAGATAACGCGCGTTCGTGTCCGGCATGAAAATCACTTTCGGGTTTTTCAGCAGGCTTTCGTGCAGCTGGCCCTGCCCCACGTCTATGGCGTAAACCGCGTCCGCGCCTTCCTGGAGGAAACAGTCGGTGAATCCGCCTGTTGCCGCGCCCAGATCCATGCAAAGCTTTCCCGCGGGCGACACCTTAAACGAATCCAGCCCGCTTTTTAGTTTCAGGCCGCCGCGCGAAACATAGGGGCAGGCCGGGCCGGAAATTTCTATCTTATCCGTTTCTTCGAACTTTTTGTCGGGGCTTAAGGCGGTCTGGCCGTTTACCGAAACGGAACCCGCCGCTATGGCGGTTTGCGCGCGGCGCCTGCTTTCAAACAGGCCTAGCGCCACCAGGAGGCTGTCCAATCTTTGCCTCATTGCATGCCGGCGAACGGGTGCTGGAATCCGGCCGCCAGCCAGTACGCCGCCATCGCCAGAAGTATGGCGAACGGCAGGGCCGCCAGTCCGGTGTAAAACCAGCAGATCATGTTTTCGGTGAAACTGCCGTCGGGCGACACCTGGATTTTATTGACCAGGAAACAGGGAATTTCGGCCTGATCGGGATTTTGGGGATCGTAGAGGACCGGCACCGGATCGCCCGGCTTGAGCATGAACGGGGTAAGCAGTGACGAAACCGCTGTTTTCTGCGTGTCATCCGGGAGGCGGAATGAGGCGGAGGCTTTGTATAGCCGCCGCGCATCCGAACTGAACAGGAAACGCTGCGTGTTTGCTATGACGCCCTGGGCGAACACACCTTTTGCGAGCAGGGCGTTTCTCCGCCTGCCCGTTAAAAAGCCGGACAGGCTGAAGGCCAGGCCCAGCGTCAGCAGCGGCAGCGGGATAAGCAGGAGGCCGGAGAGCGGAACCGGTTTTGAACGCGTGTCTTTAATGCGCGATACGGACGGGTCCGCCGCCAGATACTCCACATCCACAACTTCCATGTTTTTAAAGATCACCATGGGCGCGTAGGACACGCCTTCGGCGGTTTGTCCCGCGGGGTCTTTATAAACGTAACGCACGGCTTCAATATCCGCGCCTTTATACTTGATGCCCGTGAGCTGGCGGAAATAAATGACGCCTTTCGCGTTTTGCGTGTTTCCCAGCGAAAATCTGGGCGCGGTGAAATCGGTTATCGGCAGGTGGCTCGACAGGGTGAGCGCGCCCGCCAGAAGCAGAATGTTGCCGAACAGGCTGAAGCCGCCGCCGAACAGGTTTTTGAAAATCGCCGTACGCGGCAGTTTGCGGGGCGGGGGCGGCAGCCTGTCCCACGGAGCATAAGGGTTTACGGTGTTGGTTGCGGTATGAATGTCTGGCATTATGTTTTCCGGGTTTAACTGCCGGTTTCCTCAAAAGGTTTTTTTTCCGGTTCGCCGGAACCGGCGGTGATTATTTCCACCCGGCGTTTCACGTCGGTGAGCTGTTTTTCCAGTTCGCGGGACAGCGCCACGCCTTCTTCAAAAAGGGCGATGGAGTTTTCCAGTCCCTGCGAATTTGTTTCCAGTTCCGCCGCTATTTTTTCGAGGCGGGCCAGTTTTTCTTCAAATGTGTTTTTAGGTTTCATTTTTCCTCTCCGAAAAGGGACGGCTGGTCGGGCCGCGCGGTCTGCGCGCGGCGTATCCTTTCGCCGTTTGTGATCACCGCGTCGCGTGTTCCGGCGGCGAAGGACAGATTGATCGTGTCACCGGCGGACAGGGTGTTCGCGTCCGTCACCACCGCGCCGGTCCGCGCGTTTTTGACTATCGAATATCCGCGTTTTAAAACCGCGGACGGGTTCAGGGCGCGTATTTTTTCAGACAAAGCGGACAGAGTGCGGTCGCTTGCCGCTATGGCGGCGTTCGCGCCCGCCGGCAGTTTGTGGCGCAAAAGGGTCAGTTTTTCGCTGCGCGAAGCAGCGATTTCCTTTATGCCGAGCCGCAGGCGGTCGGCGAGGCGGTCGGTTTCCTGCATTCTGTCGGCCCATAGGGTTTCCGGACGGCGCATGTGGCGCGAATTAAGCACCGTGTTCATTCTGCCCGACAGGCGTTCCGAAATCAGCCGCATGCTTTGCAGAATCCTGCCGCGCATGAAATAAAGCTTGGAAATCATTTCCTGGGAATCCGCGGTCACCAGTTCCGCGGCGGCGGACGGGGTTGGCGCCCTTAAATCGGCCGCGAAGTCCGCTATGGTGAAATCCGTTTCATGCCCCACGCAGGAAATGACCGGAATTTCGGAAGCCGCTATGGCGCGGGCCACGCTTTCTTCGTTGAAAGGCCACAAATCCTCAATGGAGCCGCCGCCGCGGCCCAGTAAAATAACGTCCGGGCGGGGCGAAACGCGGTGCAGGTATTCAAGCGCGGTTATTATACTGTCTTTCGCCGTTTCGCCCTGCACGAGAGCCGGGGAAATCAGTACGTTGACGTTCGCGCTTCTCCGTTTTAAAACGGTCAGGATATCGCGCAGAGCGGCTCCGGTCGGCGAGGTGACCACTCCTATCAGCTGGGGAAAGGGCGGCAGGGGTCGTTTGCGCGCCGCGTCGAAAAGACCTTCGGCGGCGAGTTTCTTTTTCAGGCGTTCGAATTCCTTGAACAGTTCGCCCTGGTCGCGTCCCTCCACGGCTTTCACCATGAGCTGGTAGCGGCCCTGTTTGACGTAGCAGGACAACTCGCCCCGCACCGTCACTTCCAGCCCTTCCTTGAGCTGGATTTCCGTTTTCATGTGAACCCATTTGAACATGACGGCGGAAATGAGCGAATCCCGGTCTTTCAAATCGAAATAAACGTGGCCCGACGACGCGGGCCGCAGGTTCGAGATCTCCCCTTTAACCTGCATTTCCGGAAAAGTGCCTTCGAGCATATCCTTGATTATGCCGTTTAGCTCGGAAACCGTTAATATCCTGCCGTGGAGAGGGAGTTTCATTTTTTCTTTTTCAGCCGGTCAAGCCGTTCGGCTATGGCTTTTTCTCGGCCCTGGTCGGTCGGCGTGTAAAACTGTTTCGGGTCCGGCATGTAAAGCTGGCGCGTGTAGTGTTCCGGATAATCGTGCGGATAAACGTAGCCTTTGTTCCTGCCGCCGGACTTGAGATTGTCCGGCACTTCGCGCGCGGGGCCGGTGCGCACTTCCTCAAGCGCCGCGTCTATTGCCAGATACGCCGCGTTTGATTTCGGCGCGCAAGCCACGTAAAGGGCGGCCTGCGCCAGCGGCAGGCGCACTTCCGGCATGCCGAGCACCTCCGCGCTTTTGAAAGCGGTGTCCGCCAGCATGACGGCCACGGGGTCGGCGTTGCCCACGTCTTCTGCGGCGCAGATGAAAATGCGGCGCGCTATGAAACGGGGGTCCTCGCCCGCCTCAAGCATTTTGGCGAGCCAGTAAACGGTCGCATCCGGATCGGAGCCGCGCATGGACTTTATGAAGGCCGAAATATGGTCATAATGCGCGTCGTCGCCTTTATCGTAGCGCAGGGCGGGCACCTGAATGGATTCCGCCGCCGTTTCCAGTGTAATAAGGCGGTTGCCCTGGGGGCCGGGCTCGGTGGAAAGCACGGCCACCTCAAAAGCGTTTAGCAGTTTGCGCGCGTCGCCCCCGCAGCGGGTGATGATATGCTTTTCGGCTTCGGGCGCGAGCGCCACGTTTCCGCCGGGGATTTTGCTTAAAGCGCGGTTTATTATTTTCCGCAGGGCGTCTTCGCTTAAAACTTTGAACTCGAAAACCGAAAAGCGCGACAGAAGCGCCCGGTTGATATAGTAAAACGGATTTTCTGTGGTCAGGCCGATAAGGATTATCTCGCCCCGTTCCACCGACGGCAGAAGCACGTCCTGCTGGGTTTTGTTGAAGTGGTGTATCTCGTCTAAAAGCAGGAGCGTGTTTTTCTGCTCCAGCCGGCCCGAAAAGGCCAGTTTCGCGTGCTCGAGGATTTTTTTGAGTTCCGCCACGCCTGCCGTTACGGCGTTTAATTCGAAAACTTTCGCGTTCGTGCGCGCGGCTATGAGCCGCGCCATGGCGGTTTTTCCGCAGCCGGGCGGGCCGTGAAATACGGCGGAGCGGATTTTGCCGGTATCAACAAGCCGGCGCAGTAGCCTTCCGGGCGCGAAGATATGATCCTGCCCCGCGAAATCCTCCAGTCCCGACGGCGCAAGCAACGCCGCCAGCGGAACGTTCTGTTCCGTGGCTTCGGACTGGATGGGCTCCTGCCCGCTGAAAAGTTCGTCCATCGGTTGTATTATTTATCCTTTTTGGTTTTATTGACCGAGTCGGACAGGACTTTTATCATCTTGTCCATTTTCTGCGCGTTGGCCTGGCTGTAGTGCTCCAGTTCCTCGCGCGCTTTTTCAAGGTCGGAATAAAAAGTCATCGCGGCCAGTAGCGCCAGTTTAAGGCTGTCCACTATGCCGGTTTCGCGCTCAAGTTTCTGAATGCGTTCTTCCACCGCGCGGGCCAGGAACTGCGCTTCCAGCGCCTCGACATTGGGCAGGAACAGCCCGGATATCGGTATTTTGTTTATTTCAACGTTAATTTGTTCAGCCATTTTATAAGCCTTGTTTCAGGATAATACTATGATACTTTAAACGCGCGCGAATGAAAACATTCACGAAAAAAAACGGGGCTTCGGACATTGGATTCCGAAGCCCCGCGAAACTGCCGTTATTTTAAAACTTATGCCACAGCATCTGGTCTGTCACTTCGTGGTGGAAAAGCACTTCCGAGGACTTTACTATCGTGCCCAGTTCCTTGGGGCTGCGGTCCGCCGCGGCCTGTTTGAACGAAACGTATTTCTCGTGCGGGGCCGCGCCCATGATTTTCGCCATGAACTCGCTGGCGCGGTAGATGCGTATCGCGTCGTAAATGTTACCGGGCAGGTAGCGCACGCGGTCGCGTTTGGTGCCGTCTTTGGTGAGGGGTTCGCCGTCGAGCGCGGTGCGCAGCAGGGTATAGAGCGCCAGATATGGGTTCGCGTCCGGCCCCACCGAGCGGATTTCAATGCGGGCCGACATTTCGTTGCCGGCTGGAATGCGGATCATCGCGCCGCGATCCACCGAGGAAACCTTGATCTGATTAGGCGCCTCGAAATGCGGGTCCAGCCGGCGGTAGGCGTTAACGCTGGAATTTAAGATGAGCGAGAGTTCCTGCGCGTGGTTTAATATCTTAGATATCACGTCCCAGGCCAGAGGGGAAAGCTGGTCTTCCCCTTTCGCGTCGTGGAAAATGTTTTTCCCGTTTTTGAAGAAGGAAAGATTTAAGTGCATGCCGCTGCCGTTGACTCCGGCCACTGGTTTGGGGAGGAAGGTCGCGGTCATGCCCATATTGGCGGCCACCTGCCGGCAAACCAGCTTGTAGAGCTGGATTATGTCGCAGGTGCGCACGACGTTGGCGTAGGAGAAATTAAGTTCGAACTGGGAGGGCGCCACTTCCGGGTGGTCTTTCTCGTTTTTAAAGCCCATGGCCCGCTGCGCTTCGGCGGAGGTGTCTATGAACATTTTCAGGCGGTCTAAGGGGAGCGAGTGGAAATAGCCGCCGCTGGAAATAAGGCTGAATCCCACTTCCTTTTTGTAGTTCTGCTCGGCGTTGATGCCGTTTACCAGAAACCCCTCCACTTCGGGAGCGGCATGGGCGGTAATGCCGCGTTTTTTCAGAAGCTCCGCCGAAAGTTCGATTAACCGCGCGCGGAAATCGGATTCGTAATGCGTTTTGTCGCGGTTTAAAACCGAGGCGAACATAATCACTTTGCCCGGGCCGAACACGTCGGACGGGAGCCAGAAGATGCTGCCCCAGTCAATGCCGAGCCGCAGGTCGGATTCCTTCTGTGCGGAAAAACCGCGTATGGAGGAGCCGTCGAAGGTGAGATTCTCGGCTGCGCGCAAAAAATACTGCTTGTCGTAATCAAGCATGTGAAAGCGGCCTTCGATATCGGTGAAGCACAACGTTACGGCTTTGATGCATTTTTCCTTCAGCAGGTAGGCGCGGTATTTCTTTTCCAGTTCGGCCGGCGAAAGTTTTTGGGCCAGCTCCGCGGCCTCAAGATTCATAGCCTCAAGTTCGTCATAGGGGATTTCCAGGAATTTTTTAAGCACTACGCCTTCGGTTGTTTTTTTTGCCGGCATATCCGCTCCTTTTCCTTTTTGTTTTTGCTTCCTGCAAATAAAATGTAACATAATTATACTAAAAAGTAAAACAGTTATAATAAAATTTACAATATTTGCGAAACGAAGGCGCAGGATTGCTGACGAATTGGCGGAGGACAAAAAAGCCCCCTTTGACGGGGGCTTTTACAAATTCTTTTCGAAGTTTCTAAAGCTTGTGCCCGCATTCTCCGCAGAACTGCGCGCCCTGCTGCGCCTGCGCGCCGCAGGCCGGGCACTTGTTCAGCGCGAGCGAAGCGCCGCAATTGGCGCAGAATTTGCCGGTGCCGGAGGGTTTGCCGCAGGCTGGACAGAGGGTCTGCAGATTTTCAATCCTGCCGGAGAAAACCTGCGCAGTTTTTGCGGCGGCGCGTATATCCTGGGCCATTTTGCCGGCGTGCGCGGCGGCGATTTCCACATTGACCCGCGGCGCGCATTTTACGCAAAGGCCGGACTGTTCGTTCCAGTCCGTTTCGCACACATACGCCCGGCAGTGCGGGCAGCGCATGAAATGTCCCAGCGCTTCCTGCTGGGCGGCTTCAAAAGCGGCGTCATGTTCCTTTTGCCATTCCGGGGACATGCCGTTAAAACGTGTGGAAATGTTGTTCGCGCCGCGCTCGATGGTATTGCCTATGTTTGTGGAGCCGGTCAGCGAGCCGAGCAGGCTGGCGGCGTCTCCGAACATGCGCAGAAGCCCGCGTTTTTTGTAGGTGGCGGATTCGACAAATGCCGTTTTGTAGCCGTCATGGCAGATATCGCAGTAGAAAGTGAACTGGAATCCGGCTTCGGTGCTGTTGTCGGCGAAATTTTTTGTGAAAGCCTGCATTGTCATCTTATCCCCCTGAGGTTTTAACGGTTCTTGCCGGTGCGTTTCGGCGGCTCAAGCTTTTCGCCGCAGGACTGGCAGTAGTCTCCGAAAAAAGTTTTGTTGCCGCAGTGCGCGCAAACGGTTTCTAACGGGAGGCCGCAGTGTCCGCAGGCTTTGTCGACTGCTTCTACGGGTGTTTCACACTTGGGACAGCGCAACGGCCCTGTGGGCCGTGTTTTGCCGCAGGCGGGACAGACTTTGGCGTCGTTTTGCACGAGTTTTCCGCAGTAACGGCACTGGTGTTTGTATCCGGCCATAGTTCCTCCGCACACTTTTTCACATTATACCTTTTCCTGTCTGGTCTGACAGCGGACAACCTCCCTCCTTGGCTGAGGGGGCGGGGATCTGTTTTACGGTAAAATTGTTATTTAAGCAAAACCAGCAGGGAGGCTTTAAGCGAGTTGGCCCTGTCGTGGGTGACGAAAGGCAGGGGCGACACCGACGCGTTATGCACTACGCCCGGAATCAGCACATATGGCACGGCGGGCAGCAATTGGCTGGAGAGGGGCACTTCTCCGTCGTTCTTTTCCTTCGGGTTGAAATTCGTCAGTGTGGTCAGGGGATTTACTTTGCCGTCCGTCCAGCAGGCGAAGCAGAGAATGGGCACGGAGGCGGTTATGGCGGCTATTTCCGCCGCGTTCTCGCGCATATAGCGCTTGCGCGTGGCTACGCGCAGGCTGTTAAGCGAGCCGATATTGCCGCCCATGGTGCAAAGCAGCGCGTTGCATGCGGTGTGCAGCAGTGGTTTGCCGTACAAATGGTCAGCCAGCGGCGAGCCGTAGAACGGGGCCTGCATGGCCAGCCAGCCTTTAACCTTGTTTCTCAAATCCGGGTTTTTGACAAGCGTTTCCAGCGCGTCCAGCCCGCCTTTGCTGTGCGTTATAAGTATGACCGGTTTATCCGAATTGCGGATTTCGCGCGCTATCGCCAGCGCGTTTTGAGCCGGAGAATTTTCGGATTCTATTTTAACCCGCAGCGCGTCTATTCCCTGGTTTTTGGCCCAGGCCAGCTGGTCGCCGAAATAATTGCTTCTGCCGTCGGACAAGAAGCCGGGCACGAACAGCAGTTTATATTGCTTCAGCTTCGCCGTGCGTTCCGGTTTCGCGGTCAGGGCGGCGGCGTATTCTTTAGTTAAATCCGGCCCGGCGGTTGTTTGGGCGAAGGACGGAAATACCGTGGCGCAGGCCAGCGCGCAGGCGAATATTGTTTTGCTGATAGTGGCTGAATGTTTTTTCATAAATAACTTTTTCCTTTTTTGTAAAGTCGTTTATTTGCTTAGCAGAACGGTCAGAAGGGCTTTGAGCGACGCGTTCCTGTCCTGGCTGCTGAATGCCGAGAACATCACAGTGGCGTTATGTGTCGTGTCTGGTATTTCGATATAAGGAACGCCGGGCAATTTCTGGCTTTCCAGCGGAACCACGCCGTCGCTTTTATTGTTGCGGCTGAAGCGGGTTTAACCGCAGGTCTTTCCAGCAGGCCACGCTGATGGTGGGCACTTCGGCAAGTGTGGCGGCGATTTCGGCCTCGTTTCTTTTCATGTACGGGGTGCGTATCGCCACGCGCAGACTGCTTAGCGAGCCCATGTTGCCGCCGAAGATTGACAGCATAAGGCTTGCTGAACCGTGCAGAACCGGCCTTTCGTAAAAATGATCCGCCAGCGGAGATCCATAGAACGGACCCTGCAGCGGCAGCCAGCCTTTCACTTTGCTTCTTATCGCAGGGTTTTTTATAAACGCTTCCAGCGAATCAAGTCCGCCCTTGCTGTGTGTGATAAGAATTACCGGTTTATCCGACTGGCGTATCGCTTCCGTTATTATCCCGGCGTTCTGGGCCGGAGAGTCTTCCGATTCGATATTGACCCGGAGCGCGTCGATGCTGTTTTCTTTCGCCCATTTCAGCTGGTCGCCAAAATAATCGTCCCGGGCGTCGGACAAAAAACCGCGCACGAAGATAAGTTTATATCGGTTGGCTTTATCTGCGATTTTCTGGCTGGAAGCAAGAGCCGCCTTATATTTATCGGACAAGTCCGGTCCGGCGGGTTGTTTGGCGTACAGAACCGGTAAAACGGAAACCGCCAGTACCGCCGTAAAAATCAGCTTGCCTATTTTAATTAGCGTTTGCACACTGATATCCTATCGCATTTCCGCAGGCTTCGCATGAGCCATAAGGTCTATGCTGGCCGGGTTCTTCAGGCCTGCTTAAAAATCTTTTGGGATACTATTTAAACAGAGTGTTTAAGAAATTCTTGAACGCGGTTTCCCTGTTGTAATCGGTTCCTGGTGTGGAGCGTATGGCGGTAAGATGGTCGGCTCCCTCGATTTCGATAAAGGGTTTGTCCGGCAGTTTCTGGCTTTCCACGGGAACTACTCCGTCGCTTTTGTAGTCTTTGCTGCTCAGCATGGAAAAAGCGGATGTTTTCTTGACCCAGTAAACAACGCAGAGAACCGATATGTCTGCCGTTGCTGATGATATTGACGCCGCGTTTTTGCTCATATAGCGTGTGCGGACCGCTACCCGCAGGCTGTTGAGAGAACCCATGTTGCCGCCAAGTATTTCAAGCATGATGTGTGTCATCGGATTCAACGCGGGATTGGCGTATACCCGGTCCGCGACAGGACTGCCGAAAAAAGGCGCCTGCATGGCGATCCAGCCTTTGATTTTCGGCCTCAGGTCCGGATATTTTATCAGCATGTCAAGCGTATCCAGCCCGCCCTTGCTGTGGGTAATCATTATCACCGGTTTACTCGATTTCCTGACTGCGCTCGCCACTGTTCTGGAGTTTTGAGCCGTCGAATTCTCGGACTGGATGGCAACCCTCAGCGTGTCTATGCCGTTGCTTTTCGCCCAGTTTATCTGGTCCGCGAAATAGGCTGCCTGGAAGTCGGACAGAAAGCCCGGCACGAACAGGAGCGTGTAAGGTTTTACTTTCGCCGCCAGCTCGGCATCGGATATTTGCGCCGGTGTGTCCTGGGCTATTGCCGGCATGCAGATTAGCATTGCTGCGAGAACAATCTCGCTTACAACAGGTATCGTTTTCATATAATTCCTCTTTCCTCTCGAATCATTTCATTTTAGCAAAAGAAACAGAAAGGCTTTCAGCGACGCGGGCCTGTCATGTTTGCAAAACGGTATGGGCATGACCGTTGACAGGTGGTCCAGTCCGGGGATTTCAATATAGCGCGCTCCGGGCAGTTTCTGGCTTTGCGCGGGGACTACTCCGTCACTTTTATAATTAGCGTCCAGGTCGGCTAAAAACGGATCTTTCGGTTTGTTCCATGACACCACGCACAGAACCGGCATGTTTGCGGTTATATTCTCAATTTCCCTGGCGTTGTCACGCATATAATTTTTGCGTGTTTCCATCCGCAGGCTGTCAAGCGAGCTGATGTTGCCGCCCAGCAGTGTGAGCAGCGTTTTGGAAACTTTGTTTAATGCGGGCTTGTCGAATAGGTAGTCCGCCCAGGGGCAGCCGTAAAACGGAGCCTGTATGGCGACCCAGCCTTTTATTTTTGCTTTTAAATCCGGGTGTTTGATTAACAGCTCAAGGGTGTCCAGTCCGCCTTTGCTGTGCGTGACGAGGATTACCGGTTTCTCGGAGTTGAGGATTTCCCGCGCTAGTATTTGCGCGTTCTGCGAAGGCGGATTTTCCGATTCAATATCAACTCTGAGGGCTTCTATGCCTTTGCTCTTGGCCCAGTTTATCTGGTCGTTGAAATATTGCCCGACGATTATTTTGCGACCGGTTGGCAGCGTAAGCGGTTTGCCAGCCAGATCGGACATGAATCCCGGCACGAACAGCAACTTGTATGGTTTAAATTTGTTTATGCTTTTTGTTCCCGTGTGCATAGCGGCGGGGTACAGTGCCGACATATTCGGCCCGGACGTTTGCGCGGCGGACAGCGGGCAGAATAACGCGCACGCGAACGCGGCGGCAAGCGAAATCTTGTTTATAGAAGGACTCATATATACAATTGTACTGGTTCCGGGACCTTTCCGCATGAGCCATAAGGCCTATGTTATCCGGGTTCTTCAGGCCTGCTTAAAAATCTTTGAACAAGGGGAGATCTTCCGTGTCGCGTCGTTCTTTTTTGGCGGGTTCCGCGGAGGTGGATTTTGCGGGGGGGACTATTTCCAGAGCGTCCACGTCGAAATCCGTGGCGTTTTCGGTCAGTTCGTCCGTGTCGGCGTTTGTTGTGGGAAAATTGTCTTCACTGTCGGCTTGCTCCGGTTCCCTGATTTCCGGGGCCGGTGTTCCCGCTTCTTGCTGGGAACTATCCGCGGCAGTGTCCTCATAGTCCGTGGTACTGCCGGTCTGGTCTGCCGGTTCCTGCGGCGCGGCTGTGGTATCTTCTACGGGTTCCGTTTCGGGCAGGGCAGCCGTGTCCGGTGCTGTTTCAGGTTCCGCAGGCGCGAATTCTTCTGTTTTGAGGAATTTGGCTTCGGCGTTCATGGCCTGTTCTATCCGCGCGGCCACTTTTTTCAGTTTCTTCATCACGCTTTCGCGTTCCGCGAGCAGGCGGCGCACGTCGGCCTGCGAGTCCTGGAATTTTTTCAGTTCGTTATTGAGTCCGTCAACCTGGATTTTCAAAAGCTCGTTATCCCGCTCCAGCTGCTTGACGCGGGCGGAGGTTTGCTCGACAAGTTTTTCCAGCACGTCGAATTTAGTCAGCACTTATCAGCTCCTGAGGCTGGCCCCAAGTTTTTCGGAAAGCGTTTTAACGATGGTGTTGAATGATTCCTCTACTTCGGTGTCGCGCAGAGTACGCTCGCCGGACCTATAAACAAGGCGCATGGTGACGCTTTTCCTGTTTTCGTCTATTCCTTTGCCTTCGTACAGGTCGAAAAGGGAAACGGATTCCAGATGCGGGCCGCCCGCGGCTTTAACGGTGTTTTCGATATCCGCGAACAGCGCGTTCTTCTCCAGCACGACAGACAGGTCGCGCCAGGAAGACGGAAACGCCGGCGCCGTGGTTACTTTCATTTCCTGTCCCGCGCCGTGTTTCGCCAGTGCGTCTATGTCAAGCTCGAACAGCCACGCGTTAGCGGAGAACAAAGACGCCGCGCGCGCCGTGTCCGGATACAGCTTGCCCAGCCTTCCGGCGGGTTTTCCGTTAACCGTTATGTCCGCGCATATTTTCGGGTGCGCGTAGGCCGGCGCTTCCGAGCAGGGAACTATCCGCACGTTTTCAACGCGGGCGAGCAGGCTGTCCACAATGCCCTTTACGTGGAAGAAATCCAGTTCCTTGATCTCGCCAGAGCGCCAGAAAACGCCTTGCGGGTAAGTGCCCGTCATAAGGGCTGACAAATATAGTTTTTCGTTCGGTTTGCCGGGCGTTTTTTCGTACACTTTTCCTGTTTCAAAAAGCCACGAGGCCTGTCCGGACTGGTTTACGTTATAAGCCGCGCTGCGCGCTATGCCGGGCAGCAGGGAAGGCCTTAAATACTGCCAGTCTTCCGAGAGCGGATTCTCTATTTCCGGCGTTGTTTCCGGATTGATGCAGAAAGTCCGCAGTTCTTTGGCCGAGATGAAATCATAATTGTAAACTTCGCAGAAACCCGCCGCGGCGAGTTTGTTTTTCAATTGTTCGGACAGCGCCTGTTCCGCCGGCATTTCCGTCACGGAAACGAAAGCGGGGCGGGGCGCGTCGGAAATGCGGTCGTAGCCCGCGTACATGGCCACTTCTTCGGCCAGATCGCATTTCATTTTAATGTCGCGCCGGTGGGAAGGTGCTTTGAAACGCCAGGGCAGCGCGGCGGCTTCCATGCCGGGCGACAGAGCGCGCAGAATCCTCAGAATTTCGTCGTCCGGTATATCCGTGCCCAGAATGGCGTTAATGTCTCCCGGTGTTACCGAAACTTCGGCGGGAACGTAAGGGACCGGATAGACGTCCCGCAGTTCGGAAACTTCTGTTTGTGGGGTCGAGCAGGCCGCCAGAATAAGGTCTGTGGCTCGGTTTGATGCGTAAATCGTGTTTTCGATATCCGTCGAGCGTTCGAAGCGGTAGGATGACTCGGAGCGGTAGCCGTATTTGCGCGCGGTGATATGGATAACGGGCGGGGCGAAATAGGCTGATTCCAGAAGAATGTTTTTCGTGCTCTCGGAAACCGAACTATCCATGCCGCCCATGACTCCGGCCATGGCGGCGGGTTTTCCCGCGTCGGCGATCACAAGGCATTTTTCGTCAAGCGTGTTTTCACGCCCGTCAAGAGTTGTAATTTTTTCCGCCGGGTTGGCTTTGCGCACTATGATTTCAGGTCCCGCAAGCTTGTCCAGATCGAAAGCGTGAAGCGGATGTCCCGTTTCATAAAGAACGTAATTCGTGATATCTATAAGCGCATTCTTGGGATTGGTGTTCATCGCCTTAAGGCGTGCCTGCATCCACGGGGGAGACTGGCGGTTCTCAAGGTTTTTAAGCGTGCGTGCCGTGTAGCGGGGGCAGGCGTCCGGCGCGGATATTGTGACGGGAGCGCAAGGGCCCGCGCCTTTTGGCGCTGTTACCTGCGGTTTTTTAAGCGGTTTTCCCAGCAGGACGGACAATTCGCGCGCTATGCCCAGCACGGACAGCAGTTCCGGTCTGTTGGGCGTGATTTCCAGATCGAAAATACAGTCGGGCTCGCCGAACAGGGTTGCAACGTCGGTTCCTTTTGCCAGGTTTGCGTCGAGGACCATAATACCGTTTTCCGGCCCGCCCGTGATATTGAGTTCGGAGGAAGAACAGATCATCCCGCAGGATTCCACGCCGCGGATTTTGGACTTTTTAAGCGTCCCTCCGGGCAGTTTCGCGCCAACCTGCGCCAGCGGAATTTTCTGGCCCGCGGCTATGTTTTTCGCGCCGCAGACCACGGTTTGCGTTCCGGCGCCCGTGTCAACTTCAACCAAAGACAGTTTGTCCGCGTTCGGATGCTTGTCTATTTTAAGAATCTCGGCTACGCAAACGCCCGAAAATTCGGCGCCGGTTTTCTTCATGCCTTCAATCTGAATTCCGAGCGCGGTGAATTTACCGGCGAGTTCGTCCGGCGTTAGGTCTGTTTCGATGAAATCTTTGAGCCAGCTGTAAAGTAGGAGCATGGTATTAGAACTGTTTTAAGATCCTGAGATCGTTTTCGTAAAAAGTGCGGATGTCGCTTATTCCGTACAGCAGCATGGAAAGCCGTTCCACTCCCATGCCGAACGCGAAACCGCGCCATTCGTCCGGATTAAGTCCGCCCGCTTTGAGCACGTTCGGATGTATCATGCCCGCGCCCAGCATTTCTATCCAGCCGGTTGATTTGCACACGGGGCATTTTTCGCCGGGCTTGCAGAACACGCATTTAACGTCCACTTCCACGCCCGGCTCTACGAAGGAAAAATAGCTGGGCCGGAACCGGATTTTGGCGTCCGGTCCGAACAGGCCGCCCATGAAAGCGGTAAGCGTGTACTTAAGGTCCGCCATGCTGACGTTTTTGTCCACGTAAAAACCTTCAATCTGGTGGAAAACGGGCGAATGGCTGGCGTCCAGTGAATCGTTTCTTATTGCCCGGCCAGGCGCGAAAGCGCGCAAAGGAGGCTTGTGCGTTTTCATATAACGCACCTGTATGGGCGAGGTGTGCGTGCGCATCAAATTGCGCGGCCCTTTTTCCGTTTTAACGTAAATGGTGTCGTGCTGGTCGCGCGACGGGTGGTGGGTCGGAGTGTTAAGGGCGTCGAAATTGTAAAACTCGTTTTCGATAAGCGGCCCTTCCGCCCAGGAAAACCCCAGGCTTTTCAGAATGTCCGCCATCCGGCGCAGCGATAAGGTCAGCGGATGAAGCCTGCCGCTTGGCACAGGGAACGCCGGCAGGGTGATATCCAGTTTTTCGGCATTGAGCTGGCTGTTCGTTTCAAGGCGCGCCAAAGCTGCTTTCCGGGCTTCAAAAAGGGCGGAAAGCGTCTCCTTCAAAGAGTTCCCCAGAGGACCAAGAAGTTTCTTGTCCTCCAGGGAAAAATCTTTAAGGGCTTTAAGCAGTTCGGTAAGTTCGCCTTTGCGGCCCAGGCACTTGATCTGCAATTCTTCAAGCGCCTCGAGCGACGCGGCTTCTTCCGAGGTCTTAAGATAATGTTCCTTTATGGCGGAACACTTCGCCTCCCAGTCCCCGCGGCTCATAATAATCAGGACTTTTTGGCGAGTTCAACCAAGGATTTGAACGAAGCGGGATCTTTGATCGCCATTTCGGAGAGCATTTTGCGGTTAATCTCAATTCCGGCTTTTTTCATGCCGTTGATAAACCGCGAATAGGACATATCGTGCTCTCTTACGGCCGCGTTAAGCCGGACTATCCAGATCTGGCGGTAGTCGTTTTTGCGGTCTTTGCGGCTGGTATAGGCGTGTACGAGAGATTTGTTGATCTGCTGCAGAGCCATTCTCAGGCGTCTGCTCTTGTCGCTGTAATAACCTTTGGCAAGTTTGAATACTTTTTTCTTTCTCTGGTGTCTGGGTACGCTGAATTTAATTCTCATATGTTGTTTCTCCGGCGCCGAGGTTGCTCAAGCGCCTTTTCATTGATTCTTTTCAGGGCGGATTGCGGTCTGCCGTACCTGCATCCAGCCCGTGGCTTCCCCGGCGGAACTTCCGGCCGGAGCCGCGAGTCCCTTATTTATAGGGAAGAAACTTGTTTAACAGTTTGCTTTCTGCCATTTCCGAGCCGAGCACGTTATCGGCTTTTGTGGATTTGGCGCTCTTGTTGGTAAGCAGATGTCTGCGTCCGGCTTTTCTGTGTTTCCATTTGCCGGATGCGGTTTTGGTAAACCGTTTCTTTGCGCTGCTGTGGCTTTTTATCTTAGGCATTGATGTTATCCTTCTGGTTTTATTTTGGAGCTGAACACCACCGACATTTTGTTCCCCAAACTCTGGATTCCTGTGTCGGTTGTTGCGATGTCCTGGTAACGGGCAATCAGGTCAGTGATGAGTTTATGACCGATATCTTTGTGCTGGTTTTCCCGTCCCCGAAATTCAAGGGTAAGTCTGACTCTGTCGTACTTCTGGATGATTTCTTCCAGATGTTTAAGCTTCGTTTCCAGGTCGTGCGCCGCGATGTTCGGGCGCATTTTTATTTCCTTTATGACCCCGGATTTCTGCTTTCTTCTGGCTTCCCGTTTCTTTTTGTCCTGCTCGTAGAGAAACTTGGAGTAGTTCATTATTTTGCATACGGGCGGCTTGGCCTGTGGAACTATTTCCACAAGATCCAAACCCCTGTCCTGGGCTGTGGAAATAGCGTCTTCCACGGACAAAATGCCCAGCATTTCGCCTTTTTCGTCAATAACGCGCACGGGCGAAATCCTGATCTGGAAATTGCGCCTGGGCGGCCGGTCGGTTTTGTTTTGCGTCGGGAATTCTCTCATTAATCACCCTGATAAATAAACCCTGCGCGCGAACCTTCCAGCGGGTAAAACCGCTGAGATGTCCGGCGAGAGCTGTTTAATATCTGCTTGCTTTTAGCCGGGTATGCCGGCCGGCGCTGTTATGGTTGCGCGAAGCATTAGGTAGATTCTACCATTAACCGGCGGTTTTTGTCCATACGGTTGATAATGCCTAGTAATGTTTACTATAATACCATTTACGCAATTTTAAACTTTATTTCATAAAAAACAGCACGCACCGCGTGCGCAAAGGACTAACAATGGGTACCAGATTCACGGATAGAGCGCAAAAAGTAATTCTCATCGCTCAGGAAGAGGCCAAAAGGCTTAACCACGATTATGTGGGCACTGAGCATATTCTGCTGGGGCTTGTCATGCTGGGCGAGGGCATCGCCGCCCAGGTGCTCGCTTCCCAGGGCGTGGAATTTAAAAAAGTGCGGATGGAAATAGAAAAGATAGTCGGCACGGGCGACAGCACCAGCCAGTACGGCGAAATCCCCTTCACTCCGCGCGCCAAAAAAGTTTTGGAATATGCCGTGGAAGAGGCCCAGCAGATGGGCCATTCATATATCGGCACCGAACACATCCTTCTCGGCCTGATAAGGGAGGAGGAGGGCGTGGCCGCCCGCGTGCTTGAAAACATCGGTCTCAATCCGGCGGATGTGCGCGAAACCGTCATGGAATACATCGGGGAAGGCCCGCAGGAGTCCGCGTCCAAGCCGAACGAGCCGGAAGCCCGCAAAAAAGCCGAGCCGAAGAAAAAAGCGAAAAGCAACACTCCGACCCTGGACGAGTTCGCCCGCGATTTAACTCAGCAGGCGGCTGAAAAAAAACTGGATCCCGTTATCGGACGGGACACCGAGATTGAGCGCGTGGCCCAGATTCTGGGCCGGCGCACCAAGAACAATCCCGTGCTTATCGGCGAACCCGGCGTGGGGAAAACCGCCATTGTGGAAGGGCTGGCTCAGAAAATAGCGGCGGGCGACGTGTCCGACACTTTAGCCGGCAAAAGACTGCTCACCGTTGATCTGGCTTCCGTCGTCGCCGGCACGAAGTACCGCGGAGAATTCGAACAGCGGCTTAAGAGCATTCTTGAGGAGATTCGCAGCGAGCAGAAGCGGATCATCATTTTCATTGACG